>JAIRXH010000002.1 GCA_031268385.1 Treponema sp. | reverse complement strand
AAGTTCCGGTACAAAGTTTCGTTTTTCTCTTCCTTCTTCGACTTATTCGACTTGGCGGTAAAAAATTCTTCAGCTTTTTGGCAGCTTCGCGGTACTTGAAAGTAAACGCCGGTGCCCTGGGTACCCGGTAATTCGCCGCGCGGCAGTAATGCTCATTTTTTTCAGGCTAAATCGAGCATTCCTTCTACCGGCGCGCGGGGCCGTCCCAGGCCCAGCCGGCGAAAAGTTTGAAAGAATTGGTGTATTTGTCCACGTCCGGAACATCCGTGTAGCGGCCGTTTTTTACCGTCACCGTGTCCGAGGCGCCAAGGAAGAAATTGTTCCCCAGGGGAAACGTATAGGACGCCGTAATAAAGTTGCAGAAATCCCACCCTTCGGAACCGTACACCCGGTGGGAAACAATAAAAAACCCGTACGAATACACCTCAAGGGAAAGAGTCCCCGCGCGGGGAAACAAGAGCGAGCAGGAAAACCTCGCGTTTACCCCCGTTCCGTAGTCGCGGTACGATTTGACCGAATTGTCATAGCTGCTGTACAGGTAATAATTGGACCCCCCAAAGCCCAGCCACCCCGCGTGGGCCTTTACCTCAAGGGCGGTTCCGCCGCCTGAAACACGGCGGTATTTCACGGCCCAGTCAAGGCCCTGGCTTAAAAAATCGACATTAAGGGACGTAAAGAAGTCGTAAGAGAGGCTAAGGCCGGTACTCCACCGCTCCGTTTCGCTTCCCGAAGGCGAAAAGGAAAAAAGGTAGCCGTCCGTCACAAACTTCATGTCGTACCAGCCGTTGCTGGCGCCCCCTCCCATGGAAAGTTCAAAATGCTCGTAGGGAACGCGGCCTTCCGTTCCAAAGGGATCGCCGTAGACAACCTTGCCTTCAACATGCACCGACGGCCAGTTCCACGCGGCAAACCTGCCGGTCTTTTCGCCGTAAGCGGCGGCGCTGAGCCAGCCGGCCCCGGCGAAACCGGAAAAAGAGTACAAATTCCTGGGTCCGCGTTCGGGCTTGCGGCCTGTCAAAAGGCTGTTAAGCGCGTCAAAGGGACTGACAATAACCATGAAGGGAGAATCAATTTCCAGGTAAAGACGGTGAAACATTTCGCCCATTGAGGCGCCGCCTATGGTGGTGGATATAAGGTCGTTAAGCGAGGGGGGCGTTGTCTCCAGAAAGAGTTCGTACGTGGCGCTTCCCAGGCCGTCAAAGAGCAGGGCCTCGTAAAAACCGAACCCGTTGGCGGCCGCCCCCGCGTGGTAGGTGGAACCATGCCAGGGATGGCCGAAAAAGTTGGTGGGAAAATAATCCATGTCCCATTCCCAGGCCGACCACACAAGGTTTTCCTTGATCGACTGGAAACTGATCTTGCTGAAAGGGCTGCGCATGATAACCCGGTTCCAGGTAAAGAGGAGGCCGTTGCTTATGACGACGTGTCCCAGGGCGGGAATGATGTGCCGCTCCCGCGCCGGGGCGCTTTCCGCGCCTCCCGCGCCGGTTGTGTTTTCCGCGCCGGCTTCCCTCCCCGCGCCGGCCGCCTCTTCCCCGGAAAAGGCCGAAAAGACAACACGAAAGATGAGCAGGCAGGAAAAGGTCATTTTCACGATTACAGGCAGTCCCGTCAAACGCTGCTTCACAATTGTATCAAAATAGCGCGCCGCCCTTTCCACTGTCAAGACAGGCGCTTTTCGTACAGGCCCGGAGTTTTGCGGCCTTCGATCCCTCGCGCCGCCCTCCCCGCTGTCAAGACAGGCGCTTTTCATACAGGCCCGGAGTTTTGCGGCCTTCGATCCCTCGCGCCTTGGAGTTTTCGCTCCGCGAAAACTCCCCAGCCGAAGGCGAAGCAGAGCTTCTGCCTTCGGCCTTGCAGTGATCCCGTTATCCTCCTATACTGAAACCATGATAGACGCGGCGCTTATTGATACGCTGAATTTGAAGGCTCCTGACTTTGCCCGCCGGTGGAAGGACAAGATTCGCAAGGCATCGCAGCTTAAACATTACAACGAACTGGAGGACAGCGCCCTTATCAGCGCGGATACCCCCTTTTATTCCCTGCTCGCACGGACGCTGGACCGGGGGCTTGACCGGGCGATGGTTGGGGATTTTTTTGTCAAACTGGGAAAAAACAGAATGCAGGAGGGTTTTCCCGTATCCGAGGTAATTTACGCGGTCAACCTGGCCCAGGAAGTGGTTATTACATACATCATGTCCGACTACGCGCCTGAAAGCCCGGTAAAGATGTACCAGGCAATGGGGATCATGGTCAAGGTTTCGGAATTCTTCCTTTTGGGCTGTTTTTACCTGACCAAGGGCTTTCTGGAGGCAACCTATACCCACATGAACAGCCGGGACGCGGTTTCCGAAGAACTGTTGAAAAAGTATTTCAGGGATGATTTTTTCTTCAAAAAAGAATAGTCTTGCAGCCGGCCGGGTTTTGAATGCGGCTTATATTATCAGTAAAGGAGGCGGCCGTTTTCCGTCATGAATATCAAGGAAGCCCTTGAGGAATTCCAAACTGTCTTTTCAATACCGCTGCCGCCGGGTTTCCGTCTCTTCGGGCGCGGGATTGCCTCAATCGATATAAACGAAACGGTGCTTGTCTCGTGGGTGGTCATGGCTCTTCTGATTGCGGCGTCCCTTCTCCTTGCCCGCAGGCTGAAAGAGGTTCCCCGCGGGGCGCAGATCTTTCTGGAAGCGGGGATTGAATTTCTCAACAATTTTTCAAGGGACCATTTTGGACACAGGGCAAAGGTATACGGGCCGTACATTGGCACGGTCTTTCTGTTCCTCCTTGCCGCGAACATCATTCCCGCGATCTCTCCCATGTCCGTTTCGCTTCTGGGGGCGCATCCTCCGTTCGTCATCAAGCCTCCGGCGCGGGACATCAATTTTACCGCGGCGCTTTCCCTGCTTTCAATTCTTCTGGTTCTCTTTGGCGGGATTCGGGCGCGGGGAATTGGGGGATGGGCACGGGGCCTTCTTAATCCGGTTCCGGTGATGCTTCCGTTCAACCTGCTTGAATATATCATACGGCCCCTTTCCCTCTGCCTCCGGCTTTTCGGCAACATACTCGGCGGTTTTGTCATCATGCTGCTTGTTGAACTTGCCCTGCCCGTTCCCGTCGTGCTGCCGGCGTTTTTTTCTATCTATTTCGATTTTTTTGACGGGTTGATTCAGGCCGTTATTTTCACGTTCCTGACTACCCTCTTTATTGCCGAGGCGGTTGAATCACGGGAGTAACGCCGGTTAACGCGCGGCCGGCCGGAGGCGCTCCGCGCTTTCCGGCGCGGAACGCCGCGAATATATGTAAACTACCGGCCCGTAAAGGCGCCGGAATTATGAGGAGCGTAGTATGGACAGTCTTGTATTTTTGATTGGAGCCGGTATCGCGGTGGTCGCCGGTCTTGGGGCCGGCATAGGCATAGGCATAGCGACGGGACGTACCGCGGAGGCCATATCCCGGCAGCCGGAGGCGTCGGGCAAGATTATGACGGCCTTCTTTCTGGGCATAGCCCTTGCGGAGGCGACCGCCATTTACGGCTTTGTGGTCGCCATCCTCATCTTTACCAGGGCATAGCGGGGTCCGTCATGCTTGTCCCTTCCCTGACAACATTTCTTGTCACCATCATCAATATCACCATCCTGTTTTTTGTGCTCAGGGCCGTGCTCTTCAAACCGGTCACCAAATTCATGGAGGACAGGACAAAAAAAATCGAAAACGCCCTGTCGCAGGCCGAAAAGGACAAGAAGCAGGCGAAGCAGATGCTTGCCGAATATGAGGCGCAACTGAAAAGCGCCGGGGAGGAAGCCGGCGCTATTATCCGTTCGGCGCGGGAAACGGCGGAAAAGCAGGCGCTGGAAATAATCGCCGGGGGAAAGGAACAGGCGGAGCGCATCATAGACGGCGCACGCAGGCAGCTTCGGACGGAAGAAGAAGCCGCCCTGGCGCACTTCAAGGCGGAAGCGGCCGCCCTTGTGGTAGCCGCGGCGGGCCGCCTTGTACAGCGGGATTTCGGCGGCGAAGACAACCTGCGCCTTGCCGCGATGCTCCTCCGTGAGGCGGGAAAAAACTAGGTGTTTGTTCCGGAACGGTGGGCGGAGGCCTTTCTTGCCGCGGCCGGCGGCAAGGACGACGTTAAAGAAGGAATCGCCGTCCTTCGCGTGCTGGCGTCCCTTGCGGGCGGCATTCCCGGCGTTGTTTCCGGCTGCGCCGGGGCGCGGAAGCTGGGGGACATGATACAGACCGCGCTTGACGCGGAACGGCACGGCCGGGGCGCGGAAGCCGCCGCGGGGCTTCTCCTGCTTCTGGTGCGGAGGAACGCCCTTGCCCATGTCTTTTCCGTTATGGCCGAAATTGAACGGCTCGTCGACAAACGGGACGGCGTATGTAACGTGGTGCTGGAATACGCCTCCCCGGCCGGCGATACTCCCGGCGGCGGATTTATCGATGAGCTTGCGGGGGTTCTTCGTGAAAAAACAGGCGCGCGTGAAGTGAGGATTGAATCCCGGCCGGCTCCCGATCTTGCCGGGGGATACCGCCTGCGCCTGGAAAGCGGGTATATAGACGCCAGTCTCAGCGGGCTTCTCCGCGGCATGACGGCGGATCTGAACGGGGGATTTTGATGGCGAATTTTGCTGATCTTTCCAGGGTTCTGCGGGAACAGATTGAACACTGGCAGGGCAGGGCCGTTTCCGAGTCGGCCGGTTTTGTCGTCCAGGTGGGCGATTCCGTGGCGACCGTATACGGCCTTGAAAAGGCTGTATACGGCGAACTGGTCGAATTCGCGTCGGGAGCGGCGGGTATAGTCCTTAACCTTAACGAAGACGGCGTCGGCTGTGTACTGTTTTCAGGCGAATCACTGGTCAAGGACGGCGAAGAGGTAAAGGGTACCGGGAAGGTTGTTTCGGTTCCTTCGGGGCCTTCCCTTTTCGGCAGGGTAGTCAATCCTCTGGGCGAACCGGTTGACGGCAAGGGGCCGGTCAAGGCCGAAGAATACCTTCCCGTGGAATCTCCCGCGCCGCCTGTGATCGAGCGGGGCAGCGTGGACACGCCCCTTGAAACAGGCTCTATTTCCGTTGACGCGATGATCCCCATAGGGCGGGGCCAGAGGGAGCTTGTTATAGGCGACAGGCAGACCGGCAAGACCGCCCTTGCCGTTGACGCCATCATCAACCAGAAGGGAAAGGACGTGTACTGCGTGTACTGCGCCATAGGACAAAAGTCCTCTTCGGTCGCGTCCATTATACGGAACCTTGAACGCAGGGGAGCCATGGAGTATACCTTCGTGGTGCTCGCGGCGGCATCCGATTCGGCGGCGCTGCAGTACCTGGCGCCGTATTCGGCCGTGGCCATGGCGGAGTACTTCATGCACAGGGGAAAAGATGTCCTTGTCGTATACGACGATCTTTCCAAACACGCGGTGGCCTACAGGACCATCAGCCTGCTCCTCCGCCGTCCCCCCGGAAGGGAGGCCTTTCCCGGCGACGTGTTCTACCTCCATTCGCGGCTGCTGGAGCGGGCCGCGAAACTTTCCCCGGAAAGGGGCGGGGGTTCCATCACGGCCATTCCCATTGTGGAAACGCAGGCGGGCGATATTTCTTCCTATATTCCCACCAACGTCATCTCCATTACCGACGGGCAGATCTTCCTTGACTCAGAACTCTTCAATTCGGGCTTCAGGCCCGCCGTCGACGTGGGGCTTTCGGTAAGCCGCGTCGGCGGTTCCGCGCAGTCAAAGGCAATACGGAAAGTGTCGGGCCGCCTCAGACTGGACCTTGCCCAGTACCGGGAAATGGCGGCCTTTGCCCAGTTCGGAAGCGATCTGGACAAGGGAACGCAGGACAAGCTCGCGCAGGGAGAGCGGCTCATGGAGGTTTTAAAGCAGCCGCAGTTTTCTCCCTTCTCCATGGCGGAAGAAACGGTGATCCTTTTTGTTTCCGTGAACGGCTGCCTCATGGACGTTCCGGTAAGCGAAATAAATTCCTGCATAACCGGTTTTCTTGAATACATCAGGGAGCACAGCGCGGATCTGCTTGAATCGGTGGGAAAGACCGGAACGCTCGCCTCCGAAAACGAAGAGGAGCTGCTTTCGGCCATGGAAAATTACAAACACCTTATGCAGCAGCGGAATTGACGGCGGAGAAACATGGCAAATTTACGGGATGTCAGACTGAGGATGCGGGCCATACGGCAGACGCTTCAGGTTACAAAGGCGATGAATTTAATCTCCACCGCGAAGCTCCGCAAGGGCCGCCGTCTTCTTGAAGACACGGAGCCTTTCTTTACCCGCATCCAGAAATCAATGTACGACATTTTGTCCGGGGCCGGAAAGGTGGATTCCGATTTTTTCAACCGCGCGGGCCGCGCCAATTCGTACCACAGCGCCGTTATCGCGGTTACAAGCGACAAGGGGCTTGCCGGAGGCTACAACGCGAATATTTTCCGGGAAGTAAACGATCTGTGCGCGAGGATAAAGAATCCCATCCTTATCCTCATAGGCTCCATAGGCTACCGGTACTTCATCCATTCACCCTATCTTATTCTCGAAAATTTTTCGTTCCGTTCCCGCATGCCGGAAATGGAAAACGCCAGGGAAATATCGGAGTATGTCATCTCGCAGTACTTGTGGGGCATGTTCGATGAAGTGCATATCGTGTACACGCACATGCACAGCACGATAAGGCTGCTTCCCTCTGAACGCCAGATTCTTCCGCTTGACGCCGGGAAGATGCAGGAAGAATTCGAAAAAACCGGGGAACAGAAGAGAACGGAGCTTCGCTTTGAATTTCTTCCCTCAAAGAAAGACGTGTTTGACGCGCTCGTGCCGCTTTATATACGGGGGATCATTTACGGCTCCCTCATAGAGGCCTATGTAAGCGAACAGAGCGCACGGATGTCCGCCATGGACGAGGCCAGCAAAAGCGCCGAAGAAATGCTTGACAGCCTTCAGCTTAACTACAACAGGGCCCGCCAGGCGGGCATTACCCAGGAAATGTCGGAGATCGTCGGAGGATCGGCGGCTCTTTCGGAATAAGGGGCAGGAATGGCGAATACAGGAATCATTACACAGATAGTGGGACCCGTTGTGGATGTGCGCTTCAGGGAAGGGGAAATCCCCGCAATTCTGAACGCGCTTGAAATCGCGGAAAGCACGCATAACCGGACCGTGGTGCTGGAAGTGCTGCAGCACATAGGGGACAGCCGCGTGCGCTGCGTCGCGATGTCCGCCACCGAAGGACTTGCACGCGGAATGGAGGCGGCGGATACGGGCGGGCCCATAAAGGCGCCGGTGGGAAAGGAAGTCCTTGGCCGCATGTTCGGCGTAACGGGAAAAGCAATAGACAACAAAGGGCCCTTTACCGCCTCGCGGTACGCGTCGATACACAGGGAGGCTCCGCCCTTTGCCGAGCAGCGTCCCGCGGCCGAAGTATTTGAAACGGGGATCAAGGTTATCGATCTTGTCGCCCCTTACGCGAAGGGAGGAAAGATCGGCCTCTTCGGCGGGGCGGGCGTAGGCAAGACCGTGGTAATCATGGAGCTTATCCGCAATATCGCCACGGAACATTCAGGCTATTCCGTTTTTTCGGGAGTCGGGGAGCGTTCCCGCGAAGGGGCGGATCTCTGGAAGGAGATGAACGAATCGGGGGTTATAGACAAGACCGCCCTTGTATTCGGCCAGATGAACGAGCCGCCGGGCGCCCGCATGAGAGTTGCCCTTGCCGGGCTTACCATGGCGGAACACTTCCGCGACGAGGGAGGCCAGGATGTGCTTCTCTTCATCGACAACATCTTCCGCTTTATTCAGGCCGGCGCGGAAGTTTCCGCGCTGCTGGGCCGCATACCAAGCGCGGTCGGCTACCAGCCGACGCTGGCAAACGAGATGGGGAGCCTTGAGGAGCGCATCGCCAGCACATCCAGGGGATCTATCACCAGCATACAGGCCGTCTATGTTCCCGCCGACGACCTTACCGATCCCGCGCCCGCCACCACCTTCGCGCACCTTGACGCCACCACGACCCTTTCGCGCAAGATCGTGGAGCTGGGGATCTACCCCTCGGTCGATCCGCTGGCCTCAAGCTCGCGCATTCTCGATCCCGCCGTTGTCGGGGACGAACATTACAAAACCGCGCGGAGATGCCAGCAGATACTCCAGCGCTACAAGGAACTGCAGGATATCATCGCCATTCTTGGCATGGATGAACTTTCCGCGGAAGACAAGCTCGTCGTGGCCCGCGCCCGCAAGGTGCAGCGCTTTTTCAGCCAGCCCTTCTTTGTGGCGGAAAAATTCACCGGCATTTCCGGCCGCTATGTGCCGGTAAAAGAAACGGTCGGGGGCTTCAAAATGATACTGGACGGCGAATGTGATTCCCTCCCCGAACAGGCCTTCTACATGGCGGGGAATATGGACGATGTTATGGAAAAGGCGAAAGGCTGATGGCGGCGCTTTTCAGTTTCGAGGTGCATACTCCCTACCGGCTCTTTTATTCGGGCAGAATAGAAGCCCTTATCCTTACCCTGGCCGACGGCGAAATTTGCGTATACGCGAACCATTCGTTTTTTACCTCTCCGGTGCGGACGGGGGTACTGACCATAAGGGACGGCGAAGGAAAGCTGAGGACGGCCTTTACATCCGAGGGGATACTCGAGGTAAAGAGTCACAAGACCGTCCTCATGGCGGACTCCGCCGAATGGCCTGGGGAAATTGACGGCGAACGGGCCCTTGCCGCAAAAAAACGGGCCCTTGAAACGCTTGAAACGGCGATGCTGAAATTCGAGACGGACAACGCGAAGGCATCCCTCGCGCGGGCCGAAACAAGGCTCAAAGTCAGGGAAACGGCCCCGCCGCCTTCCGCTTGAATTCCCGGCGGCGGAGGCGGTTTAATGGGTGTATATTGCCAGATGCTGGCCGATGAAAAAATCATGAAAAGTCTTGAAGGTGTAAAAAAGGCGCTTGTTTTGACCTGTCCGGGCTGCGCCTGTGAAAGTTTGTCGTATGACAAGGGGCTGCCCAATCGTTCCCTGAACGACGGAAAGGGCTTTGAAAATATTGCTGTAGCTGTTCACAAAGAGCGCGACAGAATAAAAGACTTTTTTTCACGGGCCGGGATCAAAACCAATACAATGACGGTCGCTTTTCCGTGCGAGCTTGTGGAAACGGATTGCAGGCAGATTGTAAAAATGGCCGAAGACGTTGACGCCGTATGCGTTCTTGCCTGTACCGGAGGGTTCCTTGGCATACGGGACATACTTGCCGGCTGCGGCGTCAAAATTGCGCCTTTAATGCGCAGCGTTGGAACATTTGTGTTTCATATCGGGATTGATGATTCGGGCAATTACACTTTTGTTGAAAGGGAAAACGCCCGCATTCTCCGTTTTTCAACGCGGGAATCCGGGAGAGGTGCCGGCTTTCAGGGTAACGCTGATTAACTTGTGGCCAATCGGCGTTAGCCGAGGCTGCCGGCCGCTTTTACCCTGATCCGCACGGCGTTTGAAGGCAGGTAAGCAAGCGGAATTTCTTCAATCTCCACGATTTCCGTACTTGAACGCAGCGCCCCGGCCTTAACCGCCTCGTTTACCGCTTCTTCTTTTATTTCTTCCAGAACTTTTTCGCGCCCTTTTTGAGTAACATTGTAAATGCCGTCAATGCTGCCGGAGACCTGGGCGATTGCCGCGCCTATTGCGTTTGCAACACCGAAATTTTCCGGTATGATGATTTCAGCTACCCCTTGCAAATTTCGGGGAACAATAATACTGCCGCCGCCAACGAGTATGACAGGGACATCTCCGGCCTGTGTTTTCATGGTATCCAAAGCAGTTTCTATCATGTTTTTTATAATTTCCGTACATTCCCGGGCAAAACCGCTTTCGAGGCTTGAAACGGCGTCAGGATTCCCCAAAGAAATATGAGCATTTTTCACCGCAATATCGGTGGCGGTTAACGTTGTTCCGCCAAAAATCAACGCTTCCTCCGAAATACGGAAACCTGTCGATTGCGGACCAATTCCTGCCGGGTTTTTATTTATTATTGAACCGCCGCCCAATCCTATGGATATAATATCAGGCATGCGGAAATTTGTACGGACACCGCATATTTCTACCGAGGTACCCGACTCTCTTGGAAAGCCCCGGTTTAATACGCCTATGTCGGTAGTTGTCCCTCCAACATCAACAACAAAGGCATCCGTTTTGTTTGACAGGAAAGCCGCTCCTCTTAGGGAATTGGTAGGACCGGATGCTATGGTCAATACCGGATATTGTTTTGCTTTTTCTATGGACATGAGCGTTCCGTCGTTCTGGGTTATAAAAAGTTCGGCGCGTATGCCGTTGTTATGTATTGATTGTTGGAATGAACCGTAGGCGTTTTTTACAAGTTCACGAATAGAAGCGTTGAGTATTGCGGCATTTTCCCGTTCCAATAATCCTACACTGCCTGTCTCATGTGATAATGTTACCGGAAAAGCGCCGCCCAGGAGTTCTCTCGCCGTTTCGGCGGCGAATAGTTCCCCTTCATGGTTTACCGGAGAAAACGCGCATGAAATTGCCAAAGACTGGGCTCCCTTTTTTACGAGGGAATCAATCGCGTATTTAATTTCATCTTTATCAGGATTGGACAGGGGAACACCGGAATATTCATAACCTCCGCGGACTATTTCATATCCGGCGAAAACCGCTTTTAAAAGTTCTTCCGGCCATGCCGTGTAAGGCGGAATGGCAAAACCGGAAGGAGCCGCGAGGCGGATAACTCCTGCTTTTGCAAGATGTTTTCTTTCCACGAGCGCGTTTGTCGCATGTGTCGTGCCAAGCATGACATTTTTTATGTCTTTAACATTTATTTTCGATAAGGCAAGAATTTCTTTGACTGCTTTTTCTACACCTGACGATACATCTTCGGTAGTTGCGGTTTTATAAAATGAAACAACGGCATTTCTTTCGTTGATGATTACGGCGTCCGTATTTGTTCCGCCTACATCTATTCCTATGCGAAAATTCATCGGATTCCCCCATTTTGTTTTTCAAGTTCTTCGATTGGAATATAATCAAAATCGTATTTAAAATACCTTGGGCCGGTAACTTTTAAAGCCTCTTCTGTTTTCCAGAATTTGTCGCAGGGAATACCTATGGCGGCAAGCCGCTGACCGTATTTTAACGTATCCGTCTGAACAGGCAAACCCTTCTCGATGTCAAGAAGCGTTATCAAGTCGGGGGTCATGGCGACAGCATTTGCGTTTCTTGTCGCAACAAGATTTTCATTTTGAAAATCAATAGAAAATATCTGCCCTGTATAGGTTCTGATACCTTCAAATTTTGCATGTCCCCGTATAAATCCCGTTGCAAGATCGCGGCGGACATCGACAACCTTACCCTCAAAAAGCCTGCAGGCGTTTGTAGTCTTGATTATTTTATCAACAGGATTTATTGATGCATCTGATTGACTTACAAGACACCCGCCGATTTTTTCGGCCAGGGACATGGTATTCTTTATGGCAAATTGTTTTACATCCGCGCCGGACATGACGTAAATACTCATTTGCGTAAAAAGACCCATGGCCACAGTAACGCTTCTTGCCAAAGTTTCAGCCCACTGGTTGTTTATGGATTCCAGTATTACCATGTTTCCTTTTTCATCGCAGACTACCATAGGCGAGGCGTTTTTACCGCCTATACCATAACTTACCATCATAAGTTCGGGAAACGCCCTGCCCATGCCGTCTCCGTCAACCAGCGGAAGCCCCAGACAGGCGGCGGTATAGATGGGAATACAAGAATTAAGACCCCCTGCCTCGATAGGGATGATGGCTGTAGCTTTTTTACCAAGATAATTTTCAAGCGCGGCTATTGCTTTTTTAGGTTCTTCACCGTTGGGTATTTTTTCCAGCATTACTACAGGCGCTCCCATGGCGGCGGAAGGAAATACAAGATCATTATCGGAAAGTTCATATACGTCTATAAGTTTCACGGGGCCGTGTTCTTTTATGGCTTGTATTGCCATAAGCTTTCCCAGATAAGGGTCCCCTCCGCCTCCCGAACCAAGAACAGCGGCCCCAAGGGCTATTTTTTCAACGTTTTGTTCATGCAGTAATCTCATGTACGGTTCCTTTTGTTTGTACAATGTCCGTTTGCAAAGTTTTTAACATGGATGCTTCAAGAAGAATTTTTGTATATTCGTTCTCCGGATTGTTGAAAAGTTTTTCCTTTGTGCCGGCCTCGACAATTTCACCATTCTGCATTACAACAAGGCTGTCGGCCATTAAAGAAGCCAGGCCCAAATCATGGGTGATGAATAAATAGGTCATTTGCAGCTCGCGTTTTAACATTTTTAAAAGTTCAAGTATTTGGGCCTGAACCAACACATCAAGGGCGGAAACAGCCTCATCGCAGATTACAAGACGCGGTTCCGTTATAAGAGCGCGGGCAATGGCCACTCTCTGACACTGGCCGCCCGAAAGATTTCCGGACCGCCGTTCCAGAATCGTCCGGGGCAGCATTACTTCATCAAGAATTGTATTGATCCGTTTTTTTCGTTCTTCTTTTGTTCCTATAGCGAAAGCCCGCAGCGGTTCTTCAAGAATATCATATACCGAAAACAAAGGATTGAGCGATTCGTAAGGGTTTTGAAAAACAGCCTGTAAACTTCTATGACAGGTTTTTAATTCTGATCTGTCAAGTTCTTTAATGTTGCTGCCATAAAACCGGACAACACCGGAACCCGGCTCTTCAAGTTGAAGAATAACAGAGGCAAGCGTTGTCTTTCCTGAACCCGAGCCGCCTACAACGGCAACCGTCTGGCTTTCATATATTTTTAACGAGACGTTTTTTAGGGCGGGATGACGCTTGTTATGATAATATTTGGTAACATTTTCAACTTCAATGATTGGTTTGGCAGTTTTATGTATATATTTTTCTGGAAAAGAATTGTTGTTTTCAGTAACAATATGAGGCGCGGCATCTATAAGATTTTTAGTATACTCAACTTCCGGTTCAAAGCATATTTTCCCGGCCGGGCCCTGTTCAACTACTGAACCTTCTTTCATTACAATAACATAATCAGAATAGCAGGCTGCCAGCGCAATGTTGTGCGTAATAAACAAAAGGGCGGTATTTGAAAAATGTATCAGAGACCTTATGGAAGCAAGTATTTTTTGCTGGACAATTACATCAAGCGCGGAGGTCGGTTCGTCGGCTACAAGAATTTTCGGTTTGTTTATCAGTCCTGACGCGACAAGGACACGCTGTTTCATCCCGCCCGACAATTCATGCGGATAGGAAACATATACGGCTTCCTCTTCCGGGAGGCCGGCGTCTTTAAGGCCTTGAAGGCTTTTCTTGCGGACATTGTCTTTGGAAAGTTTTTCGTGGGCTAAAACCGCTTCCTCGACCTGCCGGCCCGCGCGCACAAGAGGGTCAAGGCCGGAAAGCGCGTCCTGCGGTATATAACCCACCAGTTTCCCCCGGATGTCTCTTCCCAAACTGTTTATACCCTCACCTTCAAAACGTATTGTACCGCCGTTGATATATCCGTCCGACGGAAGCAGGCCGATAATCGCCGAGGCAAGCGTTGATTTTCCGGACCCCGATTCTCCAACGATTGCTATAAATTGACCCGGATACACCGTAAAAGTTACGTTATGCAGGACATTGCCGAATTTTCCGGCGTGCGGATAAACAATACTGAGGCCGTCTACTTCCAGAACGGGTTTTTCATTCATCGCCAGACCCTTTTACGGCGTGTATGCCAAGACGCGGATCGATTTTTGTTATCAAAAGCTCAATAACAAGATTGCATACCACGAAAACAAACGCGCTGAAAAAAATGAACGCCTGGACTACGGAAAAATCCTGTTTCTGTATGCTGGAAGTTATCAAAGAACCGATGCCAGGCCACGCGAAAACGGTTTCAACAA
This sequence comes from Treponema sp., assembly GCA_031268385.1. Lineage (GTDB taxonomy): Bacteria > Spirochaetota > Spirochaetia > Treponematales > Breznakiellaceae > JAIROE01. The sequence continues at coordinate 18,478 of JAIRXH010000002.1, read as the reverse complement.
GCATGGTTCCCGTCATCAGAATGCCAACAAGAACGGCCGCGGCTGTCGCCGAAGTTACAAGCGCGTTTGGCAGCGCATGTCTGACAAGGGCCTGCCAGTCAGTTATACCGTGGCTGAGGCTGACGGTAATATATTTCTCACGGTACGAGGATGACAAATTCGCGCCCAGAATACGGGCAAGAAAGGCCATAGAATACAATCCTAAAGTTACAGACGGAAGCACAAGGTGCCAAAGAGCGTCAAGCAGCAGGGGAAAATCGGCGGCAATCAATGAATCCGGTATCAAAAAACCTGTTATGCGGGGCAGCGAATATGAAGGAAACCGCGTTCGTCCTTCCGGGCCGGGGAAAACACCTAAACCCGTTGAAAAAACAATCAGGAGAAGTATACCGAGAAAAAATTGGGGCATGCTGTACGCTCCATAACAGAAAACGTTGATGGTATTTTTTACAAGCCTGCGTTTGGTATATGTTTTTACGAGAGATAAAATCAACGCCGATACAAAGGCGAACAGCAGGGCGGAAAAACCCAATTCAAGCGTTGCCGGCAGCCTTGAAGCGAACAATTCCAAAACTGATTGGCCGATACTATATGAGTACCCCCAGTTACCGGACAGTAACTCGTGCATGTAGGTAAGGTATTGTGCAGGGACAGGCTTGTCAATTCCCATTTCAGCCGTTAACCGGGCCCGCGCCGCGTCCGTGGCGAAGGGGCCGAGAACCAGGCCCGCTGGGTCGCCGGGAGCAAGACGTAAAAAAACAAAAGACAATATGGAAGCCCCGAAAATTGCCATTGCTGCCGTTAAAATTTTCAGGGTTATTGTTTGTAGAGCGGTCTTTTTCATGATACCCTGTATTCGCCGCCAAGACGGAGGCTTAGGCCGTCGGCAAGAAGATTTGCCGCAGCGACAGCAAAAAACAGCCCCAGACCCGGCCATAAAACTATCCACCATCCCCCGCTTACTATAAAGGACATTCCTTCCGCAATCATCGCCCCCCATTCGGGCTGGGGAATTTGCGCCCCAAGACCGACAAACCCAAGCGCGCTCAATGATATAATGGTTGATCCAAATACGGCCGCCGACTGGACAAGCATTGTAGGGGCGGAAAGGGGGATGACATGACGCGTGAAAATGTAAAATGAATGAAACCCAAGCAGACGGGCCGAACGGACAAAAAGTCTGTTTTGAATTTGAAGGGCCTCGCTCCTCATGAGGCGGGCATATACGGGTATACAGCCAAAAGCAATCCCCATACAGGCGCTTGCAAGACTCGGGCCAAAACAAATCGTGATTGCCATTGCAAGAACCAGCTGGGGAAAGGCAAGCAGAATGTCAAGCAGGCGCATAATAATCGTATCTACCGGCCCCCGGAAACGGGCGGCCAACATGCCAAGGCTCATGCCAATAATGCCGGAACCAAGGACAACAAGCAAACCGCTTGCAAGAGATATTCGTGTCCCATACATGAAACGGGCCAACAAGTCGCGTCCGCTGCTGTCCGTTCCCAGAGGATGCGCGCGGTTGGGAATTAACAGCCTGTTCGTCAGATCCGTTTTGAGAGGGTCGCTTTTCCACAACAAGGGTCCGGCGGCCGCTGTCAGAAACAGAATCAAAAAGAGAAACAGGGCTGTTTTCGTCTCCCATCCGCGCGGCAATTGTTACCTTCCCCAAAGATTAATAAGGAGATCATTCTGTCCGAAAACAAAATGCGCGATGTCTTTTCTTGCTACCGCTGTATAGTTCTGGGCAAAAGCGACAATCCGGGGAGAATCGGCAATCCACAACCTTGTTATCTGGTCATAGTATTCCTGGCGTTTCGCTTCCAACGGTTCATCGGCCGCCGCCAGAACAAGCTTGTCAACATCAGAATTATGGTAATTGCTCTGATTGAAAGGACTTGTCAAAATATCATAGGCGGCAAGCCAGCCGGGCGTAGGAATTGATGGCCCGTCAAACCGGATTAACAGCCACTTTTTTTCATCCGCGCCTACGGCCTGCTGATATTCGGCGGCGGAAAGCCTGCGGATGTTGAGATTGATTCCCAGGCCTTTCCATATATCCTGCAGAACAACCGCTATTTGCTGCTGGTCATTGACGCCTTCGCGGATATAGAGATCTACGTCTACAGAACCCCGGACGCCTGATTCGGCAATCAACTGACGCGCCCTTGCGAGGTCGAACGGACGGGGACGTGAAAGATCGGCGTTATAAGCCGCAAACGCCGGAGGGAACGGGCCAAAATACGCCTCGCCATACCCAAGGGCAACATTTGACACCAGATCAGACTGAGGCGTCGCATATGTCAGGGCTTCACGGAATTTTACATTGTCGAAGGGCGGCAGACGATTTGGAAGACTGACAAGAGTCCAGGTCGCCGACGGTATCGAGATTATTTTTACATCGGCATTGTTCCTGAGACTTGCCGTCGATTGTTTGGAAAGCCCCAGGGTAATATCGGCTTGACCGTTCCGGGCGCGTAAAAGAAGGGTCGCGTCGTCCGGTATAAAGCCGATGACTACCGTACCATGACGGGGCTTTTCTCCCCAATAGGCAGGATTTGCCTTGAGGGTAAGAGATACGCCGGGTTCGTAGTTTTCGACTACATAGGCGCCGCCTCCGGCAAAATGACTTGAAAGCCAGCGGCCTTGTTCTTCGGCTGTGTTTCCATGCTGTTCAAGCACCGACCTGTCAAGCACCGCGGTTCCCACAGAGGTAAGCGCGGCCAGGTAATCGGGGGTTCGGTTTGCAAGGTTTACAATGACCGTATGTGCATCAGGGGTCTCAACGGACCTTACCTGTGAACCTCCGCTGAGGAAGTAAGCGCCCATGTTTCCGGCGGCAAACGCCCGATCCCATGACCATTTTACGGCGGCCGAATCAAGAGGCGCGCCGGACGGAAATGTAACGCCTTTTCTCAGGTGGAACGTGTACCTTTTGCCGTCCGGGGAGATCTCCCATGATTCGGCCAGGTTGGGGACTATGGCGGCGTTCTCGCGCCGCGCGTCGGCGGGATGGCCTGTATCAATGCCGTGTTTCGTCAATGTTGGATAGAAAGCGGACAGCAATCCAAGATCTTCAAGAGACGCGACTGCCTGAGGGTCAAGAGAAGCCGGGGGTGTCGAAATGTCAATTCTTAAAAGATCGGAGAGACTCTCCCCCGTTTCCTTTTTCGGTCCCGCAAATACCGATGGAACGACAAGCGCCGCGGCCAGCACCGCCGGTAAAAAGTGTTTTTTCATCAACTGCTCCTTTATTCTTTCAGTGTTTTGCAAACCGCCATTTGTCTGAAACGGCGTATTACTTATTAATCCTACATATTATATAAGAAATGTCAAGTGTCCAGAGCCAAAATGAGCCTTTACCGGCAGATTCCGTATAAAGGCTGTGGACAGGGGCCGCCGGTTCCTGCCCGGCGGCGGCCGGAACAGCCCCGCCGCCTCCTTCCGCTTGAATTCCCGGCTTTTTGAATTAGTATAATACTATGTACCTCACCAGATTTAACAAGATAAACCGTATCGGTTTTGTATCTACCCGTTTCAGGGGAAACGACGGGGTGTCCCTCGAAACCGCCAAATGGCGGCAGGTGCTTGAAAAAATGGGCTACGAGTGCTTTTTTTTCTCCGGCCTTTCGGACTGGGACAGCGAAAAATCCATGGTTGTGGAAGAGGCCTTTTTCGGCCATCCTGTCATCACGGGCATACAGAGCCGCTGTTTCGGCGTTACGGTTCGGGACGAAAAACTCACGGGCGAAATACAGGCGGCGCGCCTTATCCTCAAGATGGCGCTCTACGATTTTGTCGAGGCATTCGGCATTGATCTTCTTGTTATCGAAAACGCCCTCGCCATTCCCATGAACATTCCCTTGGGGCTTGCCATTACCGAGTACATCGCCGAAACAGGGATCCCCGCCATTGCCCATCACCATGACTTTTCCTGGGAACGCCAGCGTTTTTCGGTGAACTGTGTGGAAGATTACCTTTCCATGAGCTTCCCGCCCCGGCTGCACCCCATTAACCATGTCGTCATCAATTCCGACGCCCGCCAGCGCCTTTCATACCGATGCGGTCTTTCTTCCATTATTATTCCCAATGTACTGGACTTTGACAGTGAAGCTCCGGCCATGGACGACTACGCCCGCACCATGCGGCGGGATCTGGGCATAGGGGAAGAGGATGCGCTGCTCCTGCAGCCCACCCGCATCGTCGCCCGCAAGGGAATAGAGCACGCCATAGAACTGGCGAGCCGTCTCAAGGACAGGCGGGCAAAACTCCTCATAAGCCATCAGGAACGGGACGAAGGTTCGGACTACTACATGCGCACCATGGATTACGCCGATCTTTTGGGAGTGGAGGTGCTGGTAAGGCCCGACATCATAGGCAGCGAAAGGGGAACCACGGACGACGGCAGAAAAAAATACAACCTTGCCGACTGTTATATCAACGCCGATTTTGTTACGTACCCTTCAAGCTACGAGGGATTCGGCAACGCGTTCCTCGAGGCGCTGTGGTTCAGAAAACCCATTCTGGTTAACCGCTATTCGATTTTCCAGCGGGATATTGAGCCTCTGGATTTTGACGTGGTAATTATGGAAAACAACATCACATCCGACACGGTAGAAACGGTCCGGGCTATTCTGGAATACCCCGAAGCCGGAAACATCATGGCGGAACGGAACTACGAGCTGGGGCGGAAATTTTTTTCCTATCCGCTCCTGGAACAGCGGCTCAGGCAGGTGCTGATGAATTTTGGTCAGGTGTAGCCGGCCGGACGCGCCTCAGTATAAAATGAGAAAAGTCCATAGGACTTTTTCTTCTCGAACGAAGATACCCCGCTGCTTGCGGCGGGGTTCTTCATTCGCGGGCGGGTTTAATTGCGCGGGACTTTTCGCGGGAGACCGGTTCCGGAAATTTCCGTTTCAAGGGGAGCCTTCGCGGTCATACAATTTCCACTTCTATGCCCATGTTTTCCAGAATGCGGATCCATTCTTCCGTAATGCCGCTGTCGGTTATCACCGCGTCAATATCGTTCAGATGACCAAAGTAAGCGGGTTTTACCTTGTCGAATTTGGTGGAGTCCGCCAAAAGGAATTTTTGATCGGCGTGCTGGATGCAGGTCTGCTTTACGGCGACCTCGTAAAAATTGACGGTGGTAAGCTCCATCTTGCGGTTTATTCCGGCGGTGCTGACAAAAAATTTTGTCGCCCTGGTCCTGCGTATCAATTCAATGGTTTCAGGAGATTCAAAAAGCTGGGTATCCGGATGAAAGGAACCGCCCCCGATGATAAAACTTTTTACGTTTTTTTTGTATAGTTCCGTCAGGGAATTCATGGTAAAACACAGGGCGCTGATGGAAGAATTCCTGGGTATGTGCCGGGCCAGATGCTCGGTGGTGGTCCCAATATCAATGATGATGGTATCGTCAGGCAGAATCCTCCTGGCGGCCGCCCTGCCTATCCGCTCTTTTTCGGATATGTTGACCCCTTTTTCAAGATCGAGGTTGTAGGATTTGTAAATAGCCGCTCCGTGAACCAGAGATATAATATTATCCTCACGCAGTTTTTCCAGATCCCTGCGGATGGTCATTTCCGAGACCGTAAATTCCCGCGCCAAATCCCGAATGGACGCCCCGTTTCGTTCACGTAAAACGTCTATTATCTGATTGATGCGTCCAAGTTTATTGTACATATTACTCATACTAGAAGCCATGTTCGGCTTTTTGTCAAGCATTGGAATTTTTATCACGAAGCGTATCGAATTTTGTAAAAAATACCATAAATTTTGGTTGACTTGTTACAGTTCATGGGTATAAACTGTCGAAAAACAGGTCTCAAGCGAATATTCTCCGCTTTTGCGGGGTTATTATTTTTCTGGAGGGAGATATGTGTAAAAAAACGCAGTTTGTTTTTTTCGTGGCCGCGGCGTTTGGCTGTTTCCTGCTGTTTTCATGCGGGCAAAAAAGCCAGGCTGGTTCTGAAGCCAAACCGCTTACTGCCGAAGAACTGGGCAAGGTATCAGGAGATCTGTACTACTGGTCCTGCTTTACCGGTGATTCAAAAACATGGGATGAAGAGCGGGTGGCCAATTTTCAGAAAGAATTTCCGCAGGTTAAAGTCGATATGCAGTCGGTTCCCGAAAGCGCGGGCGTGCGGAACGGAAAGTTGCTTGCCGCCATCGCCAGTGGAACGCCCCCGGATGTTATCTGCGCGGACGATTACATTTCCACGTATGGTTTTGTCGCTCAGGATGCCTTCGAGTCTTGGGATCCATACATGGAGGCTATGGGACTTTCCCTTGACAGTTTTATGCCCGGTTTTCACAATGTTATTCTGTACAATGACAAAATGTACCTTCTTCCCCAAGATTCCAACGTTATCATGCTGTATTTGAATACGGATATGGTGCGGGAAGCGGGGCTTGATATCAACAATTACCCCAAAACCATTGACGAACTCAATGACTGGACGGACAAACTGACCAAAAAGGACGCTTCCGGAAGAGTCGTTCAGTACGGCTACATTCCCTGGCTTGATTCCACCGAAGATCCTACCTTCTGGCCCTTCTGGTTTGGCGCGGAGATGTATAACTCTTCAGCCAAGAATCTTGAGCTTACGGATTCCAAAGTAGTGTCGGCCCTGAACTGGCAGCGGGAATACGCCAACAAATATGATCCCGCCGAAATCAAGGGATTTACCCAGTCTGCCGGCGGACTTTTCTCGCCGGACCATCCTTTCTTTGTCAAGAAAGTTGCCATGACGGTAGTGGGCAACTGGGCGACCAACGCGCTTCGCATTTACGCGCCTTCGGTAAATTACAAATGCGTACCAGTACCGGCGCCGTCCGGAGGCCGGGAAAGATCAACCCCCCTGGGTTCCAATGTCTTTGCAATCCCCAAAGGCGCCAAACGTCCCGATTTGGCCGCTTTCTTCTTCAAATATACCCAACGGCCGGAAGTCAACGCGGATAATTTTGATATATGGCGTTCAATTCCCACTTCCGATGAGGCGTTTGACGAGGTTTCATGGACAAAGAAAGGGGACGAGATTTATCTCATGGAGCGGCAGATCTCCAATTCGCCGAAGTCCGCCCATCCCGCGCTCAGTCCTGTTTCCGCCCAGCTCCGTCAGGATCTTATAGCCCTGCGGGACAGCGTTATTTACAATAACGCCGATCCCCTGCCGCTTCTCCAGGAACTGCAAAACAAACTGCAGCCTGAACTTGACAGGCTGAAATAAGGAGAGTGTTCATGGCTCGTTCGGCGGTTTCCTTTGAGTCCAGACGCAGAATAGTGATCAATAAAATGGGTGTGGCGGCGATTCACTTTGTTTTGATTGTGATGACCGCGTGTTTTGTTATACCGTTTTATTGGCTTCTTTGCTGCTCTTTTAAACTGCCGAGCGAGTTGTTTGAGGTTCCTGTCCGGTGGATACCGAAGAGCATCCAGTTTGAAAACTATATCAGGATGTTTAATTACATCCCTTTTGTGCGGTATTTGAACAATACCCTCATCATCGTGTTCTTTAACATAGTCGGCTCCATATTGTCGGGTTCCGTTATCGCCTATGGTTTTTCGTGCCTGCGGTGGAAGGGCCGGGACAGGGTTTTTGTCATTGTGTTAATAACCATGATATTGCCGTTCCAGGTTATCATGATCCCCCTGTTTATGCTGTTTCAAAAACTGCGCTGGATTGGGACATTTCTTCCGCTTACGGTTACCTGTTTTTTTGGCAATCCTTTTTTCATCTTTCTTGTCAGGCAGTTTTTTCTGTCCCTTCCCAGGGAACTGCGGGAAGCGGCCAGAATAGACGGCGCCAATGAGTTTATGATCTTCCTGCGTATCGTGGTGCCGCTTTCAACACCGGTGCTGACAACGGTGGCGATTTTTGGTTTTTTGCGTACATGGAACGATTTTATTGGTCCGCTGATTTTTCTCGCCAGCGACAAGCTCTATACCCTGTCGATAGGGGCGCAGATGATCCGGTCCCGGCTGCAGCCGAACTGGGAACTTTTAATGCCCCTGGGTGTTATTATGGTTCTGCCGGTCTTGATCATATTCTTTATTATGCAGAAATACTTTATTCAAGGCATTGCCATGTCGGGAATCAAGGGCTGAGGCGGCGGTTATGAAATTTGCGAATCTTATAGGTGAAAGTCCTTCGGAACGCCGGGAATTCGGAACGGCGATGATTTTCATTTCTCCCTGGATTTTGGGAATTTTGGCTTTTACCCTGTACCCTATATGCGTATCTTTTTATTACAGCCTCACCGAATACAAGGTTATTTCTACCCCGCGTTTTCTCGGGCTGGAAAACTATATCAATCTTTTTAAAGATAAAGTCTTCCGGACCTCTCTTTATAATACCGGGTACATTATCCTTGTAGGGGTACCCATAACCCTTCTGGTAGCCCTTGTTACCGCTGTCCTCCTTGACGTAAAAGAGATAAAGGGCATGTCGCTTTTCCGGGTCGTGTTTTTTATACCCACGTTGATGCCCCTGATCATAAACTGTATACTTTGGCTTTGGCTGCTGCAGCCCGATTACGGCCTGGTAAATACCATTTTGGGATTTTTCGGAATAAGGGGGCCGTCCTGGTTCGGCGCTCCGGCTTGGGCAAAACCGGCCCTGATCCTGATGATGGTATGGGGCTGCGGAGGGGCGATAATTATTTTTCTGGCGGGTCTTCAGGATATTCCTGAAAGTTTGTTTGAATCGGCGTCGCTTGACGGCGCCAATTTTCTGCAGAGAACCATGCATATAACTGTTCCAATGCTCGCGCCGGTTATCCTCTACAACGCGGTTACCCTGGTAATCGCCGCGTTTCAATGGTTTGCGGAGCCTTTTGTGATGACCGAAGGCGGGCCCGATAACGCTACCATGTTTTATTCGCTGTATCTGTATCAGAACGCGTTTTTGTATTTCAAGATGGGGTATGCCTCGGCAATGGCATGGGTGCTGCTTTTGATAGCCCTGGGTATCATATTCCTTTTGTTTAAGGGTTTGAATAAAATTTCGAACGATTGAGAGCGGACAAAATTCCGGTTTTGTTTCGGAACGGATCTGTTCGGGGACCCGGTTGATTTCCGGGTAAATTGTGTTAACGGATTTGTTTGAAACTGAAGTTTCGGACAAGCCTGATATTTTTTGGAGGTAATTGTATGGGGAATCCTGTCTTGGGTACAGAGGTAGTAACGCAGGTCGGTTTGCTGGTTCATGACATTGAAAAAACCAGGCTTGAGTACGCGAAATTTTTGGGCGTTGAGCCTCCGCCTGTGAGCGTGACGGGAACGCTGGCGGAGGCGGAAACCAGGTTCATGGGGCAGCCTTCGGAGGCAAGGGCAAAACTTGCGTTTTTTCATGTCGGGTCCAATGTCGATATTGAATTGATAGAACCGGACAAAGATCCCAATTCGACCTGGCGGCAGGATCTTGAAAAAAACGGTGAAGGGTTTCATCATATCGCCTTTGTCATCAAAGGAATGAAAGACAAAATCGCCGTTTGTGAAAAACAGGGATTCGCCTGTCTTCAAACAGGGGAATACACCGGCGGGCGCTATGCGTATATCGACGCGAAGAAATCCCTCAAACTGATTGTTGAATTGCTGGAAAACGATTAAAGGGAAAGCCGGTTACAAAGCAGGTTGTTTTGTAACCGGCTCAACATTCCCCGGAATGCTCCGTATCTGTTCCCGAGTGTTATTTTAGGAACTTTAACAGATAATTTTAGTTGACTTTTTATCAAAACAAGTTATAATATGCGTGATTTAGTTGGAATACTAACATTTTCCGGGGAAAACAAACAGTTATGCGTGCGTATCGTTATTGGGGTGACAGGGAACTCAGACTGGAAGATGTGCCGGCGCCGGTTCCGGGCAGCGAGGGGGCCCTGGTCAAGATTGTGGCCTGTTCGATCTGCGGGACTGATGTCCGCATGTACCGGTTTGGCAGTGAAAAGACCGACAAAGGCCGTATAGTGGGACACGAAATGGTAGGTCTCATTACGGAACTTGCCCCCGGACTTCCCGGCGGTTTCAAAACGGGCGATTATGTGTCAATGGCCCCGGCCATAGGCTGCGGCGAGTGTTATAGCTGCGTGAAAGGCCGTACCAATATGTGCGATCATCTCGCGACAATGGGTTTTCAGTACGACGGCGGTTTCGCCGAATACGCCGTATTTCCCAAAAGGGCGTTTCTTATGGGGAATGTGTACACACTGCCCCCCCTTGACGATATGGTTCCCTTTACCCTGAGCGAACCTCTTGCCTGCGTAATAAACGCCCAGTCGTATTTGCGCATTGAAGCCGGAGAGGATGTGGCGATCTTCGGCAGCGGAATTATCGGCTGTATGCACGCCGAATTGGCCCGCGCGCGCGGGGCGCGGGTGTTTATTGTGGAGCCCTCGGAAGAGCGCCGGCGGCAGGCAGGGGAACTGCTTGATGACGTAACTTTTATCGCCGGGGGAAAAGAAGGCGCCGCCGGTGAAATTATCCGCCTTACAGGCGGCAAGGGCGCCGACGCGGCCATCATCGCCTGTTCGGTGGGCGCCGCCCAGAGCGACGGCCTTCAGTCCTTGGCCAAATGCGGAAGGCTCTCGCTTTTCGGCGGCCTTCCCGGCGGCGGATCCGGTTTTCTGGACAGTAACCGCATTCATTACCGCGAGATTGGGGTTTTTGGAGTGCATGCCTCAACCCCGGCGCAGAACAAAACCGCCATGGAGCTTCTGCGCGGCGGCACGATCAACGCCGGAAAATTTATCTCCAAACGGTATCCGCTTTCCGAAATTGAAACCGCCTTCAGGGAAGCGGCGGAAGGTTCCGTGCTGAAAGCGGTGATCGTGATGGATTAAAGAGGGTAAAGCCGGAAACAGTTTTCCGGTTAATTCGTGTCTGTCCACAATGTTGGTGCGTAAACTGCGTTTGCGAACTTTGCGGACAGACTCTAATTCAAGAGAGGCCGTTTCGGGACTGACGTTTTGGAACGGTGATCGAAGTATGTTTTTGGAGGAAGGCCATGATTGTAAAGCAGAAACCGAAAATTGGATTTTTGGGATTGATGCAGGGACTTTATGACAAGTCTCAGCCGGAACTTCCCAAAATGCAGGAAAAATGGGCGCGGGAAGTTGCCTCCCGCCTTTCCGATGTGGTGGATCTGGATTTTCCCGGCCCCGCCAAGGAACGGTCCGATATTGAAAAATATGTCAAATATTTCAACGATAAAGAATACGACGGGATTATGATCGCCAACCTTCTTTACAGTCCCGGAAACCGGCTGATTCAGGCCATGAAGAAAAACAACCTGCCTCTTCTTTTGGCAAACATTCAGCCTCTGCCCGATGTTACCCCCAACTGGGATTGGATCCTCTGCACCACAAATCAGGGCATTCACGGCATTCAGGATACATCGAACGTATTGATGCGCTGCGGGATAAAGCCCGCGATCATTACCGAAGATTGGCAGTCGCCGCGTTTCAAATCATTCATTGCCGACTGGGCCCAGGCGGCCAATACGGTTTCCAGGCTGAAAAAAACCAAAGTCGCCATCTTTGGACGCATGCATAACATGGGAGACATCATGGGGGACGACGCCGCCTTCTGTCGCAAATTCGGCGTCGAGGCCAATCACGAAACCATAGGGCCGGTTTACGCCCTCATGGAAAAGGTAAGCGGCGCGGAAATTGACGCCCAGATTGCGGAAGACAAAAAGAATTTCAGGATCGATCCCGGGCTGCCCGCGGAAAATCACCGTTACGCCGCCAGGATGCAGATAGCCTTTGAGAAATTCCTTACCGCCAATAACTACGACGGTTTCTCCCAGTTCTTCAATATCTACAAGGAAGACGGCAGGCTGAAGCAGCTTCCCATACTGGGGGGGTCGAGCCTTCTGGCCAAGGGATACGGGTATTCCGCCGAAGGGGACACCAATGTGCTGCTCCTCACGGTAATCGGCCACATGATTTCCGAAAATCCCCATTTTACCGAAATGTATTCCCTTGACTTCGGCAAAGACGCGGCCATGCTTTCCCACATGGGAGAGGGAAACTGGAAGGTTGCCCGCAAAGACCGGGGGGTGACGCTTATTGACCGGCCTCTGGATATAGGCGATCTGGAGAACCCGCCGACTCCCAAATTTAATGTGGAGCCAGGAAGGGCCACGCTGCTTTCCCTGGTTTCCGTAGCGGGCGAACAGTACCGTCTTGTTGTTTCCCAGGGAACCGTTCTGGATACCGAAGAGCTGAAAGACGTACCCATGAATCACGCTTTCTTCAAGCCCGATTCGGGAATCCGCAAGGCAATGGATGGATGGCTTGGATACGGCGGGACCCATCACGAGGTGCTGTTTTTAGGCGACGTGAGGGGCCGGTTCGAGGCTCTCTGCCGTATTCTGGAAATAGAATACGTGGAAGTGTAGGGCGGACCGAAGCTGTCGAAAAGGAGGCGGCGTCATGAAAATAACCGGAGTGGATCATATCACGATCAATTGCACCGATACGAAAAAAGCTTTCGATTTTTATGAAAATATTCTGGAACTCAAAAAACTGGAAACGGTGGATTTGGGGGATCATGTCTTGTACTACTATGCCCTGCCGGGGGTAAAGCTGGAGCTTATCGGCTACAAAAATCCCCAGAAGGAATGGAAGACCGGCAATACCGATGTGGGAATTTACCGCCACATGGCGCTGGTGGTAGATGATCTTGACGGATTGTACGAACGCTGCAAACAGGCAGGTGTCAGGATAAATCTGGAACCGGAATATATTCCGGGGATCAAAAAAAAGGTGATGCTGATAGTGGATCCTGACGGTGTGGAGATTGAAGCCATACAGGGCTGAAAATACGGGAGGAATCGGGATGGAAAAGGCAACAGTAATACTGGACAGGGATTTTGTTATCGACGCCGTTGACGAAAAAGTTTTCGGTTCTTTTGTTGAGCCCCTTGGCCGCTGCGTTTATCACGGTATTTATGAGCCGGGACATCCCGCGGCGGATGAACATGGTTTCAGAAAAGATGTCCTTGAAGTAACCAGGCCGCTCAATCTTGCCCTGAACCGTTTTCCCGGAGGAAATTATACATCCACCTACCGCTGGGAGGACAGCATTGGTCCCAGAGAACAGCGTCCCCGGCGCCTTGAGGTTGCCTGGTACTGTATAGAAACCAATGAATTCGGCATTAACGAATTTGTTGACTGGTCAAAGCGTAACGGTTCGGGGATTATGATGACCGTGAATCTCTGCACCAGGGGGATACTGGACGCCATGTATGTCCTTGAGTACTGCAATTTTCCGAAGGGCACATATTGGTCGGATCTGCGGGCTGCCCACGGTTATCCCGAACCGCACGGAATAAAATACTGGTGTCTTACCAACGAGATAGATGGTCCCTGGCAGGTGGGACATACGACGGGAACCGCCTACGGGCTGCTGGCCCGTGAGGCTTCCCGCGGCATGAAGCGGGTGGATAAATCGATTAAAACCGTACTGGCGGGATCTTCCAATCCGGGAATGTCCACCTATCCTTCTTTTGACGCGGCGGCGCTGGAAGAAGCCTACGACGACATTGATTATCTTTCCATTCATCATTATCTAAGCAACGCCAAAAAAAATACTCCGAATTATCTTGCCAAGGCGCTTTCCACGGACCAGTTCTTCAGGGACACCATTTCTACCATTGATTACGTAAAGGCAAAGTTGAGAAGCAGGCATACGGTACATATATCCTTTGACGAGTATAACACCTGGCACGGCGTTTCCGAATCCGACGAACAGCGGCATGATGAAGAAAAAATCTGGGCGGTCGCGCCTTCCCTGCTTGAGGATGCCTACACCCAGGAAGACACGGTGGCGCTGGGCGGCATGTTGATAGCAATACTCCGTCATGCCGACCGGGTCAAGATTGCCTGCATGTCCGAACTTGTCAACAGTATTTCCCATATCCGCACTTCAGCCGCCGGCGTGTGGGTGCTGCCCCCCTATTACGCCTGGCTTCACTTCTCCAGATACGGGCGGGGAACGAGCCTTGTAACCAGGATAGATTCGCCGAAATACGACGCCACCGATTATACCGGCGTTCCTTATCTGGACGCGGCGGCGGTGCTGGCGGACAACGGAGATCTTGCCGTCTTTGCCGTCAACCGCAGCCTTGCCGAAAGCCTTCCCCTGGAACTGAAACTGCGGGGCTTTTCGAAATACAGGGTGGAAGAACATATCGTTGTGGAAAGCGCCGATCCCAAAGACACAAATACGGAACGGGAACCGGAAAAGGTGAAGCCCCACAGCCGGGGAAATGCCGTCATTAACGATGAACTGGTATCCGCCTCGCTGCCAAAGTTGTCCTGGAATGTGATACGGCTTAAACAAATCTGATTGTACAGCGGAGGATAGCATGAAAGCGGTGAGGCTTCACAAACCGGGCGATCTCAGAACGGAAGACATACCGGTTCCCGAAATTAAAAATGACGAAGTATTGATCAAGGTGATGGCGGTTGGGGTCTGCGGTTCTGATATACCAAGGGTGCTCAGCTACGGCGCCCATGTATCGCCGCTTGTCATCGGGCATGAATTTTCGGGCAGCATCGAAAAGGCCGGAAAGAACGCCGGCGAATTTTCCGCCGGAGACCGGGTTACCGTTCCGCCCCTTGTTCCCTGCGGAAAATGTACCTGGTGTCAAAAGGGAGAGTTCTCCCTCTGCGAAGATTACAATTACTACGGTTCCCGGTGCGACGGCGCCATGGCCGAATACATCGCGGTAAAGGGGACAAACCTGCTCCGCCTTCCCCCGGAAATTTCCTGGGAAGACGCGGCCGCTACGGACCCCTGCGCCAACGCCCTGCACGCCATGACGCGGGCGGGTTTCAAAAAAGGGGAAAGCGTTGTCATTTACGGCGCCGGGCCCATAGGGCTTTTCGCGCTGCAGTACGCGAAAAGAAACGGAGCCTCGAAAATTATCGCCGTTGATGTGTGGCCGGAAAAACTCCACATAGCCGCTTCTCTTGGAGCGGACGTGAGCGTTAACGCCGGGGAAGGCAACGTGTCCCAAAGGGTAAAAGAAGAAACCGGCGGTGGGGCGGATGTGGCGGTTGATTTTTCAGGGGTTCCCGCCGCCCAGCGGGACTGTATTCACTGCGTTTCAAAACTCGGCAGGGTGGTGCTTTTGGGAATCTCCCACAAGGGGCTTGAACTTTCGGAAAAAGATGTGGATTTGATCATGCGGGAACAGCTTGACATCAGGGGTTCGTGGAATTCCTTTACCAGTCCTTTTCCCGGATCGGACTGGACAGGTTCCATTCTTCTTATGAAGAACGGGGCAAGCGCGAAAAAAATTATCAGCCACCGGCTTTCCCTGGACCAGGCGCCGGGTATATTTGAAAAAATCGCCGGGGGAGGTTTTTTCTTTAACAAGATAATGTTCTATCCCTGGGGGCTTGAAGCCGCCGGGGCCGGTACATAGTCTGCCTTTGTCCGGGGCGGCGGCCTGTTTTGAAATCCGGCCGGTTTTCGAACGAGTCCCCCGGAATATTTCCCGGCCGGAAGGCCGAATACAAGGAGTGAAAATTTATTATGGATAAAATTGTGGTGGTTACCGGTGCGGGCCGCGGACTGGGGTACTGTATCACGAAAAAACATTTGCTGCTGGGCGATGTTGTATACGGGCTTGAATTTCAAATAACCGGTGAATTAAAAGAACTGCAGCATGAAAATCCCCGGCTGCACATTGCCCAGTGCGACCTGGGAGATGACGCGAGCGTAAAGAACGCGGTTCGTGAACTGCTTGCCCCGGAAAAGAGGGTGGACATTGTCTACAGCGTGGCCGGCATATTCGCGTATCACGATGACAAAGGTCTGGCCGCTACGGACAGTGAAACCTGCATAAAATATTACAATGTAAATACGCTGGGTACGCTCAGGCTCGGACGGGAAATATGGCCCCTGATAGGAAAGGGAACCCTGGTGGTGATTGTTTCCTCCGAGGCGGGAAGCATAGGCGCCACCAGACGCAGGGCGGAATACGCGTACTGCATGTCCAAGGCCGCCGTGAACATGCTGGGGAAACTCTTGTCCAATGAACTGTGGGAAAAAGAGGCGCGGGTTCTGCTGTTCCACCCCGGATGGCTCCGCACGCAAATGGGCGGAGACCGGGCAAAACGGAGCAGCGCCTCCATTGAGCCCGGTGAAAGCGCGGATAATATTGTGAATATCGCTGTGGACATTGACAAATGGCCAAGGGATCAGCTGTATATGACTCATCAGGGCGAATTGCTGTCCTGGTAAAGGAATTATGTATGACCGATAAAGAAATTTTGTCCCGTATTGATCACACGCTGTTAAAGGCTTTCGCCTCGTGGGAAGAAATACAAACGCTCTGCGAAGAGGCTCTGCGTTACCAAACCGCTTCGGTGTGTATTCCCCCTTCTTATGCAAAAAGGGCAAAGGACAGGTTCCCGGCCCTGAATGTCTGCACCGTAATCGGTTTTCCCCTGGGGTATAATGCCGGGGAAATCAAGGCGGCGGAAGCCGCCCGTGCGGTACAGGACGGAGCCTCCGAGGTTGATATGGTCATCAATATCGGCGATGTCAAAAACGGCGATTTTGACCGGATTACCGGGGAAATTGGATTGGTACGGGAAGCGGCGGGGGCGGGGACCATTCTCAAGGTTATCATTGAGACGTGTTATCTTGCCGAAGAAGAGAAGATCAGACTGTGCAAATGCGTCGGCGACGGAAAGGCTGATTATATAAAAACATCCACCGGTTTTGGAACGGCGGGAGCAAAGATAGAAGACATCCGGTTGTTTAAAAAACACATCGGGGCCGGGGTAAAAATAAAAGCCGCCGGAGGAATAAAAACCCGTGAAGATTTGGAGCTCTTTATTGCCGAGGGGGCAAGCCGGATAGGAACCAGTTCCGCGATAAAACTTTTGGCGGGGGAAGAGGCAAAGGCCTACTGAAGGAGAGAATAAAAATGCGGGAAATTTTGTTTATGGCCGTTGATCTGGGTACCAGTTTTATCAAGACCGGTGTTTACGATGTCCCGGGAAATTGTCTCGCGCAGGCTTCCGAACCGGTCAGGGATTACCGGCCGGAACCGGGGGCCTTTATTCAAAAAGGCTCGGAGTTGTTCGATTCGGTGCTGGCCTGCGTCAGGGATGTGACCAGGCAGCTGGGCGGCAGGGCGTCTTCCGTCGAGGCGATGGTTTTCTCGGGACAGATGTCCGGTTTCATGGGAGTTGACGCCAACTGGGAAGATATTACAACCTGGTCCTGCTCTCTGGATACCCGGTACATGCCCTACGCGGACCGGCAGATGAAAGAGATGAAGGATGATTTTCTTGTCACGGGGGGAACAAACTTCCCCGCCATGGCCCCCAAATATGAATGGTACAAAACGGAATTTCCCGCCCAGGCAAAAAAAATAGCGAAATACCTGATGATCTCGGGGTATGTAATCGGAAAGCTGGGTCACCTTGACATCGAAGACGCGGTTATTGATCGTTCCTATATTTCATGGACGGGACTGGCCGATGTAGGCAGGGGCGTTTGGTCGGACAAGATCTGCGGCGCTTTGGGACTTGACAAAAAATACCTGCCCCGAATTGTTGACTGCAATTGTGTGTGCGGCAAACTTGCCGCCGAATACGCGGAGATTTTGGGAATGCGGCCGGGAATTCCCCTGGTCGCGGGCGCCGGAGACAAAGTGGCCGGATGTCTGGGCGCGGGAAATGTGGAAAGCGGACGGGTCGTTTTTGAGGCGTCCTCTTACGGAGAGGTAAGCTGCTGTGTAAAAGACTACCGGCCCGACATCACCGAGCGGCGCCTGGATGTTCTGTGTTCCGCCGTTCCGGGGGAATTCTACGTTACCCATTTTGCCGCCGGTTCAGGCATAACCCTTGACTGGTTTGTCGACAATTTCTACCGCCGGCACGACGAGGATAAAAAGACCGCCTTTGCCAGAATCGAGAAAGCGATTGAGGGAATACCGGCGGGAAGCCGCGGGCTTATGGCTATCGGTCTTTTTGGGGGCAGTTCCATGCCCATAGACAGCGCCCTGCGGGGGCTTTGGATGGGGCACGATTGGAGTCACAAACCGGAACATTTTTACCACGCGCTGCTTGAGAGTTTTACCTATGATTTTGCCTTGGCGCTGGAAAGCGCCGGCAGGCTCTATCCTGAACTTGATTTTTCCGAAGTCCGGGTAATAGGCGGCGGCGCCAGGTCGCCGGTCTGGATACAGATGAACGCCGATACGAGCGGCAAGAAATACACCACGCTTGAACTGGATGACGCATCCATGCGCGGCGCGGTAATTTTGGCGGGAAACGCGGCGGGAGTTTTTCCGGATCTGAAAAAAACGGCCGGCGGCTTTGTCAAGGCCGGCAGGACCTATGAACCAAGGGAAGAAGAAGGAAAAATCCACCGGAAACATCTGGAATATTACAAAGCGGCGTTGAAGGAAATGCGAGGTTTCTTTTTGAGGCTTCAGCAGCTTTA
>JAIRXH010000150.1 GCA_031268385.1 Treponema sp. | reverse complement strand
AGTATCCTGACCCATGGAAAAATCCCTGGGCAGGGGCGTGTTCTGGACTGTGCTGGCCTATGTGCTGTGGGGAGTGCTGCCCCTGTACTGGAAACTGCTCGCGGCGGTAAGGCCTGTTCACATTCTTTCCTTCAGGATCATCTTTTCACTTGTCTTTACGGGGACCATCCTTCTTCTCCGCAAAAATACCGCCTGGCTTTCCTCCTTTGCCGTGAGGAAAAACCGGCTCTCCGTCTTCCTGGCCGCGCTGGCGATTACCGCCAACTGGGGGCTTTACATCTGGGCGGTCAATACGGGCCGCGCTGTCCAGGCGTCGCTGGGCTACTACATAAACCCGCTTGTGTCCGTCATGCTGGGTCTGGTGTTTTTCAGGGAACGGCTTTCGCCGCTCAAGTGGACTGCTTTCGCTTTCGCCCTGGCCGGCGTGCTTGTCATGACGGTCTTTTCGGGGACCTTCCCCTGGCTTTCCCTCGCCCTTGCCCTGACCTTCGGCTTGTACAGTCTCCTCAAAAAAAGAACGGCATCGTCCCCGCTTGAAGGTCTGGGCGCGGAAACGCTGGCGGCCCTTCCCCTTGCGGCGCTCCTCTTCCTCCTCCCGCCGCGCGCGCCGGGGGATCTCGCGGGCCTTTCGCCCCTCATGTGGGCGCTCATTGCGTGCGCCGGGCCGGTAACGGTTTTCCCCCTTTTCTGCTTCGCCCAGGGGGTAAAACCGCTTCCCCTTTCGGCGGTGGGTTTCATACAGTTTATCAACCCCACCCTGGTGCTTGTCCTTGGGGTCTTTGTATTTGGCGAACGGTTCCCGGCCCGCACTATCGCCGCCTTTGCCCTTATCTGGATTTCGGTGATCCTCTATTCGGTTTCGCTTGTGAAAAGGCAATCCCGAATGTAACCATCGGACACATACGGACGAAAAGAGAATGTACCACCAGCCTCACCAACAGAAGATAAGCACGGACGGCACCGACCTTGCTGTCCGGCCCGGACAGTAGTGGTGCCTGGCACCGAATTCACCCTGGTTCCTGTCCGTGTGGTCCGTGGTAAATTCCTTTTCCTTCCATTCGTGCAGTTCGAGTGGTCCTGGGTAAATCTGAAACGGGAGCTGCCGGAAGGGGCGCCATGGCTTGCGGCGTCTCCGGGCGGCTTCTATAATGAAAAGAGATGTTTGACGACTGCGTAATCATGGCGGGAGGATCGGGCACAAGGCTCTGGCCCGCGAGCAATTCACGAACTCCCAAACAGTTCCTCCCGGCGGGGAACGCGGCGGACGGGAGCGCGGGCACGTTCTTTTCCCTTGCGCTGGAACGGGCCTTCGCGGTTACCGGAGAGGCGGGGCGGGTTATTGTCCTGGCAGGAAGGGATCATATTCCCAGGGCCGCCGAAATCTGTTCGGCGCTGGACGCCGGGGAACGCCGGCGCGTCATTCTTGTTCCCGAACCGGCGGCGAAAAACACCGGCCCTGCCGCCGCCTCGGCGCTGGTCTTTGCGGCGCGGACGGGGAGCCGGAGCGCGCTGCTCCTTACAAGCGATCATATCATCAGGCCCCTTTCGGTCTTTGCCGAAGATTCCCGTGCCGCTCTGGCCTTTGCCGGGGCGGGCTTCCTTGTTGTTTTCGGCATTCCCCCCTCGCGGCCGGAAACAGGCTACGGGTACATCGAGGCGGGGGAAAAACTTGCCGGGCCGCACGGGGAAGAGTCCGAAACGTTCAGGGCGCTTTCTTTCCGCGAAAAGCCCGATGCCAAAACCGCGGAGGATTTTGTTTCTTCAGGGCGCTTTTACTGGAATTCGGGGATGTTCGCCTTTTCACCGCTCTTTCTGCTTGAGGAATTCCGCCGCTGCGCCCCCCTTGTCATCTCCCCTTTTGAAAAACTTTCCGCCCCCAAAAGCGGCGACTTTACGGTGAAAAACGATCTCCGCATCCTTGAACGCTGGAACGGTCTTGAGGAAGCCTACGCGGCGGCGCCTCACATCTCCTTTGATTACGCCGTCGCGGAAAAATGCGGAAACACCGCCATGGTCAAGGCCGGCTTCACCTGGCTTGATGTGGGGAACTGGGACGAATACTCAAAACTCCTGGGCGATACGGGCGCCGAAGTATACGCCGCCGGCGCCGAATCCTGTTTTGTGGATTCTGATATTCCCGTGGCCCTCTGCGGGGTACGCGATCTCCTCGTCACGGTGCGCTCGGGGAGGGACGGCCGGCCGCCTGCGGTACTCATAGTCAAAAAGGGGCAGAGCCAGCTGGTGCGGACCGTGGTGGAAGCGGTGAAAAAAGCGGGAAGGACGGAATTGCTCTAGGCGCGAAATAATGATATAGTGTCTGTCCATAATGTAGACACATTATGGACAGACTTCCTTGAAAAACGCATTTTCGCAGCCTTCAGGCGAGAAAATGCAAGGTCTGGCCGCAAAGTTCGCAAACGTAGTTTGCGCACCGACTTTGTGGCCAGACACGATATAGTTCCGGCATACAAGGGGATACACATGGTAATTCTGACATTGAACTGCGGATCGTCTTCGGCAAAGTACCAGGTCTACGACTGGGACAAAAAGGATATTCTCGCGGTGGGCATTGTTGAAAAGGTAACGCTGGGCGGATCGTTCATTACCCATGAGGCCAGGGGAAAACCAAAACTGACGCTGGAGCGCGACTGTCCCACCCATACCGACGCGGTGGATCTTATCATCAAGACCCTTACGGGGGAACACGGGGTCTTAAGCGACATGGGCGTGATCGGGGCCGTGGGACACCGCGTGCTGCACGGCGGCGACAAATTTACCAAGAGCGTTATTGTGGACGATGACGCCATGGCGGTCTTTGACGAGGTGAAGGATCTGGGCCCCCTGCACAATCCCGCCAACATCATGGGAATACAGGCCGCGAAAAAGGTGCTTCCCGGCGTACCGCACTGCGCGGTAATGGACACGGCCTGGCACCAGACCATGCCCCCCGAAAATTTTACCTACGCCGTGCCCTACGAATGGTACGAAAAATATTCGGTGCGAAAGTACGGCTTCCACGGAACGTCCTTCCTCTACACTGCCAAACGCGCCGCGGTGCTCCTTGGGAAAAATCCCTTTGAGACAAACCTCATCATCTGCCATATCGGAAACGGATCGTCAATCAACGCGGTAAAAAACGGCTGCTCGTTCGACACATCCATGGGGATTACCCCGCTTGAAGGGCTTGTGATGGGAACCAGATCGGGCGACACGGATCCGGCCATGCCCTTTTACGTGATGCGGAAAACCGGCATGAGCGCCGCTGAAATGGAAAACGCCCTTAACAAGAAGTCGGGGCTTTTGGGGATAACGGGCCGGTACGCGGACCGCCGCGACATCCAGAAGGCGGTTCTTTCAGGCGACAGGCGCGCCGCCCTTGCACAGGACATGGAAGCTTACCGCGTAAAAAAATACATAGGCGCCTATCTGGCGGCGCTGGGCCGCGTGGACGCGCTGGTCTTTACCGCGGGCGTCGGCGAGTTTGCCACATTCATGCGGAAGAAATTTTTGGACGGGCTTGAAGGCATTGGCATCGTATACGATCCCGACAGGAACGAACGGGTCCACACGAGGAACGGGGAATTCATCATCTCCAGGGACAACTCGAAAATCCCCGTTTACATCATCCCCACGGACGAGGAACTGGTAATGACCGAAGACGCCTATGCCCTCATGAAGGGAACCTACGACGTACACACCGGCTTTACCTACTCTTTCCAGAGCAGGGACTACGTGAACAAGGGCCGGGCCGAAGGCCTCAGAAAAGATATTGAAAAAGATCCCTCTCTCGCGGAGCTGGTCGCACAACCGAAGTAAACCCGCCTGAACCCCCCGGCGGCGCCCGCCTGAACCCGCAGGGTTCAGGTGGTTTGAAACCCGGCCACAACCTGTCCGGCTATTTTCTTTTTTTCGGCTTCGGACACAAGTTTCCCTATGACGGCCAGCGCAAAGGCCCCGGCGGTTCCCGCGCCCCGGCTTGTAATGATGTTGCCGTCGGCCACCACCGGATCGGGCGCCCAGGCCGCGCCGCTTACCTCTTTTTCCATGCCCGGATAACAGGTAAACTTCCTCCCTTCAAGAACGCCCAGGGGGGCAAGCACCACCGCCGGGGAAGCGCAGATTGCGGCGACGAGTTTTCCCGACGCGGCCACGGCCCGCACCAGGGCTCCCGTTTCCCCTGAAGCGGCGAGATTTTTCGCCCCGGCGCCCCCTCCCGGAAGGATCACGGCGTCCCAGAAGCCAGCGTCCGCGCCGCCCTTTTTCGAGAGTTCCGCGAAGGTGAGGTCGGCGTTTATTTCCATGCCGTGGGCGCCCCTTACCGTACGGGACCCGCCCAGGGCGGCCGTCGTTACATCCACACCAGCCCGCCGCAGATAGTCGACGGGGGTAACGGCTTCCACTTCTTCAAAACCTTCGGCAAGAAAAACAATCGCTTTTTTCGGCATGATGGGTATCTCCTCTGTTCATTGGACTTGTTTAGTAACCCGGTTGGTTACTAAACAAGTCTTGCGATTTTTCAGGCTAAAGCCCCAGGCTTTAGCCTTACAAAATCGCGTTTTGAAGCGGAATTTGTTCAATAACTGAAGTTATTGAACAACTCTATTATACAAAAACCGGCAGAAGAGGACAACGTGTACGCGTCCTGCTACAAAAATACGATAGTTATAATTTCATAGAAAATTTTGATAGAAACACCTGAAGATAAAGAACATCATTTGTCTGCAAGGACATGTTTAAAAGGAGCGCGCTATGAGGTATCCGCCGATAGTAAAAAAAATCCCGCACATTTTGCATGGGGGCGATTATAACCCCGACCAATGGATCAAGTGGAAGGACACCATCTGGAAAGAGGATATGCGGCTCGCCAAACTGGCGGGGATTAACACCTTGACGGTGGGGATGTTCTCCTGGAC
>JAIRXH010000143.1 GCA_031268385.1 Treponema sp. | reverse complement strand
TTGCCCAAATTTCTCTGGAAAACGGCATGGGGACACGGCTTGCCGTATCCGAAGCAAGTACCAATCTTTCCAAAACCCGGCTTAACTTTCAAAACGCGGTTTTTGAATACCGTAGCGCGCATTACGATTGGCTCTTGGCGATTGGTCGTGGAACGGAACTATAAATATTCTAATTTACGGAGGTAAATGAGTTGAAAACAAAGGTTTTTATTCTTTCTATGGTTTTTGTGGCGGTGTTTTGTTTTGCCGAAGATGAAAGGCTTACAATAATACCCCTTCTGAATTACGATTTTGTCTCACTTGAAAATCAACAATTTCATGCACCCGGAGGAGGACTGATAATATTACAGGGGGATCAAGAACCGCCCTTGTCTGAAAAATATAATACCCTGCTGGTTGGTTTGCTTTATAAACCCTATATTTTGAAAGAAATTCTTCCAGGGTATTCGGAATTATACCATGATATTGATTTTGTAATTGAAAAAAAAGCAGGCCGCCATCTTATACAGGGAATTTTCACTACATATTCCGACAAACCGGTATACGGAGGCTTTCATACAACTTATTCCAGCATAGGATACGGATATGAACTGATACGGAAAGAAAACTTGCATTTAACTCTGGGGCTTACGCTGGGGGTAGGTGATTTTGGAATCAATCTGTCCAATGGAGCCATGTTGCCCCTGTTCCCCATGCCAATTATCAGGTTTGGTTTTAATTCGTCAATTGTTGATCTTTCGTATGATCACCCGGAATTTAAATTGACTTTATTACCTGAAAGCCGGATTCGCATGACCGGATCTGTGCACTTGGATACTTATAACTTTCATGACATACATGATTTGAAATTTGACACTATCCTGTGGTATCGCCCTTTCGATATAGACTTTAAGGCAGGAGATTTTCTTGGTATTGGCCTGGGTATACAAAATACCGGTCAAAATGACGGCACGGATTTTGTGTTGGGCGAAAAAGACAAGAAGTATAACATGAATTATTATTCCGCTTTCGGCGTGCTGGACACCGGCTTAATTAAATTAAGCGGGGGGTATATTTTTTACGGCAGAGAAGTTTACGGCGAAGATTACCGCAGATCCACAGGCAAAGGATTTTTTATCAAAGTGGAAATGTTATATCAATTCAAATTGAAAGGATAAATTGTTTATCAAAAGAAATACATGAGATTGGAATAGTAGTTTTGTTGGTAAAAAATGAAACTAAAATCATTGTCATGGTTCCTTTTGAATTATTCTTAAAAAAGGATGGTCACATAAAACACAACTGATGCCGTTTCACCGGACCGGGTACGAGAAAAATTATCCAAAGTACAATTTTAAAGAATGAGGGAACTGATAGATTTTATTTTAGTACGATTATATTATCGTCTCTTTGTCCGCCCTCGTTCAGCGGTAAAGACAGCTTCCGAATGGGAAATTGATCTGCCCGGCATGAAAGCCGCCTACCGTGGACCGCAAGCCAAAGGCCAAAGTCCTTTTATGGGCAGGACGATGGACTTTTACGTAGCAGGTGATGGTGAAGACGGGAAAACACTCTGCGGCGGTCTCGGCGCTATCCTCGCCGAAGCCCAAACCGTCCTTGATAATATGCTTACCCGCCAACGCAAACAATTTTTACGCCGTCTGATAGAAGAAGGCGACCGTGTTTTTAGGGCGGAGTGGAAAAAGCACCATGCACATCATCATGAGACCTAGGCATTGTATCCTCTATGAAAGCTCCATCATTTAGAAATTCTCTATTTGATATCAGAAGTTCATTCCCCATCTTAGGAATCTTTGTGCTGTATCGATTTTGAAACTGTTGCATATATTGATCTTTATACAAATATTCAATGACATGATGTTTATCATATGTAAGAAAATAGGGATGTTTAATACTCTTTAAGACTATAGACAAATTTAGATGATCCGCGACAGTATAAGAATATCGGTATAACTTCGGTCCTTGCTTATAGTACGGAGGATCGATAAAAAAGAACAATTCTTTATCTTGTACATCTAGACGATTAATATTATTTACCGCGTCACCGAATATTACCTCAATATGCTTTCTATATTGTGAAATCATTTTAATGGAAGTAATAATTTCTTTTTTATTAAAACGGCAATTTATCATATAATTTGAATTTTGTTCCATCCCCCTATTGGCGTAGAACCGATTATTCCAGAAAAATTCGTACGGTTAAAAAAGAGACCGGCAAAACCAAGATCAACAATTGCCTTGCCGTCCGGTTTATCAAGAAGTCTTAGCTCATTGAGACTTAACCATGTCTCAAGAGTAATATCAACCCTATTTATTTCTTGAACAAGATGTTCTGTATAGTCAAAGACAGATTTCCAGAAACAGTAAATTAACGGGTCCCGCTCAATCAAAATAATATGTTCACAGATATTATTTCCCAGCGCATATAAAGATATAGCCGCGCTTCCCGCGAACGGTTCTACAATAATTTCAGAAGGCTTGTGATTTTTTTGTGTCATTTTGAAAAAACATGGGGAGAATGCAACTTTGCTTCCCGGATAGCGGAGAGGACTTTTCATTTTGATGATGCCGGAATCCTGTTCAATTCTATATCAACCCATGATTTAATAGCAATGATATCGGCAAGGCCATCAATATGAAACGATTTATTTTCTTCAGCAATCTCACATCCATATGCATAATACCGGGGAATTGAAAAGCGATAATGAAATTTACCATATATTTTTTCAAATATCTTAAGTTTATCTTCAAGGCTAATATCACGCTCATATTCAAATATAAAAGGAATAAACATTCCTCTTTCAGGTCTCATTGAAGGGGCTGTATCAAAAAACAGATTATGAAATTGTTCCACTTGATCGCTTGACAATGCTTTTTCCCCCCAGTTTTTTCCACTTGCAACCTGGGCAAGAAGGTAACGTTCCAATACTCTTGCATCCTGTTGGTGTTTCCATGCAATCACATCAATTTCAAAGTCTTTAATATATTTTGGCGTGCCTGAAATTGCAACTTTTTTATTTGTCCATCTTCAATCAACGAAGTATAAACCTCAGTTAATTTATCATAGAATCCACTTCCATCCGGACGCGGAAAACCAAAAGAAATTGCATTACCATCAACGAATCCGGCTGCGGCAACCGTTGAACAGGATTGAAATAGTTTTCTCTCGTTATCGCCAATATTCGGCGTATAATCACCTGTTAATACATCGTCTTCTTTTGGATGTGAAAGTAAAAGACAAAACAGATATATATAAGCAGAATTCGTTAATTCAGGCTTCAGAAAAAAACGGCTTCCATTATCGGTTAAAGTAAAAGGGTAGTTTTCTTCACCGACTCTCTCAATACGCTGCTCTAATAATACATATATTCGTGAAAAGGCAATTTCTGCATCATCACTACTATCATTGTCTTTGTCATCATCTTCAGAAATTTCGACATCCAAATCACGCTGGATATCCATCATATCAAGTCCAATGCTACCGGCAAACATTGTCCTGAATTCAATTAAATCACATAGTATCTCATCGTCCAGAAAACTGGTAATTCGCCTGGTAATCATGTTAGTTATTTTTCTCTGATGTTTTGTTATTTATATATCCATACAAAATTTCAATCTGTGCTTTTATTTCTTTAACAAAATCCAACAATGTCGGTGTAAAAGAATCAGTATTGAGCTTGGGTAATAGTTCCGTACCACGGGCCAATATAATACTCGCATCTGTAAGTATTTTTTCAAGGGCATCACCGGAGTTCAATGTATTTAAATAGGCAGTTTCAAGATCCGATCCATTTCGAATTTTCATTAGGGACACTTCATTGGACAAGACAATTCCGAGCTTTCTGATATCAGGATTTTGTGACTGAATTAAAGCAGGTTTATTATCATGCTTTGAACCAAACATATATACCAAAACTTCTCGCAGTTTCCCCAAGTCTTTTTTGTGAATTGGGTTATCTGACGGTTCTGTATTCCATCCTTGTTTGAGGCCAAGAAATTCTCGATATTCTGGTCTATCTAATGCGGTATATAAATGAGAAAACGCGAATTTTCCCCTGTTGGTCTTTTCTTTGATGTTATAGATGTCATTATTTTCAGCCTGCTCAAGTATCAAGACACTACCTACATATGAACGTACCGTATCATTGTTATCACCAAGCTGTCTGGCAACATCTTCAATGGTTTTACCTTCCTTACGGAAATCTTTATACCATTTTGTCGCAAACTTTGCTTTTGCATAAGCATCCCACCTTTGTGGACCATTGATATGTTTGAATCCTATATAAGCCCTCGCATCCAAAGGATCCTTAACTCTGAAAACTTTTATTTTTTCTGTTGTACGCAGCTTTTTGACATCAAGTTTTGGCACTGACATATTTAATTCTCTGGCGATTTTCTCGTTTTGTAGAATTTTTAAAGCGGCAAGCCTCCGATTCCCTTCAAGTACCGTATATTTTGATTGAGAAGGTCCTTTATATACAATCATAGGTTCTATTGGCAAATAACCGTTGTCCGATATAGAATCAATAAGTTCTTTAACGTCTGAAATATTGCAAGGCGTACGAATTGCATCTATTTCGGTGTCTCTTTTTTGATCAAAATCAATCTCAAATCGGGGATTATTATAATCCAATGTTAAGTACTCGACAGGGCAATCAACAATCTCTTTGAATGAAGAGTTCAGGTAAAGGTATCCTGGTTTTTTTATCCACTTTACAGATCCTCGACATTAAATTATAATTCCTTATTTTGTAAAGAATTAGTGAAACTTATCGAATAAATAGTCTATAAATAGACTCTCTTAATAAAACACGAAAAAAAGTAATCTGTCAAGAGAGAGAAGTAATATGTATATTTTTTCATACATATTTTGTATAACACTGATTGGATTTTGAGGATTAAACCAACAATAAGAAAGGCCACCTAGCCTAACCACCAACCCGGACGGCCTTTGGACTTTATGTTTATATACCGGGAATGGCGGATGTTAAGCGGATACCTTGGTTTTCAGGATCACCATATTCCCCGCAGGCCGGGTAACGAGGAAGCCGTCCCGCTTGCGGAACCGGAGGAACAGTTCCCCGTACTGCATACTCTCCGTGGTCTGGTCAAACCGTTTTATTTCTATCCCCTTCCGGTCCCCGTGCTGTATCCGTTTCGGGTTCATAAAGATTGCGAAAGGCGAAGCTTCGCTTTGCCTTTCGCCCCCCAGGCATATTTCAAAGGCCTCTTTTCGGACATGATATGTTGACAGCGCCGCCCTGGGCTATTATACTGAACCCGTTGTGAAAGAAAAAAAACGTAGCAGTATTCAAATAATTTCAATGTTTGGCACGGTTCTTGCTCTCTCTCTCTCTCTCTCATATATAGTATAAGACTCATCTCCATCTTTTTTTCAGGGGACAGATCTGTCCCAAGCGGCCTCAGGCCCTCTTCTGGCGAAAACCCTCTTGTGGCAAACAGGAAACTCTGTGAAAACCTGGGGCCGTTCCAAAAACGGAAGGTTTGGAACGGTCCCGGCTGAAATATCGCGTGTAAAGTCCCGCGAAGGGGCACAAGGAGGATACTTATGAATCGTATTCACTTTTTCCGGTTTTTCGCTCTCGCGGCGGCGGTGTGGCTGTGCGCCGCCTGTTCCCAGCCCTCTTCCCCCAGTGTGCTTCCGGGGGGTTTCCTGCTCGGCGGCGGCGGATATAACGGCGGCGGCGAAGGCGGAGGAGAAGGAGGAGGCGGCGGGTTAGGGGGGTCCAATCCGCTGTGGGAAAACAGTTTCTATGTAAAGGCCGACGGGGACGACGACAACGCCGGGGATACCGAAGAGGCGCCCTTTCAAACCCTTTCAAAGGCCCTCCAGGCCGCCGGTTCCAGTTATTCCATAAAAAAGATAACCGTTATAGGGCCCCTGGACGGAACGGGGGAAACCCACGGAGACACGACAAGCGTTTTTGTCTGTAACAAGCCGGGCATACTGATAAGCGGCGCGAATAACGGGGAACTGCGGGGAACGACCGGGAAACGGGTCATGAAAGTTTCGGCAACCCTGCGCCTTGAACACATAACGCTTACGGGCGCCGATATTTCGTCCAAGAGCTCTCAGAATGGCTGGGGAGGAGGGCTCTATGTTGAGGGGTACGCCTCGGTAACGCTGGGCGAAGGGGCCGTTATATCCGGCAACGCCGCCTATTACGGCGGGGGAGCCTCTTTCGGGTCCGCCAACGCCTCTCTTATACTTGCGGGCGGGAGCATAGACGGCAATACCTCCACCTACAGGGGCGGTGGGGTGTATGTCCCCGACAGCCGCTTTACCATGACGGCGGGGACAATAGAGAACAATACGGCGAACCAAGAAAATGGCGGAGGTATATCCGCCTGGGGTACTAGTACTGTGGAGCTTCTGGGGGGCAGCCTGGCCGGGAACAATGTGGTAACGGGCGCGGGAGACGGCGTGTACGTCCGGTGGAACGGGACTTGTTCCCTGGGAGGATCGGTGGTCATAGACGGGAATAACGATCTGTACCTGGATGCTTACAGTCCCACGGTGTTCGCCAGGGCGGCAATTACCCAGCCCCTTACGGCCCCGGCGGCGGCGGTCATTACCCTTCCCTCGTTTACCGACGCCCTTGCCAGGCAGATCATAACGGGGACCTTTACCGCCGCCGACACAGGGAAACTTGCCCTTGCGGACAGCGCGTACTGGCTGGACGCCGCGGGCAAGGTAAACACCGGGACGCCGCCCGGCGAAGGCGGCGGCTGGCCTTTTACCGGCGACACCTACTATGTAAGCGGCGCGGGAAACGACCTTAATAGCGGCGTACAGGCGTACCCCTTCAAGACCCTGGGCTTCGCGGTGCAAAGGGCGGCGGCAACGTCCGTAAAAAAAATCCTGGTAACGGGGATCCTTTCGGAAACAACCGAGTACGCCGCGTCCCCACGGGATTCCGGGAGCGTCTTTTACATCAAAGACTCCGGGACAGAGGAGATAGCCATAACCGGAACCGGCGGGGCCACACTTCAGGGCCACGAAGGCAAACGGGTTATTATGATAGAAGGCGCTTCGCGCGTTTCCTTTGCCGGCATAACCGTTACCGGCGGGAAGATCTCGGGCGGCAACGGCGGCGGCATACATATCACAGGCGGCGCGCAGGTGGAACTCAAGTCAAACGCCGTCGTCAGCGGCAACAGCGCCCTGCTCAGCTTCAGCCCCCCCTATGACGGGGACGAGGGCGGAGGCGTGTATGTATCGGGGGGTGTCCTTGTTATAGCCGGAAAGATAAGCGGCAACAATGTCGGCGGGACCGGGGGTAGTTACTCCTACGGCGGGGGTGTATATGCGGAGAACAGTACCGTTACCCTGGCGGCCGGCGGCGAAATAACCGGTAACAAGTTGAATAGTAATAATGGCGGCGGCGGCGGAATGCTGGTGTCGGGCGGCTCCTTTACCATGCTGGGCGGCAAAATAAACGGAAATATCGGTGATGGTGATGACAATACTGGCGTAACATTCGGCGGAACAACTTTTGAGATGTGGGGCGGTGAAATTCGGGGAAATGCCACTTACGGCGTTAGAGCCAACGGTGACGCCGAGTTTATCATGAAGGGAGGTACCATAGCGGATAATGGCCTCGATGGTAAATTCTGGAATTATGATGGCGTGCGTGTCGAAGGTTACAGCGGTCATGAAAGCAGCTTTGTGATGGAAGGAGGCGTAATCGAAGGCAATGGTAACAATGGCGTTTTGCTACTTTCGGGGAGCGATTTCACCATGTCAGGCGGTAGTATTATCAGAAACAACGACGCGCTGGGAGTGAATATACATAATGGTGTTTTCACGCTTGTCGACGGTGAAATCAGTGGCAACAGCTTGGGGGTTGGTATATTCAACGGCGATTTTGAAATGAAAGGGGGAAAGATACAGGATAACATTTATTCTTCTTCTATAGGGGGTGATACGAGCGGTGTACGCTTTGACGGCAGCGGTACATTTACCATGACGGACGGCGTCATAAGCGGCAATACGGGTGGAAGCGTGGGCGGCGTATTGATTGCCGGCGGCGGCACGTTTACCCTTATGGGTAGCGGCGAAATAAAAAACAATGCCGGTTTGAGCGGCAGCTATGGAGAGTTTGGAGGTGGCGGTGTCGCCGTCAGGTCAGGCAGTTTTGTTATGAACGGCGGGAAAATACTCAATAATTCCGCCAGTGTAGGCGGCGGGGTGCATGTTTCCGGCGGAAACGCTCTTATGACCGCCGGCGAAATAAAGAACAACCACGCATTTGATACCATGTATGGCAGTTCGGGGTGCGGCGGCGGCGTGGCTGTGTATGGCGGCGGGGCCTTTGAGATACGGGGAGGAACCCTGTCCTCGAATACCGCCGAGCAGGCAGGCAACGGCGTCTTTGTGTATGATGGCGACAGCAGTGGTCCTGTATTAAAGCTGGGCGGCGCGGGGGTCATACATTCCAGTAACGATGTAGGCATCCTGAGCGTGACCAATTACGCCGGTGTTTTGCAGTATTACGGGAAAATGGCCGTTACAAGCACGCTTACGGGCGTAAGCCCCGTTGCGAACATTACCCTCGCGCTTGAGTCCGTCGACGGCTACCATACCATCAGCTCCAACGCGGCGAAGTTCCTCAACCAACAACTGGTTACAGGCGGCAGCGCGGCGGACTACGCGAAACTCAGCCTTACCAACGCCGGGTACAGAATAGATTCGAGCGGGTATGTAAGGACAAACCCCTAAGGAAGCACTGATTTATTCGAATGCGAATTCGCCAACCATGTTGGCGCAATCAGTGCCGCTTGAGGCTGTTCCAAAACGTTTTGGAACAGCCTCAAGCCTTGTTTTTTGAATAGAGTTGTTCAATAACTTCAGTTATTGAACAAATTCCGCTTCAAAACGCTTTTTATGGAAGATCAGGAATTGCCGTTCACGTTAACAAGCTCGGTGTCCTTTCATTTTTTTCGGCCAAACCTGGCATTGCCGGCCGCTTTCTGGATCATTTCTCCCGGAGAAAGTATACTGTACACATATGAAGCAGCTTCCGGTTCTGATGTTTTCATTTTTCGTCCTTTCGGGCGGGGAACCTTTCGGTATCCGGGGTTCCCCCATACTGGGGGCGCAAAGCGGAAAGCCGGTGATCGTGGTGCTGCCCTTTTCCATTGAGGGTATAAGCGCCGGCGAGGGACGCCTCCTGCAATCGCTTATCCGCTCGTACCTTTCCGAACTGGGGGAAGTAATCGACGTTTCCCCGGAGGAAGGGGCGTCGCCGGGAACAGACGCCGTTACGGCCGGGTCCGGCTTTTCCGGAAGACCCGATTTTACCGTGTCGGGAAGCATACGGATGGAAGGGGATTTCCGCACGCTCACCATAGACACGGTCAGCGCGGCTACGGGCGAGACGAGAACCTGGTCCTATTCCTACAAAACCACCGGAGAGCTGGTCCTCAAGGCCCGTTCCGTACTGGAGACGGCCTTTATTCCCCCGGCGGCCGGACAGCGGGAACCTGTCCCGGCCGAGAACATCAGCGAGAACCGGATCATGGGAAGCTGGAAGGGGGAAACCGGCATAGAGACGGTGCGCCTGTACCGGGGGGGACGGGGCATGGCGGTGTTTTCTTCCGGCGCCCAGATGGCCCTTTCCTACACGATAGACAACAACTCCCTTATGGTGCGGCAGGTTTCTCCCAATTCGGAGCGGTATTACTATCCCCTGCCCTACGAAGACGCCAGAACACTCAGCGCCGGCGCGGAGCCGATGATCTGGGAACTGAGGCTGTACGGCAGGGGATCCGTGCTGCGGGGAATCAAAACGGTGACGGGTTTCCACCGGAACGGAGACGAAAGGGAACTGATCCCCGAAATACAGGATGTCGAATGGACAAAGGGTCCCGGCGGCGTTTTGCCCGGCGGTCCGGGCCGTTAATCCCGCGCCCGCCTGAGCGCGTCGAAAACCAGAAAAAGCGCGAAGACGGCCCCGCCGGCCGAAAGGGCCGCTATTTTTATGATGTGGTCGTCCGTAAATTCCGGCCGGTACGCCCTGACGACTTCTCCGGGCCGTACTGCGGGACGTTTTACCCCTCCAAGTCCCACGATGCGGACAAAACGTTCGTCCCTGCCGCCGTATCCCAGTTCCCTGGCGTACACGGCTATGGTGTCCCTGTCGTAAAGAAGGCTGTTTTTGGTATTTTCAAGGGTCTCGTTGACAAGGCCGAGTTTTTCCATGTTGGCCCGCTGTTTGTCCCGTTCGGAAAGAAGTTCCCGGTACGCGGAAAATCCCATGGCCCCGGTGAACAGGGACAAAATGGCGTATACGGCGGCGGCCATCCAGAAGGCGATGAGATATTTAAAGATTCCCATTGTCAAATTTACGGAAAAGAGAGGCGGTATCTTGAGTACATGCGGTTGACAACGGGAAAAATCATGGGCTAAGATCTGAATTATGGGGGAATTTGGGGGTGATTATCCCAAAAAACACTACTTATATAACCCATATTGGCCGATAATCAGTAATATACGTGTTATAATTGGGAGCGGTTCATGGCAAGCGAAAAAAAACCTTCGATATATTACGATCGCGGTACAATAGGCTCCTCCGCCGAACTTGACGAATACGGCGTATGGGTCAAAAGTGAACCCCAGGATCTTTCCGGCGCCGAAGGCCAGGAATTCCCTGAATCTTCCCCGCCGTCTTTCGGCGCCGCCGATTCCGGTTTTGATCCCCTGACCGATTCGGACGATCTTTCTTCGCTTCCCGATCTTGACATTCCCGATGAAGACAGTTTAAGCGGCCTTGACGATCTTGGCCTTCCCGAACCGGATGACGGCGAAGATCTTTCAGGCGCCGCGGAAAAGGAAACCGGGGACAGCGGCGAAGAGGGATTTACCGAAATCTCCATGGACGATTTTCTCGAGCCGGTCGAATCCGATTTGACGGAGCCCGTTCCCGTAAAGGAAAAAAACCCGGACGGGGATCTTTCAACCCGGCTTCTCATGAAAATAGCGGACGAACTGGCGTCCATCAGAACGGAACTGACCACGCTGAAAAAAGAATTCGCCGTCGTGAAGGGGGAATCGCCCGCCGAGGACCGCGGCGACTCCCAGAACCGGGGCGGCTTCTTCGACGAGGAAGACGACGAGAAGATAGCCCTTACCGGGGACGAGCTTGACAACATACTCAACACCGCCGACTTTACCGAGGAAACCGGCGCCGACGCGACGGAAGAACTTACGGACAGTTTCCCGGAAACGGACGATACCGGTTCTTTTGATATAACCGGCAACGTTCCCCTTCCCGGCATGCTCTCGGATCAGGAAGACATTATAGGTTCCGGGGAAAGTGAAGCGGCGATTAAGGAAAACAACGAATCCGTTTCCGCCGCCGATGACGCCGGCATTGACTTCGACGTTGGGGAATCCGGGCTTGACGAACTGGAAAGCGGAACGAAAGTGGAGGATCAGGTTCCCGATTTTTCCTTTGACAATTTTGACGACGGCGACGAACTCAAACAGCTGCGGGAAGAGGGGGCCATGCCCATGACTTCCCCGCCCGAAGACACGACCTATCTGGAAGAAGATCCACTGGCGGCGGAAAAAACTGAAACGGAAAACGAACTTTCCCCCGAGGAAGATACCACCGGTGAATTTGCCCTTGACGACCTTTCCCTTGACGAAAGTTCCCTGGATCTTTCCGAAGCGGTTATAGACGAACCCGACCTCAGCGCCGGCATTACGGAAAATCCCCTGCGGGAACCCTCGCTGGATGATTTTTCCCTTGACGACGATATTTCCATAAATCTGGATCTTCCCGAACCGGAGGAAAAACCGGCCCCGGACGGGGAAAACGTTCCGGAAGATGTTTCAATAGAGCTTTCAGACGAGGATACCGCGTTTGATATTTCCGCCGAAGAGGGGGACATTCAAATCCAGGACGAGAGTCCGGTTCCCGGCATTCAGGAGGAAGACATTTCGCTCCCCGACGTTTCGGCGGAGGACATTTCACTCCCGGACGTTTCGGAGGATGACCTTTCGTTCTCCGACGTTTCAGCGGAAGATATTTCGTTCCCGGACATTTCGGCGGATGACATTACCGAAGAAGTTTCCTTTGAAGACACGCCGGAACTGCCCTCGGTCAAATCCAGCGATGACGACAGTTTCGCGCCTGTTATTCCCGAAGGCTTCATCGTGGAAGCCGACGATTCATCGGTTCCCTTTGAGGACGACATTGAAGAAAAGGAAGTCCTCGCCGACGGCATAGCCGCGCTTGACGAAACGGCGGAAGCGGAAACACTCTCCGGCGCGGAGGCCGGGACGGCGGACATTCCGCGGGAAACCGAAGACGCCGGTCCGGCGGACGAGGGGCTTGACGACGATACGGCGGACATTCCTTCCAACATCAAACAGGAGCTTAAAACCGTTCTTTCCTATATGGATCAGCTTCTTGAATCGCTGCCCGATGACAAAATTGAAGAGTTTGCCAGATCCGAGTATTTTGACACCTACAAAAAACTGTTCAGAGAATTGGGACTTGTATAAATGGGGCTGTTAAGCAGGGCCGGCGCCGGGACGGAACGAAGCCTTCTGAAACAGGGACAAAAAAGAAGGGCCGCCCATACCATTTCCCCGCAGAATGTCACGGACGGGATAGACACATATTGCGGGAGCAACCCGGTCTTTCAGGGCATTGTGTTTGAAATGCCCGACGAATACCGTGATTCGACCGAATTTTCCGGGGCGCTTTCGAGGATCATGGGCGGGTTGGGCTCCTCTCTGCCGCTGCCCTGCCGTTTTTCCCTTGTCCTTGTTCCCGGCGATTTCGATCATGAACTTTTGGCCCACAGGCTGACAAGGAGCCTTAAAATAAGGGCGCCCTTTCAATTCAGGGCGAACAGTTCCGGTGAGGCCATGAAATACCTTCACGCCTATCTGTAAGATGCCTGAAGCCGGGGTCGGAAAAACGGGGAAAAAAGAAGACGGCGGCTTTTCGCGCCTGCATTCCCGTTTCAATCCGCGCCTTGAGGCGGAACGCTACCTTGACACGCTTTCAATAAAGGACGGAATAAAATATTTCATACTGATTGAACCGGGACGCGGCTACCTTGCCTCCCTTCTTGCCGAACGGTACCCCGGAGCGAAGATCGTCTCCCTGCATGTCGAAGAACCTGAAACTGGGGAAGGGGCCGCGCCGGGAAGGACGCCCTCATGGTCGCCCCTCCGGGGTCCGCTCGCCGATTTTCTGGAACGTGAAATTCCCGATACCCCCGCCCCGCGCGTCATGATTGTGGAATGGCGGCCGGCGCGCGGCGTCTACGGCAGGGATTACCTTGCCCTTGTCGCCGAAACGGCGGAATTCATAAAACGGGCGGACGCCGGCGCGCGTACACTTCGGGCTTTCGGCGGAAAGTGGATGCGGAATTTTTTCCGCAATCTTTCCCTTCCCTTCACGTTCCTCACGGCGCCTTCCCTCCGCGCGCCGGTTCTTGTCGTCTGTTCCGGGCCCGGCCTTGAGGGGGCCCTTCCCCGCATACAAAAAATGAAGGAAGACGGATGTTTCATCCTCGCGGCGTCCTCGTCGGTCATGGCGCTCCGCGCACGCGGCCTTGTCCCCGACATGGTGATCAGCACGGACGGGGGAAACTGGGCGCTGCTCCACCTCTACGAATGCTTCCGTCCGGGCGCGGACATGCCGGCGGGACTTGCGGCCGGCCTCTGCGCCGCCCTGCCGTCGCCGTGTTCCGCCCTTCCCCTTCTGGCGATAGACGACGGCAGCCTCTGGCAGCGTATCGTCCTTTCGGGCCTGGGCATCCCTTCGGTTTCACTGGCGCAAAGGGGAACCGTGGCGGCCTCGGCGCTGGATCTGGCGTTTCATTTTTGCCCGGAGGGGATCTTCATAGCCGGCGCGGATCTCCTGGTCCGGGACATCCGTACCCATTCAAGGCCCTACGGCTTTGACCGTCTTGTTTCGGAAAATTCGTCCCGGCTCAGTCCCGTCTATTCGCGGAGTTTTGAAAGGGCCCTCGCCGTGAGGGACGGGGGAAGCTACGGCATATACGCCGCCTGGTTCAGGACCCGGCTTGAAAAGTATCCGGGACGGGTTGTTCCCCTGGGCGACAACAACCCCCTTTTCGGTGTGGATGAAACCGGTGTAAACAGAACCGGCGTTGATGGCGGCGCGAAGAAACAAAAAGCCCCGGCCCCTCGGGAGGCGGTTTTTGAACGGTCCCCCTCGGGAGCCGTTCCCCCCTCCCTTCGTGCGCGGAGGGGAGCGGACATTCTGGCCGGAGCCCTCGCGGAAAAAAGCACGGGGGAAATCCTCAGCCGGGAACTTTGTCCGCTCCTCTTTCCCGAAAGAAGCGCGGCCGGGGTGGAACCTTCGGAATTGCG
Source organism: Treponema sp. (assembly GCA_031268385.1). Taxonomy (GTDB): domain Bacteria; phylum Spirochaetota; class Spirochaetia; order Treponematales; family Breznakiellaceae; genus JAIROE01. The sequence goes on along the minus strand of JAIRXH010000143.1, from coordinate 13,247 downwards.
GGACGCCGTTTACGCGCTTGCGCCGCGCGCGGAGGAAGACGGCGGTGGAAGATAAAAATTATCTTTTTGAACAAAACCTCCTGGCCCTTTCGGCCTCCGATCCGGCCCTGTGTTCCAGGCTTTCCGCCGCGGAGACCACCCGGAACTGTTACAAATTCCTTACCTCGCGGTCGGGCAAAATCGTGCCCGCGATTACCGGGCCCGGCGGCGCGGCCCATCCCCTTCATTCACTTGTCGATCCCGAACGGGAAGGCGAACGGCTTGCCGCGGCCGCCGGGGAAGACGACGGTTTCCTTGTTTTTCTGGGGCTGGGCGGAGCTTACGCGATTGAGGCGGCGCTGGCCGGAGAAAACGCAGGGCGGGTTCTTGCCGTTGAATACAACATCAACGGGGTGGCGGAACTCCTGTGTTCACGGGAATACATCGGCATGCTGGGGGATCCCCGTTTCCGCCTTCTTGTCGATCCTTCCCCGGAACTGCTTGAGGCGTATATTCTGGAAAACTACCAGCCCGCCCTTTCCGGGGGCATACGGACATTTCCCCTCCGCGCCCGCGTCGAGGAAGACAGGGCGCGGTTCGGCGGCGCGGGAGAAGCCGTAGCGCGCGCCATTGAAAAAGTTTCGGCGGATTATTCGGTTCAGGCATGGTTCGGCAAGCGGTGGTTTTCCAATATCATACGAAACTTGAGGGCGGCCGAGGGGGACTACGGCCCGGTTCCCGCCATACGCGAAGCGGCCGTATGCGCGGCGGGCCCCTCGCTTGACAGCGCGATTCCCCTTATCAGGGAAAGACGGGCGCGGGATGCCAACGGCGTCTACCTTGTCGCCGCGGACACAAGCCTTTCCGCCCTGCTCGCCGGGGGTATCAGGCCCGACGCGGTGGTTTCCATTGACTGCCAGCACATCAGCTCCCGCCATTTCACGAAGGACCTTCCGCCCGGTACGGAACTGTTTCTCGATCTGGCAAGCCCGCCCCTGGTGGCGTCCCGTTCCGCCCGTCCGCGCTTTTTTTCGGGGGGGCATCCCCTGGCCGGATACGCTTCCCGCATGTGGCGTTCCTTTCCTTCGGTGGACAGCTCCGGGGGAAACGTCGCCTACGCGGCGCTTTCGCTCGCGGAGTACCTTGGCGCGTCGAAGATACACGTATACGGCGCGGATTTTTCCTACCCGCGCGGGCTGGTGTACGCGCGGGGAACGTACCTGTACCCGTATTTCGGCGAAAGACAGAACCGCCTTTCCCCGCTGGAGGGCCTTTTTTCGGGTTTTCTCTACCGGAACCCGTCGCTCGCGAAGGTACGGAGGGAAAACGGGGACTGGTACTACGAAACCGATACCCTCTCGTTCTACCGGAAACGGTTTGAGGAAAAGGCCGCCCGCCTGTCGTCAGGACAGGCCCGCCCCGCAGCCGGGGGAAGCGCCGTCATCAGCGTGACGGGCCCCCGCGAACGCCGCATCTTTTCGGCGGGCGTTCCCCGCATGAGCGCCGGGGAATTTTTGAGGCGCTACAGAAAAGGCATACGGGAACTGGGAAAAGGGGGCCGCCGCGTACCGGCCGGCCTTTCCGCCGAAGAGAAGCTGCTCCTTGCCACCCTCCTCCCCGGAGCGGCGGTCTTCAAGGGCAGAAACAGCCGCGTCAGAACGGCGGAGCTTCTGGAAGAAGTTACGGCATGGTGCGCGGGTGAAATAGACAGGGTCCTCGCGGCCTGGGATGCCCCCCGCTCCGGCGCAGCCTGGGAAAAGCCGGTGTGTCGGGGCAACGCTGATTAACTTGCGGCCAATCAGCGTTGCCCGCGCGTACATCGGCACTTCCCTAACCGCCAAAAACAAAGGCGCCGTACCCCACAAAGGAACCGGGAACGGATCTTCCGGGAAAGGCGTCCGCGCTTGTACCGTAGGCGGCAAGCCTTGCCCGGCCGGCCGGGGCTCCCGTTCCCGAAGGCCTCTTCCCGGCGGAAGTCTCTTCGGCGGTAATTTCCGCAACATATCCCAAAGCGCCAAGGACGGCGCCGGCAGAGCAGGCGGATCTGTCCCTTTCGGCCCTGTCAAGAATTTCACGGGGATCCCCCCTTTCAACGGCGTCAATAAAGGCCCGATCATTGACATTTCTGACCCACGAAAGGGCGCTTTCCCCGCTTCCCCTGGGAGAAAAACCGTAATTTCTCCCGTAATGGGTAAGATCCGTGGACCCCAGAACGGCGACGGTCCGGCCCGCCCGCAGGGCGGCGCGGGCGAGGATCTTCCCCGCCTCAAAGGAAAATTCCTCCGCGGGCAGCCTCAGCCAGAGGATACGGGCTTCGGGATGAAAGTAACGGACCATGGGAAGAAGCGCCTCGACGGTATTGTCGGCGTCCAGGTCCTCCGCCGTCCCTGAACATTTCGCAACCTCCCCTTCCACAAGTTCCCGCAGTTCGCCGTCTATCATGATCTTTCCCAGGGGAGTTTCCACGGCGTCCTCGCGGGCAAAAAGCGGGGACGCGCCCCTGGACAGATGACCGCCGATGACGGCGATTGTTTCCGCTTTTCCAAGGGAAGAAACGGCGGCCGCGGCTATGGCGCCGGAAAAAAACCAGCCGGCGTGGGGGGCAATGGCGGCGGGGGCGTTGCGGGGGGCGGCCTTGTCCCGCAAAAAACGGACAATTTCCCCACTTTCCGCCGGATACCAGCCTTCAGGAAGGCTCATTTTCCTTAAATTCATGTCATTTCCCCGCGTTTTTTACGTTTCATTGTAGCGTAAGCAAAAAAAAACATATATAATATCCCTTATGGGTCAAAAAAATTATAGTGTTCTGACTTCAATTATAGCCTCGGTCTGTATTTTTGTGTACCTTGCGGCCCTGGTTTACGCGGGAATCAAACTTTATATCAGTATTGACGAACGCCGTATCACGGCGGAACGGGAATTTTTTGATCTCGCCGATCGCGCCTCGTCGGCCGGTGTACTGGGCTTCATGGATCAGCCGTTCATAACGGCCATTGAGGACGCCATCGCCGAATCCCGGACCATAGAGGGTGTGATCATTTCCGGTCCCGATGGGGAATACGCCTTTGAACGCGAAGGAGGAGGGGTCATTGCCTGGGTGAACGGTTCGCCCCGTTTCAAGTCCCGGCCGGATCTGATCGGCGACCCGCTCTTCCTTCCTCTGCGCATCGAGGGCCTTCGAAACGGAAACATACGGGCCGCGGCTCTCGCTGTGGACTACTCCCTCGTCTCCGGGGTGCTCAAACAGACCCTTGTCATGGTGCTGGCGGCCCTGGCGCTGGCCTTTTTCACGCTGCTGCTTGAATCGCTTGTGGGCAAAAACAGATGGGTGGAAATTTCCCCTTCGCCGGAAGAACGTTTTGATCCCCTTTCCGGCCGGCCGCTGCGGCAGGATGAAATTGCGCCGAGATCCAGGTATTCCCGGCCACCATACCGGCCGGTCCGCGAGCCGCCCCCTCCCCCGGCTGTTCCGCCCGCGCCTCCTCCTCCCGCTCCGTCCCCTCCCGCGCCGCCCGTCCCGAAAGCGGAACCGCTCCCCGAAACCGCGCCGCCCGAACCGGTCCGCGAGACGGCGAAGGAAACCCCTTCCCCGGAAGAAGACCGCGCCGCCCCTCCGCTCCGGGAGAACGACGGGGCCGGTCCGCGCGGGCTCTTTTCACCCCACGGCAATATAGGGTGGGAAGACTACACCCTCGAACGCCTTGCCGCGGAACTGCACCGCTGCGCGTCCTTTGAGCAGGATCTTGTCTTTATCGTCATGGAATTCAGGAATTTCAGGCGTCCTGACGACGGTTTCTACAACGAATTTGCCGACGAGGCGGTCAACTTCTTTACCCTTCGGGATCTTATCTTCGAGAAGGGCAAACAGGGGATCTCCATCATCTACCCCAACATCGATCTTGACATGGGCTTTACCAGGGCGGAGGAATTTCACAGCCGCCTCATGAGCAAGTATTCGTTCACCTCAAAGACCGATCTCTGCATAGGCATCAGTTCCCGTTCGGGAAGGCTCGTGGACGCGGAGCGCATTGTTTTTGAGGCGTCGGAAGCCCTGGCGCGGGCCCTTGAAGATCCTGTTTCCCACATTGTGGCGTTCAAGAGCGATCCCGAAAAATACCGGGAATTTGTACGGACAAAAGGTTCCGGTTAAAAACCTCCCAAAGCGCCGGCCGCAGGTTAACCGGCGTCCTGTTCCCCGCTTTCAAAAAAACCGGCGTCCCGAAAGAGGCGTCCTGTCGTCCATTCCGGCATAACGTACACATACGGGAAAACGGTGTTTTCGCCTCCCTCCGACATGAAGACGCGGACAAGACGGCGGCCCGATTCGCCGGGAGGTCCGAACCGTATGGTGTAGATCCTGTTGTTGCCCAGCTCGATGACAATGCTTCCGTCGTTAAAGAAGGAGTCTTCGGGATCGGCCTCGCTGAAATCCCCGGCAAGAACGGTGACAAGCGTCCGCGCGTAGTTTTCCGAAGCGGCCCTGCCGGGCTTTCGCACTCCGCTGATGAGCCATCCCCCTTCGGAACGGGAAAACACGCGGACGCCCCCCGCCGGACCACCGAGGGGAGGGGAAACGGTGATACGCTGGACCAGCGCGGCGTCCGCTTCCCCGACGAGGGCCAGATCGTACCACAGGGTGGGAGCCGAAAATATATAGCCTGAAAAACGATCCTCCCCGGAACGGATTTCGCCGCCGCCGGCCAGGCGGAGGTACACGTTCCGCCCGGTACTGTCGACATTTCCAACCAGAAGATCCAGCAGGGGAGGACCGGGGCCGCCGCGCACCACCACACGGGAAGACAGTTCCCCGTCAAGCCCCAGTCTTCCGGCGGAAGAAGCCGAGGAATACAGTTTGGGATAATCCCCCCTGGCGGTAAGGGCGGAAAGAAAATCGTCAACACGCCCGCCGCGCGCGGGGTAGTCCCTGCCGTTCCTCACGACGCGCCAGAGGCCGTTCCGCCTTGCAAGCGTTACGGCTTCGCGGCCGGCGTCCGCCGCGTTCCCCGCCGGAACAATGTCTATCCTGTCCGCCGCGTCTTTCGCGCGGACGGAAAGCCAGGCGTAGGAGGCCTTCCGCGAGGAGATCCTTCCGGGATCAAAAAAAACCAGGAGAAGCCAGAGCGCGGCAAAGATCACGACAAGGGCCACATGGACGGCGAGACGCCGCCTGTAGTCCCGTTTACGCCCTGTATTTTCCACGCCTCCTCCTTCCGGCGATTATAACATAGACGGCAAGAACCCCCAGCGGAAGGAGGACCATGTTAAGGACGCGGACAAAACGGGCGGACGCGGCCATGCGTCCGGCGTCGGCGATACGGTCGAGCCGCCCTCCCCCGCGTGAACGGCCGCGCAGGCCTATGATGTCGTCGTCGTTCGCGAGCCAGTCAAGAGAGCGGAGCAGGAAAGCGGTGTTGCGTTCCATGGCGCCCGTGTACAGGGCAAGGGAGGAAAACATGTCGGCGTCTCCTGTTACCACGATGCGGGAAGGGCGCCCTTCCCCGCCGTCGTCAAACCAGGGGGGAAAGATCCCCGAAAGCGCGGCGGCCATGACGAACGTTTCCCCTCCGCCTTCATCCTGTTCATAGAGAGAGGGGGCGTCAAAGGCGGTGACAAAATCGCCGTCCATGATCCGAGCGCCGTTTGATGTGGTAAAGAGGGGAACGGCCTGTACCCCGGCGGGCGCGGCAAGTTCCAGGGGGCTGGGCCAGAAGAGATCGGCCCCCTCAAAACGGGCGCTTACCGGGTGATCCGCCCTGCCGGCCTGGGCCTGTATGTTTATCCAGTGGGGATAGGGCGGAATCCTCAGGGCAGGCCTGTCAAGCGTCAGCGCTTCCTTTACTTCGGCGCCCCAGGAGGCGACCATGGCAAGAAGCCCCCGGTCGTGTACCCTGCGGGCCTGGAGGGTCTCCCTGTCGACATCGACCCCTTCGAGTGCGAACAGCGCCTTTCCCCCCGCCCTTACATACCGGTCTATATGGTACAGGGCCCATTCGTCAAGTTCCCCGGCCCCGCCCAGCACAAGAAGCGCCGAAAGGTTTCCGGGGATCTCCCCGCCGGCTTCAAGCCAGAGGACGCGGAAACCGGAACGGAGCATGGCCAGGGCGGCAGGACCGTAGTCGCCGTCCCGGCTGCGGAAACTGTCGCCTATGATGATCCCGGCTGTCCGTTCCCTGTCCCGTATCAGCGAACGGATGCGGGACGTGACGTCGTATTCAAGGGAATCAAGCGAAAACACAAGGGGAATTACTTCGGTCTTTTCGAGGTACTCGATCACGATGCCCGTATAGACTGTGGAAAAAACCGCCCCGTCCTTTTCCATGATTTCCATCTGCCGGGGGCGTATCCCCATTTCCTCGACACGTCCGGCCAGATCCGCCCGCTCCGGGTCGCGGACGGCAAGGGTGATCCTGCCCCGCGAAGAGGCGGCATATTCCCCAAGCATGTCCTCGATCGTCCGGGGAACGGGACTGGCGGAGCGCAGCCTTCCGGACACATAGTAGGTAATGCGCACCTCGTCTTCAATTTCGGCGTAGAGGTTCCGGGAAACGGGAGACAGGGTATAGGCCCTGTCCCGCGTCAGATCAAAACGCAGGGGAACCTGGCTGCCGGCAAGAAGGGCAAAGAGGAAGGCCAGGAGCGAAAGGAATGTCAGTACATTCGTCCGCTTTCCGGTCATGCTACTTCCATCTCCTGTACAGGAGAACCCTGGTGTCAAGATAGAGAAACAGAAATGTCACAATGACAAAAAAGAAGATGTCGCGCAGGTCGATGACGCCGCGGGAAAAACTTTCAAAATGAAAGGAAAGTGAAACAAAACCGGCAAGGGCGGTGATGGCGCCGGGAAGGACAAAGTTCGCCGCGAGCCTGTTGATCAGCATGATCGTCATGAGCGCCGCGGCGCTCCCCAGAAAACTTCCCGCCTGATTTTTTGACAGGCTTGAAAAGAGGAGTCCCAGGGCAGCGGCGGCGGCGGCAAGGAGCAGCGCCCCCAGATATTCGGCGGCGATCACCCCGCCGTCAAAATCGCCGAAGGGAAGAAGGCTCAGGGGAAGGGGGATGGTAAGGACAAGCATGACGGCAAGAGACGCCAGGACGGCGGCGAATTTTCCCAGCACAAGATCCCACTCGGAAAAGGGCATGGTAAGGAGCAGTTCGATGTTCCCCGTCTTCCGCTCCTCGGCCCAGCTCTTCATGGTAACGGCGGGGATGACGAAGATGAACGCCAGGGGAAAGGCGGCGAAGTAACCGCGCAGGGAGGCCGTATCCATGGCGAAGAAACGCTCAACATAAAAAAACCAGATCGAGGTAAAGAGGAGAAAAAACACCGCCGCCCCCCAAGAGGCGGCAGAAAGGGCGCAGGACAGGAGTTCCTTCCTCGCGAGGGCCAGGGCGCGGGGGAAAAAAATCACGGGGAAAAACCTTTCCGGGTCTTTCCGCCTTCGCCCGGATCGGTGAGCTTTACGAAGATATCCTCCATGCTTGCGCGTTTTCTTTCCATCGAGAGGATCTTGAACCCTTCCGCCGCGGCCCAGTCAAAGAGGCGTTCCCCCGCCTCGTCGCCGCCTGATGAAACGGAAAGGCGGAGGCGGATCAGATCCGGTCCCCGGCTTTCGGCGGAAAGAACGGTGAATCCCGCGCCGCCTCTTCCCTCCGCCGCCAGGGCGGAAGGAAGTCCCCTGGCAAGCAGTTCCCAGACGGCGTCTCCTTCCGTTCCGGCTATGTCTTCGGGCCTTCCCTGGGCGGCGACGCGGCCGCCGTTCATGATCAGCACCCGCCGGCAAACCGCCTCGGCCTCTCCCATGATATGCGTCGAAAGGATCACGGTCTTGCGCTTTCCCAGTTCCTTTATGAGCGAACGGATCTCCACGATCTGGTTCGGATCAAGGCCCGCGGTCGGTTCGTCAAGAACAAGAACAGGCGGATCGTGAACAAGCGCCAGGGCCAGGCCCGTCCGCTGCCTGTAGCCCCTTGAAAGGGTTTCCACACGCCTGTTTCTTGCCGGCACAAGCGCGCAGAGTTCAAGGGCGGCCTGAACGGCGCCCTTCCGTTTTTTCGCGGGAACAAGACGCGCCCCGGCGGCAAAACGAAGGTGCTCCTCGACGGTAAGATCGCCGTAAAGGGGAACGTTTTCGGGAAGACAGCCTGTCCGCGTCTTCGCCTCCACGGGATCTTCCTCCACGGACACGCCCTGGATGAGGGCGCTTCCCTCCGAGGGAAAATGAAAACCCGTGAGTATTTTCATGACGGTGGTTTTTCCCGCGCCGTTGGGTCCAAGAAGACCCAGCACTTCTTCCTTTCCCACGGTAAAGGACACGTCCCTTACCGCCTCAAAGGTCCCGTAACGTTTACAGAGACCTCGCGCCTGTATCATGATTCATCGTATTCAATGGGAAAGACGGTACGGTCGCGGGACAGCACCGTTTCGGGAAACACCGCCTCCGCTTCCCTCGCAAGCCGCTTCAGGTTGAACTCCGTGTAGCGGGGACTGTAGTGTATCAGGGCAAGTTTCTTTACCCGCGCCTCAAGGGCAATGCGGGCCGCCTGCTCCGCCGTCATGTGCTTCTTTTCCCTGGCGCTCTCCTCAAGCTCCTTTTCAAACATCCCCTCGCAGACAAAAAGATCCGAACCGGCCACCTCGCCTGATATGCCGGGAAAAGCCATGGTATCGGTAACGAAGGAGAATTTCCGGCCGGGCCTCGGCGCGCCGAGCACCTCGGAGGGCAGCACCTCCCGGCCGCCGGATGCGGCGACGGTCTGGCCCGACTGCAGGCGGGACCACAGGGGGCCGCGGGGCACGCCCAGCGCCTCCGCCCTTTCCGGATGAAATTCGCCGGGCCGCGCGTCTTCCTCAAAAACATAACCGAAACAGGGCTTGGTGTGCCGCAGGGGAAAACAGCGCACATGAAAACCTTCGCCCTCATAGACAATTCCCTCTCCGGTTATTTCCTTTACTATGATCTCGTAATTGATATACATATCAAGAACCCGCCGGTTCATTTCGATATATTCGGCTATACGCGGAGGCCCTATGATATACAGAGGATCGTTCCTGTCCACCTGCGAGGAGAGCATAAGAAGGCCCGGAATGCCGGTAACATGATCCGCGTGGGTGTGGCTCACAAAAATGGCCGATATTTTTTTCCATCTGAGGTTGAGCCGCCTCAAAGACACCTGCGTTCCCTCGCCGCCGTCAAAGAGGAAAAGCTCCCCCTCGCGGCGGAGAAGCACGGAGGTCAAATGGCGGTTGGGCAGCGGCATCATGCCTCCGCAGCCGAGAACAAAGACTTCAAGATTCATTGTTTGTCAAGTATAACGGAGGAGCCTCTCAAGGGCTACTGCCAAAGGTGAAGCTCCGCTTCACCTTTGGCTGGGGAGTTTCGCCTGTGGCGAAACTCCAAGCCGAAACCTGCCGCCGCTTCTCCTTCGGCTGGGGAATTTCGCCTGTGGCAAAACTCCGGGCCGAAACCTGCCGCCGCTTCTCCTTCGGCTGGGGAATTTCGCCTGTGGCGAAACTCCGGGCCGAAACCTGCCGCCGCCTTACCTTCGGCCCCGTTTTTTCCGTTTGGCGTTCATGATCCTCTTCCGCACGGCTTCGGCCGTTCTGGAGGCGCGGAAGACGAGGGGCCGGTACACATAGTCCCAGCTTCCCGGCCTGTGTACGATTGTCCCGCCGAAGCCCGTCTTGAAGCGGTAAAGGCCGGCCATGGGATGCGACGGATCGTCACAGGGAGGTATGCCGAAAAGATCGTAAACGGCGCAGCCGGCGATGCGGGCGTCTTTCATGGCCTGCCACTGGAGGAGGTAGGGAGCCATGAGGTTCCGCTTGACATTTGAGGAAGCGCCGTAGAGGTACACCGCGGCAGGACCCCGGAAGAGGACCACGGCGGCGGCAAGATCATCCCCCCCGTGACAGGCTGTGTAAAGGCGGAGATCGACGCCCGGCTCCCCGCCCGCGGAATCGAAAAGCGAACGGTAGTAACCGGCGCCGTGCACGGTTATGCCGTCACGCCGCGCCGTTTCACAGAGGAGGCCGTAAAAGACATCAAGGCCCCCGGCGTCCGTCCGGCGCACCGTTACGCCTTTCCTTTCGGCCAAAAGGATGTTGTAGCGGCACTTCGGCTTCATGGCGGCAAGCATGACCTCTTCGTCCCGTTCAAGATCGACAAGCACCGTACCGGGCGGCTGCACGTCCGAAGCGGCGCGTACAAGGGGAGCGCCCGGAACGGGAGGAGATTCAAGGCCGTACCAGGGCGGATCAAAACGGATGAACGCCGCGCTCCGGGGAAGAAAGGGTTTGACGCTTTCCGCCAGGGCGGCAAGCAGGGCCCCGCCGCCCGGCGCGCCTCCGCTTCCGGGAAACGGGAGAAGCGGCCCCGGCGCCTCCGGCCCCCAGGGAACATAGGCGAAAGAGAAGCCCGGACAGAGAGCGCGGCACAGCACAAGGAGGGGACGGCTTCCGCCCCTTTCCCATTCAAGGGAAAAGGGCCGCGTTTCCCATCCGAAACGGGATTTGAAGTTTCCCCAGAAAGCGGACTGCAGAAAGGAACCGGCCCCGCCGCAGAGGGAAAGATCGGCGGGAACGGCAGAGCGGACGGAATTTTCCCTTTCGTCATCCCCGTTCATGTACGGCCTCCACATCAAAGCAGCGCCGATTTATTCGCATTCGAATAGATCAGCGCTTCCCCAGAACCCTTAATGAACCCCGCCGTCGGAAATGATCCCCGTGCGAAGAGGCTTTCCCGCGAGGGTAAGGGGCTTTCCGTCCGCGAAAACGGTGTTGTCCCTCACCGTAATGGGAACGGCAAAAAAGGCGTCTATATCTATTTCGGCCGGGACATCCCCGGCCTCTACGCCTTCGGGAAGAACGCGGGTTCCCTCGGGAACGCCCGACGCGTCAAGAACCTCGACCCGTTCGGCGCCGCCTTCCCCCCTGTGATCCGAAGCGGCAAGCAACATGCCCCGGCTTTCAACGCCCCGGAGCTTTGCCGCCGCCAGGTTGTAAACGACAATGATCCGTTTTCCCAAAAGCTCCTCTTCACGGTAAAAGGGAACAAGCCCCGAAACGATGATCCGCTCTTCCCCCGCGATGTCGAGGGTTTCCACATAGAGCCTGTCGGCTCCCGGATGGCGTTCTATTTTGACGATCTCCGCGACGCGGAGATCCAGCGTCGAGGTGAAAGAAGGGGGCTTGGGGCCGGGGGCCCCCGAAATGTCCAGGCCGTCCTTCCGGCTCCCTTCGGCCTGCCTTTCCTTCTGGCTTCCCGAATAGCGGTTCCTGAGTTCGCCGATTTTTTCATCTTCCAGCTTCGCGAAGAGCACTTCGCTTGTTACCGTTCCGTCCATTTTCCCCGCGCGGCCCAGATCTTCCCAGGAAAGATCCTTTTCGGGCACAAGGCCGAAGAAGGAGGCGATCTTCGCCGCGGCGTCCGGCATGTACGGCCCGGTCAGCACCGCCATGTCGCGGACCACGAGGGCAAGCTCCCGGATAACCACCGCGGCGCGCGGAGGATCGTCTTTTCGCAGCCGCCAGGGCTCCGTGTCCTGAAAGCGCTTGTTGGCGAGGGACGACAATTCAAAGACCAGGCGAAAGGCGTCGCGGAGTTCGGCCCGTTCCAGCCTGCGGGCAATGTCTTCCTCGTACCTGCGCACTTCGCCGATAAAAGAACTGTCCCCGTCTCCGCCGTCCCCGGCGCCGGGAATTGTTCCGCCGTAGTAACGGCGTACAAAGGAGAGGGTGCGGTTTACAAGGTTGCCCAGATTGCCTATGAGTTCGCCGTTCACCTTCTCCTGAAAATCCTTCCAGGTAAAAAGGGCGTCGGCCTTTTCGGGCCTGTTGTAAAAAATATAAAAGCGCCACACATCGGCGGGAATCCCCGTTTCCATGACATCGGTGCCGAAGACCCCTATCCCTTTTGATTTGGAGAACTTGCCGCTTTCATAGTTCAGGTACTCGGTGCTTGACATGTGATGCAGCATGGTCCAGCCGCCGCCGCTTCCCAGGAGGCTTGAGGGAAAGATCACCGTGTGAAAGGGAATATTGTCCTTGCCTATAAACTGGAAAAGTTCCGTTTCGCCCGGACTCTTCCACCAGTAATCGACAAACGCCTTCCAGCCGCCCGCTCCCCGTTCCTCGCCCAGGCAGCCTGTGATCGATATGTAGCCTATGGGGGCGTCAAACCAGACGTAGAACACCTTGTTTTCATAGCCCTGTTTGGGAACCGGTATTCCCCATTTGAGATCCCTGGTAATGGCCCGCTCGCGCAGCCCGTCGCGTATCCAGGCCGCCGTCATCCGCACGGCGTTGTTCGCCCAGAAGCCCTCTTTGGAAGCGGTTTCTATCCAGCCTTCGAGCCTGTCCTTTATTTTGGGAAGATCCAGGTACAGATGCCTGGTCGTCCTTGGCCTGGGCTTCATGCCGCAGACGGAGCAGCGCGGCTCCCCCAGTTCCGTAGGATCAAGGAGCTTTCCGCACTGTTCACACTGATCTCCCCGCGCGTCCGCGTAGCCGCATTGAGGACAGTTTCCCCGTATGTACCGGTCCGCGAGAAAGCGGCCGCAGGAATCGCAGTAAAGCTGTTCAACCTCGCGTTCGGTGATGTATCCGGCCAGGTCAAGTTTCCTGAAAATATCCTGGGTCACTTCCGTCTGTATGGGAGTCGAGGTACGGCCGAATTTGTCAAAGGCTATGTTGAACCAGCGGTAAATGCCGGCGTGAACGGCATGATAGCGGTCGCACAGTTCCCTTGGGCTTGTTCCTTCCTCGGCGGCCCTGGTTTCCGTCGCCGTACCGTATTCGTCGGTTCCGCATATATAGAGCGTCTCGTAGCCCCTGAGCCTGCAAAACCGGGCAAAGGCGTCGGCGGACAGTACCTGGATAAGATTCCCCAGATGGGGCACGTTGTTCACATAGGGAAGCGCTGAAGTAACAAGCCTGCGTTTCATATCCCGGCATGATACCCCAAAAAAACACGATTGGGAATAGCCGGGCCGCCCGGCGGACAGCGGGAGTGCATTGGGGATTGACCGCGGATCACACGGACCATCTTGTATGGCCCCGTACGCGACGGTTCCGTCCTTGTACGCAGTGGTTCCGTCCTTGTACGCGACGGTTCCGTCCTTGGACGCAATGGTCCCATACCGGTATGAAAGGGTTCCATCGCACGGGCTGACGCCGAATTCGTCCGCGTGGTCCATGGTTTCTTCCGCGCAGTCCGTGGCTATCTTCCTCTTTCCGTCCGCGCGGCCAGGCGGCGTCCCGCCGTCTATAC
>JAIRXH010000126.1 GCA_031268385.1 Treponema sp. | reverse complement strand
AAGCTTTGTTTTTCTCTTCCTTTTTCGACTTCGGCGACTTGGCGGTGAATTTTTTCTTCAAAATATGCCGCCTTTAAGGAAGTTTTGGCGCTGAAAAAAGTAAATGCAGCCGCCCTGGGGAATTCCGGCCCGTACATTGACAAGGAAACGGATTCGGCAGCAGAATAACCGCATACAGACAGCCTGCGGGTTCCAATAAGGAAGACACAATGCCCAAATACATTCTTGCCCTGGATCAGGGGACGACCAGTTCACGGGCCATACTCTTTGACCGTGATCAGAACATGGCGGGTGTGGAGCAGAAGGAATTTGCCCAGCTTTACCCCAGGGAAGGCTGGGTGGAACACGATCCCATGGAGATCTATTCCTCCCAGTACGCGGTAATGATGGAACTGCTTGCCAAACACGACATACAGGCCGCCGACATCGCCGCGGTCGGCATTACCAATCAGCGGGAGACTACGGTGCTCTGGGACAGGGCATCGGGCCGGCCCGTTTACAACGCCATCGTCTGGCAGTGCCGGCGCACCTCCGATATTGTGGACGGCCTTGTCAAAAAGGGCCTTGGGGATCATATACGGAAAGTTACGGGCCTTGTTCCCGACGCGTATTTTTCGGGAACAAAAATAAAGTGGATACTGGATCATGTCGAAGGGGCGCGGGAACGGGCGAAAAAAGGGGAGATACTCTTTGGTACGGTGGATACCTGGCTTGTCTGGCGGCTTTCAGGCGGCGCGGCCCATATCATCGATTATACCAACGCCAGCCGTACAATGATCTTCGACATTCACAAGCTCGACTGGGACGATACGCTGCTTGAAGCCCTGGATATTCCCCGCGCCATGCTGCCGGAACTGCGCTCCTCAAGCGAAATCTACGGGAACGTCAACATACAGGGAACGGAGATCCCCATCGCCGGGGACGCGGGGGATCAGCAGGCGGCGCTTTTCGGCCAGTGCTGTTTTGAAAAGGGCGAAGCGAAAAATACCTACGGGACCGGCTGCTTCCTCCTCATGAACACCGGCGGGGAGGCGGCGGAAAGCAAAAACGGCCTTCTTACAACCATAGCGGCGGGGGCCGGGTCCGTTCAGTACGTGCTTGAGGGAAGCGTCTTCGTGGGCGGCGCCGTGATACAGTGGCTCCGGGACGAGATGCGTTTTATCACCGAAAGCGCCGATGCTGAATATTACGCCGGCAAGGTTCCCGACACGGGCGGCGTGTACCTCGTGCCGGCCTTTACCGGCCTTGGGGCTCCCTGGTGGGACATGTACGCCAGGGGCTGCATCGTGGGCATTACACGGGGGACAAAGCGTTACCACATCATAAGGGCGGCGCAGGAATCTATCGCCTATCAAAGCCTCGATCTTATACGCGCCATGGAAAAGGATATAGGAGTCCGCCTTTCTGAACTCAAAGTTGACGGAGGGGCGACAAGGGATAAATTCCTCATGCAGTTTCAGGCCGATGTCATGGGCGGCAATATCAGGCGTCCTGTCGTGCGGGAAACCACCGCGTTGGGCGCGGCCTATCTTGCCGGTCTTGCCGTCGGATTCTGGAAGGACACATCCGAGATTCGAAAAATGTGGAAATGCGACGCCACCTTTTTCCCCCGGATGGAAAAGGAAAAGCGGGATGTCCTTCTTTCCGGCTGGCACAAGGCGGTCGACAGGAGCCGGCTCTGGGCTGAATAACGCGGAACGGGCCGGGGAAAAACGCGGTAACGCTGATTGACGTGCGGCCAATCGGCGTTACCCTTAAGACCCGGCGGGCCGCGTTTCCTCCTTCCGCGCAAACCGGAAAAAATTCCTGAAAAAAAAACTTGCGTTTTCCTCAAAGTGATGTATCCTGTTATCAAAGAATAAGGAGGAGTCATGGATACTGTTAAAGAGACCAAAGACAAGTCTTTGGAGATCATGCCCTTTCGTGAACAGATCGTGTACGCGCTGTCCGAGTTTGCCGGTAATCCCCTTTACACGGTAGTCGCTTCGTTTCTGGTCTTCTTTTACACGGATGTCATAGGTGTAAATCCGGGCAGTGTTGGTATTGTCATCCTCGTAAGCAAATTTCTGGACGGAATCAGCGATGTCATAATGGGCAACATTATTGATCATACCCGTTCAAAGGCGGGTAATGCCCGTCCCTGGTTCCTTCGCGCCGCGCTGCCTCTTGTAGTCGCGTTCATCGCGCTCTTTACGGTGCCCGATGTGCCTGAAATCGGCAAACTGGTGTACATCTTTGTCAGTTACAATTTCTCTTTGACTATTGTATACACAGTAGTCGCGTCCACGCTGGTCGCTTTACCCACATACGCCACCCTCGACACCAAGAGCCGCTCTACAGCCCATGCCTTGAGGCTGTTTTTCGCCGGAACAATACAGATGTTTCTGGCTTTCTTCTTCCTGCGCATTATCGAATTGCTCGGCGGCGGCCAGACCGCGTGGGTCAAGTTTGGGGTAATCCTGGGCGTTATTGGATGCGTCGCGAGTATTGTAGTCTACTTTGGGACGAAGGAGCGCGTAAAGCTGGTTCACAAAGAAGGAGAAAAACTTCCCCTGCTGAAGGCGCTTTTGTCCCTGCTTAAAAACAAATACTGGCTTATGGTTCTGGCCATGTTGTTCCTGTATGTTCTGCACCAGGTAACTACCCTCACTATAGGGGTATACTACGCCAAGTACATTCTGAACGATCAAAACATGACGGGCAGCCTTATTCTGTATCACCATATTCCGGCGGTCATTGCCTGTTTCATAGTGCCGTTTGTCATCCAGATTGGGATCGCCAAGGGAAAGATTGCCATGGGCGCTTCGCTTGTCATGCTGCTGGGCGCGGTGCTTCTGGTTTTTTCCAATAACAATCTTGTGCTGATTGTTTCACTTGGACTGCGCGGCATTGGTTTTGGAGTCATCAACGGCGTCTGCATGGGCATGTGCGCCGACACAATCGCGTATGGCGAATGGAAAACCGGCGTCAAGGCTTTCGCGGTAAACACCAGCGCGGTTACGGTGAGCCAAAAAGTGGGGAGCGGCATTGGTACGGCCCTGTTCGGCGGCATGCTGGCCGCGGCCGGGTATAACGGCCTGGCGGCGGCACAGCCCCCGTCGGCTTTAACAGCCATCCGTATTTGTTTTGTCTATGTTCCCATCGTCATCTATGTATTGCAGGTTGTGTTAATGCTGGCCTACAAGCTGGACAGGGAATACCCCGCCATCATTGAAGAGCTGGAAAAGCGCCATCGCGCCGAAGCGTGATGATCCCTGTGCGTGACAAGGAGGAATGATGGATTTTTCAAAACTCACCGCGTATATGGACTCTATCGAAGAGTTGTATCATGTTCCAAGCTGCGATTGCAGCGTGTATTACAAACACCGGGAAGTGTACCGCCACAGCGCGGGGTACGCCGATTACGCGAAAAGCCGGCCGGTTTCGGATGACGACTTGTGCTGGATGTATTCCTGCTCAAAGGTCGCCTGTATGGCGGCGGTTATGCAGCTTGTCGAACGGGGAAAACTCCGCCTTGACGATCCGGTAAGCAAGTTCCTTCCCGGAATTGACCGGGTGAAAGTCCGCGAGGGGAACGCGCTTGTGCCGCTACGGGTAACGCCCGTTATTGAAGATCTTATGACAATGAGCGCGGGTTTCAATTATACCGGACTCTTGTACGCTCCGAACGATCCCGATGTCTGGCCCGATTTCAAGAAGTTTGTCAGGGAGAAGAAGTCGGC
>JAIRXH010000066.1 GCA_031268385.1 Treponema sp. | reverse complement strand
CCCTATTCTTTTTTTCGGGTTTTCTTTAAAATTCCCTTGACAATAAAAAATCCCTGCCGATAAAGAAGAGTGTACCTGTTTTCAGGGATGAAAACGGGAAAATCCGGCTTTTGGACGGGGAGGGGGTTATTTTGGCATATACAAACGGGTTATCGGCCTACCGCGAAACAAGGGTCAAGACGGCAAGCCAGGGGCAGCTTATCATCATGCTCTATGATGAGGCGATAAAAAGCCTGGACCGGGGGCTTGAACTGTTGGGGACGAATATGTCAAAGAAAGATCCTGGAAAAATCGAGAACATCAACAAATGCATACTCAAGGCGCAGGAGATTATTACGGAATTGACCGTGTCTCTGGACTTTGAGCAGGGGGAAGATATTGCGAAGAACCTTTTTGCCCTGTACACATGGTTCAACAAGGAGCTTCTGGAGGCCAATATCAACGGAGACATACAGCGGATTACGATTATACGGAACATGATAAACGAACTGCGGGGCGCCTGGAACGAGATCGTGTCCAGAAATCCCGCTGAAACTTCATACAAAGAGGTAAGTGGTGTCAACATTGCCGGCTAGGGAGGGGACATGGCGGTAGTTACAGAAGAAAAAAAACCGGATGCAAGGGGGATTGATCCTGGGGAACTGGAACAGCGGGTGCTTGTCCTGCGGCGTTTCAGGACGCTTTTGCGGGAACAGCGGGATCGTTTCCGCTCGTATCTTGATGTGCTGGATAGAGAAAAGGATGTTATCGAAACCGGTACGGCGGGGGAACTGCTTGCCCACGTGGAGCTTGAAGAGAAGATAGTCGCGGATATTTTTTCCATCCAGAAGGTCATCAATCCGCTTGAAGACATGTACCGTTCCATCAGGCGCGAGGGCGGGCAGCAGGCCGGCAGGGAAGACGATGTGCCGGATCTCAAAGCCGCGCTGGAGGATCTGAAAAGCGAGGCGCTGATCCGTTCAGGCAGAAACAAGGAACTTCTTTCCCGGCGTATGCTGGAACTCCGCTCCGAAATCAAGTCCCTCAGAAGCAACCCCTACGCCGCCACAAAACCGGCTTTCTCCGACATGAACACCGCGTCCCTTATAGACATCAAGGGATAGGGGCGAAGAAACAAGGGCCGGCGGCCATTGTTTCTTCGCCTGGGGAGTTTTTGCCGGAGGCAAAAACTCCAGGGCGCGACGCACGGGGCGCGACGCACGGGGCGCGATGCACGGTGGGCGGCGTTACGTGCTTGCGAACTCGACTTCCCAGCCGGCTCCGTATCCGAGGCTGTAGGCCGAGGAAAAATTTCCTTCCGCCAGGGCTATGGCGATGTTCATAAGCTCGTTGTTGTAGATGACAGGCCTCCCTTTTTCGACATAACCGAAAGACCGGGCAAAGGGCACAGCTTCTTCAAAGGCAGCCTGGCCGCCGTGCCGTATGGTAACATGCAGCATGTCGCCGTATGAAAAACCGGCCTTTGTAAACATCGCAAGCGGTATGTTTGTCCACATATTCCCGAAATTCGGATCGTCTATTTCAAGTATGCCCCGCACGGCGCGCGAATCCATTGAAGGTTCGATTATGGGCAGCCGTTTGATTTCATCCACGGAATAGGCGGGCCCTGTCTCTTTGAACGTAATAATCCCCGAGGCAAGCCGCGCGGCGCAGTAGCCGAACAGATCCCTGCCGTGAAAAACAGATACGCCCCTGGTACCTTCAAGGCGGTTTATGCGCTCGTCTATTTCCCGTATCTCCGCAATGCCAATCTTCGTCGCCGTATGGGTAAGGCTGCCGTTGTCCGGGGTAACAACTGTATAGCCGTTAACGGTTCTGGCGGCGCAGGCCCTGCGTCCGGTTCCCACGCCTGGATCTACCACGGAAACAAATATCGTGTCCTTTGGCCAGAACTCCATGCTTTGATACAGCCTGTACGACGCGCTCCAGACATCGAACTTCGGCAGTTCATGGCTGCCGTCGAAAATCTCAAGATCGCGGTCTACGGTCTTGACCACGCCGTACATGGCGCAGACGGCCCCTTCCCTGTATGTGAAGTCGGTCTGAAAAACCAGTATCGGTTTTCTGCCCATATTCCCCCCTTACCGGACAAACGGATTGAAAAAGCGGCTGTGATTGACAAACACGGATATTATGATGGACGCCGCGAAAATCGCGGACGAAACCGCGACGGCCGTCCAGTCAAGCCGGCTGAACGCGCCGCGCGAATACCATGTCCGCGTCTTCTTTTTTCCGAAACCCCGCAGATCCATCGCGTTACTGATGCCTTCAATGCGGTCCATCGTGGAGAGGATCAGCGGAATTATGATAAGGAGCGCGTTCTTGAACCGGCGTCCAAGTTTCACCTTTTTGCTCATGTCGAGCCCCCGCGCCTGCTGCGCCATGCTTATATCGTTGTAGCTCCGCTGTATGTCCGGAAAATACCTCAGCGTAAGGGCCACCGCGTAGGCCGCCTTGTAGTGTACTTTAACGCCGTTGAGCGCCGACGCGAATTCGCTGGGGTTTGTGGTAAAAAGAAAGATGATGCCAAGCGGAATTACCGAGGCGTACTTCATTGTTTTGGTGCCCTGGTAGAGAAGCTGTTCCAGCGTAAAAGTATAGCTGCCGTAGATGCGCAGGAATTCGTGATGTGTGCCGTATATCATGGGCCCCTGTTCCGGCGAAAAAAGATAGGACAGGATGAAGTTGACAAGCAGGAAGACTGCTACGTACATAATCATTCCCTTAATCTGCGAATACCGTATCCGCGATATACGGAGCGCCCACAGCGAAAAAACCATGACGCACAGAATGACTCTGATGTCGAATGAAAACATCACCGTAAAGGAGAGCAGCAGAAAGCATATAAATTTTGAAAGACCGCTCATGCGGTGAACAGGCGTATCAAGATTGTTGTAGGAAAATACCCGTATTTTCATTGCCGCTCCACCGGCGGCGTTTCATATTCCCGGGCGGGTTCCGCGGCATGAACCGCCGCCTTCCAGTCGATAAAAGCCTGGACAAATCCCGCCTTGTTGTCAATTCCCGCCTTCCGCGCCAGCGTATACAGCGACGTTTCCCTGAGATTCGCCTCCAGTATTACTTCGTCATTTGTAAGAATGTCGCTGGCGGCCGCGTCGGAGACCAGCCTGCCGTCCGAGAGCACAATCGCCCTTGGCGTATATTCAAGCATCAGGTGCATGTCGTGGGTAATGAGGATCACGGTAACGCCCCGCCTGTTCAGCGTCTCAAGAAAATCCATGAATTCGGAATAGTGGCGGTAATCCTGCCCGGCGGTCGGCTCGTCCAGAATTAGTATGCGCGGCTCAAGAACAAGTATGGACGCGACAGTAACCCGCTTTTTCTGCCCGAAACTGAGCGCGGAAACGGGCCAGCCGGCAAAAGGCTTAAGTCCGCAGATTTCAAGCGTTCTCATGACCCGCTCTTCCTTTTCCGCCCCGCCCATGCCGCGCAGCCTGAGCCCGAGGCCCACTTCATCCCGTATCATCGTTTCGGAGATCATCTGGTTCGGATTCTGCATGACAAGGCCTATGTATTCCGCCCGTTCCCGTATCGTCTGATCCCTGATGTCCCTGCCGTCGAAAAAAATGCTTCCCGAAGAAGGAGTCTCAAAGCCGCAGAGCAGCCTGGTCAGCGTCGATTTTCCCGCACCGTTTCTTCCAATGATTGAAACCATCTCTCCTTCGCCTATGTCGAAGCTGATGTCATGCAGAACTTCCCTGCCCGATTCATACGAGAACGACAGATGTTCAATTTTGAGAATGCTTTTTTGGGAACGCGGGCGCTTTTCCTTTTTTGCCCCGGTGAACCATTTTCGAAGCGGCTCCCCGGCGGCGTCCATGTCAAGGGTGTCGATGCGGCCGGGGCGCAGTTCCGGCCGTACATTCACACCGGCGTATTTGAGGGCGGTAATGTAGAGCGGCTCCCGTATGCCGTTCCGGGCAAGTATGCCGGAACTGAGCAGATGATCGCTGTCCGTATCGGCGGCTATGCGGCCGTCGCGGACGGTAATGATGCGGTCGATATGCCTGTGAAGCACATCTTCCAGGCGGTGTTCTATAATGATAATGGTCTTGCCTGTTTCGGCGTGAATTTCGTCGATAAGCTCAATCGCCGTTTTCCCCGTCGCGGGATCAAGATTCGCCAGAGGTTCATCAAAAACAAGAATCTCCGCGCCGCCTGTCATGACGCCCGCCAGCGAGGTACGCTGTTTCTGCCCGCCGGAAAGCTCAAAGGGGGAAGAATCGAGCAGTCTGTCCATGTCCACCATCGCGGCGGCCTTTGCCACACGTTCGCGCATTTCTTCGGCAGCTACCGCGTCGTTTTCAAGCGAAAAGGCAATGTCTTCACCCGCGGTAAGGCCGACAAACTGACTGTCGCTGTCCTGAAGTACCGTTCCTACCTGTTTTGAAAGCTCAAAGATATTCCCGGCGGCAGCCCTTCTGCCGCCGATAAAAAGCGAACCGCTTGTCTTTCCCCTGTATGAAAAAGGGATAAGGCCGTTAAGGCAGCGGCCGAGCGTACTCTTGCCGCTGCCACTTGCCCCGATTATCAGTATCTTTTCGCCGGGCGCGATATCCAGATTTATGTCATGCAGCGTATTCTCCGCCTGACTGAAGTACCGGAACCCGAAATTGCTGAAACTGATAACCGGTTCAGGCATCACCGCCCTTTTTCAGGCTGCCTTCCCGCATGCGGGTTGCCGCGTAGATACTGAGGAGCACGGAACCAATGACGGCGCAGCTGACGGAATTCATCACGAGGGCCACGGCGCCCTGGGTAAACACAAGATTGACGGGTTCCTTGTATACCAAAATATCAAGTACCGGAGCAACCACTATCCAGGCAATAACATTCCCGATGATTTGGACAACATTGAATATCACAATGCTTTTCCAGTTGAAATGTCCTTCCCTGATTCTGAGGAATTTGTACGATATGCCGTAGACGAATCCGGAAACGCCGCTGGCGACAACCCAGCTCCACCAGGGCGAGCCGTACTGGACGGCGTCGCTTATGGCGTGCCCTATAAAGGCTATAAGCGCCCCGGCGATGGGACCAAAGAGCGCGCCAAAAAACCCCGCTATGCCGTACGCGGTCTGGAAACTGGTTTCCGGTACGGGTGAGGGTATCTTGACAAACATGAAGAGCAGCGTGAATATCGCCGCTCCCAAACCAATGGCCACAATTGTGATTGTCTTGAATTCGAACAGTTTTTTCTTTTCAACTGTTTCATTGTTACTACTCATACCTGCCTCCGTTTTGAGTAATTTTCTTCCGCATGTACTAGAGTTGTTCAATAACTTCAGTTATTGAACAAATTCCGCTTCACTATAATACCCTCCGGCTCGGTTTGACAATCCCCGAAAATGCGGTAAAATCGTTACGGAGGATTTCATGCCGGGAAAAAAAGAGGCCCTTTACCTTATAGACGCCTATGGTCTTATATACCGCTCGTATTTCGCTTTTCTTTCCCGTCCCCTGCGGAACGCCGCCGGCCGGAATGTCTCGGCCCTGTTCGGCTTTTCAAGAACCCTCATAAGTCTCCTCTGTGAAGGGGCTCCCGCCTTTGACGGCGGGGGAAAACTTCTCGCCGGACCGCAAAAGCCCAAGCGGCTCGCGGCGGTCTTCGATTCCCGGACGCCGACCTTCAGGCACAAAATGTACGCCGAATACAAGGCTACAAGGCAGAAGGCCCCCGAAGATCTTCATGAACAGGTTCCCCTTGTGGAGGAAGTCCTCAACGCGCTGGGCGTTCCCGTTCTGCGTCTTGACGGCTACGAGGCGGACGACATCATCGCCACACTGGCGGGAATGGCCCGGGCCGAGGGGCGTCAGTGTTACATCATCTCGTCGGACAAGGATCTTCTGCAGCTTGTGGGAGGGGGCGCTTGGGAATTAAGGCCCGTCAAACCGGCCAGGGCCGGCGGGGCCGGAGAAGCCCCCTCCGAAACACCGTCGGGCACGGTGGGAGGTTTTCCCTTTGAGCTTGTGGGTCCGGCGGAGGTCAAGCGTGAATGGCAGGTTACCCCGGAAAAGATGCTTGACCTTCTTTCGCTTACCGGCGACAGTTCCGACAATGTTCCCGGCGTCAAGGGAATAGGAGAAAAGACCGCAGTCAAGCTCATGGCCCGTTACGGTTCGCTTGACGGAATCTACGAAAATCTTGCCGGCATTGAAGGCTCTACAGGGAAGAAGCTGGCCGAAGGGAAACAAGACGCCTTTTTTTCGCGGGATCTTGTCAGACTGGAAAACAAGGTTCCCCTTCCTGTCTCGGACATTGAGGAACTTTCTGTGGAAAACATTGACCGCGCCGGAGGGGCCGCGGTTCTGATGCGCGAGGGGATACGGCAGGCCGCCCGCATCCTTGATCCCGGAATAAAGGACGCCGCCCCGGCCGCGGCGCACCCCGGAGACGCCGCTTCCCCGAAAAGCCCAAAGGCCGGGGACGGGGCTGTCCGGCCGCCGCCGCCTTCTTCGCTCCTGGGCGGGGGGACTTACCGCATTGTCTCCGGCGTAAACGAACTTGAAAAGATATTTGCCGCGGCAAAAAAACAAAAGCTCCTTGCGCTTGATTTTGAGACCGATTCCCTTGACGCCTGGAATTCCCGTCCCATAGGAATCTCGTTTTCGCTGAAACCGAAGGAGGCGTTTTACGCGCCCGTGGCCGCGCATGGGGTTCCTTCTCCCGGCACGGAAGTGGAAGGCGCGGCAAAGGAAAACGGCGCGGACGATTTTCTTGATCCCTTGGAGGTCCGTTCCCTTCTTGCTCCGCTGCTTGACGATCCTTCCATGACAATTGTCGCCCACAACGCCAAATACGACTACAAGGTAAGCCGGGGCTGGGGCATTCCCGAGTGGAAGTGCCGTATATGGGATACCATGGTTGCCGCCTGGGTGGATGATCCTGAGCGGAACAACTATTCCCTTGATTCGCTTGCCGGCCATCATTTTGATTATACCCCTATTGCCTATAACGACGTTGTTCCCAAAGGCGGAACCTTCGACATGGTGGATTTGAAAACCGCCTGCCGCTATTCGGCCGAAGACGCGGATCTTGCCATGCGCCTGAAGGAATACCTGGAATCCAGGCTGAAAGAGACCGGGCCGCTTTCGCTCTTCCTTGATATGGAGATGCCTCTGCTTCCCATTCTTGCCGAAATGGAAGGAGCGGGAATCAGAATAGAAAGCGGCAGGCTCAAAAGTTACGGGAAAGAGATGTTTGATGAAATGGACCGCGTTCAGGCGAAGGCGTGGAAAACGGTAGGGCATGAATTCAACCTTGGTTCCCCAAAACAGCTTCAGGAAGTGCTCTTCAGGGAACGGAAGCTCAGGCCGGGAAAAAAGACAAAGACCGGCTATTCAACCGACGTTGAAGTTCTTGGGGAACTTGCCCGTGAAGACCCGGTTCCTGCCCTTATCCTCCGGCACCGGACCCTGGCAAAACTCAAGTCGACTTATGTGGACGCCCTTGTTGATACCGCCGACAGGGAAGGGCGCATTCACACAAGTTTCGTGCAGACCGGCACCGCCACCGGCAGGCTTTCCAGCCGGGAACCCAATCTGCAGAACATTCCCATACGCGAGGAAGAGGGGCGGCGCATCAGGGAAGCCTTTACCGCCCAGCCGGGGAGCCTCCTTGTTTCGGCCGACTACAGTCAGATAGAGCTGGTTATTCTGGCGCATCTTTCGGAAGACAGGGAACTCTGCACCGCCTTCCGCGAAAACAAGGATGTGCACGCCAGAACGGCGGCGCTCATCTTCGGCATAAACGAAAAAGACGTACAGGGGGATCAGCGCCGCATTGCCAAGACAATCAACTTCGGCGTGATGTACGGAATGAGCGCCTTCCGCCTTGCCAACGAACTGGGGTTGAGCAGAACGGAGGCTGCGGCCTTCATAGACGCCTATTTCGAAACCTACTCCGGGGTAAGCCGCTTCATAGGAGAACTGATACGGCAGGCCGAAGAAACAGGCTATGCCTCGACGATCTTCGGCCGCCGCCGTTATATCCCGACGATCAACTCGGGGAACAAAACCGAAAAGGCCGCCGCCGAACGGGTCGCGGTCAACACGCCCATACAGGGTTCCGCCGCCGACATTGTGAAGACCGCGATGATAAAACTCGACGGGGCCCTCAAGGCGGCAAAGAGCCCCGCCCGCCTGCTTCTGCAGGTGCATGACGAACTCATCCTTGAGTGCCCCAGGGAAGCAGCCCCGGCGGCGGCGAAGATTACGCGGGAAGTAATGGAAAACGCGGTGAGCCTCCGCGTCCCGCTTCGTGTCAGCGTGGAAACCGGAAAGCGCTGGGGAGATTTCCACTGAAAGACAGCGGCGGGGAGCCTGTAACAATTTTTGTGTAAATTGCGTCTGGGATACCAGTCCTGCCTTAATGCCGCTTGCCGTTCTGTCATGAATAACGGTTTCCAGGGCAACGCTGATTAGCGTCAAGTTGATCAGCGTTGCCCTAATACTTTGCAGTACCTCTACCCAACTGAAAAAGGTCAATAACTCTTCCTTCAACTGTCTCAGGTACAGATGTCGATAACGTCTTTGTTTCAGCAATTGATAAATAGAGTTGTTCAATAACTTCAGTTATTGAACAAATTCCGCTTCAAAACGCGATTTTGTAAGGCTAAAGCCTGGCTTTAGCCTGAAAAATTGCAAGACTTGCAAGCTAACCGAAGGTTAGCCAGT
>JAIRXH010000045.1 GCA_031268385.1 Treponema sp. | reverse complement strand
TATATACGGTAGGGGTCCGCCGCGCTGCCCGACCCGCCGGCAAAGCCTGCGGCGACGGTCCCGTCCCAGAGATCGGGGATCTCAAAGAAAAGAACAAAGCCCCCGGCTTTGCGGCACCCGGCAAGGAGCGCGGCGGCAAAAAGGCAGCAACATACAAGGGAAAAACAAAAACTGCCTGGCGCCTGTGGGGGGGTAAGAATCTTTTTACGATACGGGAAACGGCGCGGCGTATGCATACGGTTTGCCTCCTTGCTTTATGTAACGCTGGTAACTCTACCATGGGGAACGGGGCATGTATACATGCTGGGGAGTTTTCGCTCTGCGAAAACTCCACGCGTGTAAACGCTTCCCTTGCACAATCTTTCCGTTCCCTGTATTTTGAACGGGTGAAAAAGATCCCCTTCGCCGTGCCGGGCCTTCCGCCGCTTGTTCCCTATATCATGAAGCGTCTTCTTTCCCTTGTCCCCGTTGTCTTCGCCGTATCGGCGGCGATCTTTTTCCTTATACGTCTTGCCCCCGCCGATCCTCTGACCGCGATGACGGGGGGGCGGCGCGTCGGCGACGAAACCCGCGCCGCCCTCGCGGCCCGCTATCATCTTGACAAGCCTCTTCCCGTCCAGTACGTCATCTGGATGGGCGGGGCGCTGCGGGGGGACCTGGGCGACAGTTTCAGGCACCGCCAGCCTGTCGCCTCCCTCCTTGCCGCCCGTTTTCCCGCGACGGTCGAGCTTGTCGTCATGAGTTCCCTTATGGCCTTGCTGTTGGCGGTTCCTCTGGGCGTGCTCTCTGCGGTCAAAAAAGACACGGCCGTCGACCGCGCCGTGTCGGCCTTCATGGTGTTGTGCGTCTCTTCTCCCGTGTTCCTCAACGCCATCATCCTTATGCTTGTCTTTGCCCTGCGTTTGAGGTGGTTTCCCGCGTTCGGGGCGGGGCGGGGCTTTGTGGATAACCTCTACCACCTCGCGCTGCCGGCCTTTGCCCTGAGTCTCAACATGGTCGCCCTTACCGGGCGCATAATCCGCGACCGTATGCGGGGGGAGCTTGCGTCGATGTACGCGCTGGCCCTGGCGGCCAAGGGGACTCCCTTCGGCCGTATTGTAACGGTCCACTGCCTCAAGAACACGCTTGTCCCCGTTATTACCGTCGCGGGGATACAGGTCGGGACCATGATTGTGGGGGCGGTGCTGGTGGAAAATGTGTTCGCGCTGGGGGGGGTTGGGGCGCTCCTTGTCGAGGGGATACAGGCGTCGGATTATCCTCTTGTGCAGAGTGTCATGCTGCTTTTGGTACTGCTCTTTCTCCTGGTCAATTTCGCCGTCGATCTGGCATACGCTGTCATAGATCCCCGCGTCCGCGCCGCTTCGGGAAACCTGTAGGAAAAAATGGGACACCGGCTGTTTTTCCGCGTCACAAAAAAAGGGGGTTCTTTTTTCACGGTTCCCCTGGTCCTTTCGGGGGGGCTGCTCCTTGTCATCATTGCCCTGTGCGCCCTTTCCCCGCTTCTTGCCCCGTATGGGGAAACCGAACAGAACCTCCAGGCCTCCCTTGCCCCGCCGTCCGGGGAGCACCTCCTTGGCGCCGACAAAATGGGGCGCGATCTCTTTTCCCGCCTCCTTTACGGCGGAAGGGTGACGCTCTTGAGCGCGCTTGGGGTGGTCGCCCTTTCCCTGGTCATCGGCGCGCCCCTCGGGCTTTGTTCCGGTTTTTACGGGGGAAAATTTGACGCGGCTGTCGGCCGCCTGTGCGACGTGCTGCTGTCGTTTCCCTCGCTCTTGCTTGCCTTTCTGTTCGTGGCGGCCCTGGGGCGGGGCGTTGTCAACGCGGTGGCGGCCCTTGGGGTAAGTTATGTGCCCATGCTGACCCGGCTGCTGCGCTCCCTTGCCATTATCGAAAAAAACAAAACCTATGTGGAGGCCGCCGAGTCCATCGGTTTTTCCCGTCCGTACATCATTTTCCGCCATATTTTCCCCAACTGTCTGAGTACGGTCCTTGTACAGCTTGCCCTGGATCTCGCCTATGCCGTTCTGGATCTCGCCGCGCTGAGTTTTATAGGTCTGGGGGTGCGCCCTCCCACCGCGGACTGGGGGGCCATGCTTGACGAGGGCCGCAATTTTCTCCTGCAAAGCCCCCTTCTGGCGCTGGCGCCCGGAGCGGCGATTGTTCTTACGGTGACAAGCCTCAATATTTTCTGTGACTGCGTTACGCAGTACCTGGATCCCCAGGGCCGCGCCCTTCCTTCGTTTGAAAAAATGGAAAAACGGGGGAGGAAGGGGTGACGGACAATGTGCTTTCGATACGGGAACTTTCGTGCGACTTTCTTGCTGTCGAGGGGATAGTGTACGCCGTCAACGGCGTGAATCTGGACCTGAGACGGGCCGAGATTCACGGCCTTGTGGGGGAATCCGGCTGCGGGAAAAGTGTCAGCGCGCGGGCCGTTCTGGGGCTTCTGGACAGGAAGCGCTGCCGTGTCGGGGGATCCGTCGATTTTGACGGGAACAATCTCCTTCTCCTTTCCGAAAGGGAGATGAGGGCTCTGCGGGGCAGGCGCATATCGATGATCTTTCAGGATCCCCAGAATTCGCTTTCGCCCCTGGAAACGGCGGGTATGCAGATTGAGGAGGCCATCGCCAATCACCTGCCCGCCGCGAAGGGGGAGCGTCGACGGCTTGCCGCGTCGCTGCTTGAGCGGGTGGGGCTTCCCCCGGATACGGCGGCGCGGTACCCCTTTGAACTCTCGGGGGGCATGCAGCAGCGGGTAATGATAGCCCAGGCCATAAGCTGCAATCCCGAACTGCTGGTCGCCGACGAGCCTACTACCGCGCTGGACGTTACCATTCAGGCCCAGGTGCTGCGTCTTCTTGAAACGCTTCGGGATGAACTGTCGCTTTCCGTACTGCTCATTACCCACAACTTCGCCGTGGTCGCCGAAGTCTGCGACCGCGTTTCGGTGATGTACGCGGGCTTTATTGTCGAAACGGCGGAGGCGGCGGAACTCATACGTTTTCCGGCCCATCCCTACAGCAGGGCGCTTGTCAACTGCATACCGAAGGGGAGGGCCGCTGGCGGGGCCGGTCCCCTGCCGGTGATCCCCGGATTTCCCCCGAGGCTTTACGAACCGCCCTGGGGCTGCCCCTTTTCGCCCCGCTGCCCGAAGCGGGGAAGCGCCTGCGCCGAAAGGCCGGGGTCACGTGATCTGGGCGGCGGGCACGTGGTTTTCTGCCACTACCCCGAATACGCCCCGAATGGGGATCGTTCTTTCCGGGAGGCGCCCTGAATGGATGCCCTGCTTGAAGTCCGGGACCTTTCAAAAATTTTCCACCCTGGCGGCGGCAGGCGGATCAGGGCGGTCAACGGCGTTTCCCTTGGCGTTGGCCGGAACAGCGTTCTCGGTGTGGTGGGCGAGTCGGGATGCGGCAAATCGACGCTGGGGCGGCTCATGATGAGGCTCATAACGCCGACCGAAGGGCAGGTGTTTTTCAGGGGACAGGAAATAAGCGCCCTGGGCCGCCGCGCCCTCCTGCCTTTCCGCAGGGCGATGCAGATGGTTTTTCAGAATCCGTTCGCGTCCTTTAATCCCAGGATGCGCGTCCTTGACGCTCTCATGGAAGTGTGCCGCTATTACGGCATGACAGGCGGCGAGGGGCTCAAGCGTATAGAAGGGCTTTTTGAGGATACCGGACTTTCCCGTGAACTCCTTGGCCGCTGGCCCCGGGAACTTTCAGGCGGTCAGTCGCAGCGTCTTGCCATCACCAGGGCGCTCCTTTCCGATCCGGCCCTCATCGTGGCCGACGAACCGCTTTCGGCGCTGGATGTGTCGGTGCAGGCGCAGCTTCTCAACCTGCTTGAAGATCTCCGTGAAACAAGGGGAACCGCGATGGTCTTCATATCCCACGACATGACGGCCGTTGAATACCTCTCCGACACGGTCGCCGTCATGTACCTTGGAAGCGTCATGGAACTGGCCGGCGCGGAAGAACTGTTCGGCGGAACCGTGCACCCCTATACCCGCACCCTCATGGAAGCGGTCCCCCGGCTGGAAGCCGGCCTTCGAAACCAGGAACGCCGTCCGCCCTCCGTAAAGGAGGCGGAAAAACGTGATCGCGAGGCCGCCATGTCCGGCTCCGGGCCGTCCGCCTGTCCCTTCGCGCCCCGCTGCCGGGAGGCCGTTCCGCGCTGCAGGGTGGAAGCCCCTTCCCCGAGGGAAGTATCGCCCGGACATTTCGCGAGCTGCCATCTCGCGTAAGACCGCCCCGGTTATCGCCGGCAGGCGGCCCCTGGTGACTCTGGGGCATTGTACCGATGCACGCGGATCGGTACACTATGGCAAGGAGGAGTTTTAATGAAAAAAACATTCTGTCTTTTTTGTGCGCTGGTCCTTGCGGCCGGCTCGGTCTTTGCCGGCGGAAACCAGGCGAAGAAGGGACTGACCTTTACGGTGGCCCTGAGCGAAGATATACGCGCGGTTGATCCCGGCGTGGCCTGGAATTACGTGACCAACCAGGTTGTCAACCAGATAACCGAAGGTCTTGTAACCCTCGACGCCAATAACAATATCGTTCCCGAACTGGCGAAAAGCTGGCGTCAGAGCGATCCGCTTACCTATGTGTACGATGTCCGGGACGACGTGGTTTTCTCCGACGGCAGCAAAATGACCATGGACGACGTGCTCTTTTCCTTCAACCGTTCGAAAGATCCGGACGGCGGAACCTATTTCTCGGATTTTTTCACCGATGTCGACAGTTTTTCTGTGGACGGCTGGCAGTTTGTCATCAAACTCAAGAGGCCTTCGGCGGTGTTCAAGTATGTGCCCACCATCGCCGCGGGACGTGTCATAAGCAGGGCGTATTTTGAAAAGCATCAGGATGATTTCGGCACCGCTTCGGGGGGTATCCTGGCGACCGGTCCCTTTGTGTACCGGAGCTGGACAAGCGGGCAGGAAGTGATCCTCGCGAAAAACGCCAACTACTGGAACAGGGAAAAACGTGCCGCCAACATCATCGATACGCTGGTTTTCAAGATCATCCCCGAAGACACGACGCGGGTAATCGCCCTGCAGACCGGGGCCGTTGATTTCTGCGTCAATCTGCCCCAGGATATGCTGGATCAGATTTCTTCCGACAGGAACCTGAACCTTACCACCGTGGATACCTACAGCCTTAACTATGTGGCGTTCAATACCCTGCGCGCCCCCATGAACGACGCAAATGTGCGCAGGGCAATTGCCCACGCCCTTGACCTTTCCACCTTTCAGCGGACCATTATCAGGAACGCCGGATCGCGGGGAACGGTACTGCCCTTCGGCAGGGCGCTTTACGGTGAAAACGCGGCCAAATGGGAGCAGTACCTTGGAAAGACGGCGGGGTACAATTTCGATCTTTCCCGGGCAAAGCAGTACCTTGCCCGGTCAAATTATCCCGGGGGCTTTACCTGCGACATTATTGTCAACGAAAATTCCCTTTCAAACCAGCGGGCGCTTTTCCTGCAGGAATCCCTCAAAGCCCTGAACATCAATGTCCAGATAAGGAGAATGTCGGGTGACGAGCAGGATACCTACCAGATGGGCGGCGCGCTGGATTCGGACGGCAGGCGCGACTACGACATGCTTATAGGCGGCTGGGAAGCGGACTATCCCGATCTTAACGGCAATATTGAAATCATGTACATCTCGGATCAGGCGGGAGAAAACGGCTACAACGCGGCGGCCTATATGAATCCCCGCGTGGACAGCCTGATAGAATCCCAGCGCAGGGAGATTGATCCGGCCAAACGTTTTGAGCTGCAGTCCCAAATGATGGACATTGTCGCCGAGGACGCGCCGTATGTTATTTTTGACTATACGTACCGGCACAGCGCCCTTAACAGGAAGTATACGGGAGTCGCCGCTTCACCGGCATGGCTGTGGGTGCTTCCCTTCCAGAATGTACGTCTGGCCAATTAGAAAAGTGCTGATTTGCTCATGTTACGCAGGGACATAGTATTAACCACTGACCACACAGAAAACACGGACTTCCGGGTCAAAAATCGAGCTTTTGTCCGTGTTTGTCAGTGTCGTCCGTGGTAAAATTCTTCGATTTTGAAACATCTGCGCAAGGTGAGTGATTTAACGCGGTTTGTCCGTTGTGGACGGAATGTGCGTTTTATCAAAAAAAGTCCCGTGATACGCTTGACAAAAGCTAACGGAGAAGGTAAGGTAAGAGCGGCCGCCGGGGAGCGGCGTGTGAACAGTCGTGACACCGGGATTTTCGGGTTGTGGAGCCGCGCGGGGCGCGGGACAATCCGTCTGGAGAACAAAAATTCGGAAAATCGCCGTTTTTTTTGTAAAAGAGGGTGAAAAGCTCTTGACAGGGAAACGGGGAACGGGGTAAAGTCTCCGAATCCGCCGTGAGGGCGGTTTGGGAGAGGGGCGGCGTCCGGGGACGGGGGCCGCCGGGGATATTTGGCAATACAGGGAAGGGGGAAGCTCCGGCGAGGAGCCGCGGAAGCGGGGAAGCGCCGGGGTGGAAGAAAGGTGATGGAACGCGAGAGTG
>JAIRXH010000043.1 GCA_031268385.1 Treponema sp. | reverse complement strand
CGTACCATCCGGGAAGGCTTATTTTTTCCGGCGTGAATTGACGAAGCGGGAAAAGTCGTTGATGTTTTTGACGATAATGCGGTCGGGGTACATTTCCATGCGCCGCTGGGCGACAAAGTGGCTCAGCGTTTCCCTTGTTTCCGCTATGCTCATTCCCGCCCAGTGCGCAATGTCGTCAACGGTGGTCTTGAATTCCCGCGCTTCGGTGGTACGGTCAATGTTGGTCTGCGTTTCATCCAGCATAAGAAACACGTCGGCTATTTTTGCCTGCGGTTCGTCCAGGGTAAGGATCATGAAACGCCGTTTGGAATCGTAGATGCGTTTGGCAAACATGCGCAGGAGTTTCAGGGCTATCTGCGGGTTTCCCAGCATGAGGATCTCGAAATTCTGGGAGTTGAATTCCAGCACCTTGACCAGGTCCAGTGCAATGGCGGTGGCCGACCGGGGGGAATTCTCCAGTATGGCCATTTCGCCGAACATCTCCGAGGGCTGCAGTATATCCAGCGTCTTTTCTATATCCCCTATGATCTTGACCAGTTCTACCCTCCCCGACTGGATAAGATAAAAGGTATCTCCCGGCTCAAATTCCGAGAAGATCATCTCACCGGGCTGAAAAGTCCGGGCGAAACGGCCGAACGCCGCAAGGTCCATCGCCACCTACGCCTCCAATGCCTTGAGGGCCCGCTTTGCCTTGACGGTTGTGCCGTCGTCCTCGTCGGAGGACATGGAAAGGATCTTCCGGTAGAAGGCCGCCGCCTGATCCCTCCGGCCTATCTTCTCGTAAGACTGGCCTATGAAGAAGATGGCGTCGCGGAGATCGGGATGCCGGGGGTACTTGGTAAGCATCATCGTATAGTACTTGATGCATTCGTCATACTTGTTGAGGAGGAAAAAACACCGGCCTATTTCGTAGGAACTTTTGGCGGCATATTCGGGATCTTCATTGGCGTCAACTATTTTTTTGAAGGCCATGTACGCCTGCTGGTACTTTTCCTGCGAGATAAGGCTTACCGCGTTGTAATAGGATCTGGCGGTATCGGAAAGTTCGCCCTGGGGCGGCGGGGAAACACCGGCCGGTTCAAGAGATATTTCCCCCAGGGATCTCTCCGCGCGGGGGGGGGCGGCGGACGGCTGGGCCGGTCCCGATGTAACGGGAGCGGGGCCTTTGCCGTCCCCATAGCGGCTCAGGGATGTTTCCGCCAGTTCCAGGTATTTCGCCGCCTGAATCGCGTTACGCCCGGACGGATAATAGGTAAGGTAGCGGCTGAACACGTATTTTGCCTGGGTAAAACGCTTGTTTTTAAGGTAATACTCACCCACATTGAAGAGTCCCGCCTCGGGGTTCGCCTCTTCCTTTTCCATGAGGCTGGAAACCTGCCGGTGTATGCGCCGCATCTGGTTGGAAAAGACTTTGAGCATCTTCATGACGATACGGGTATTGGCCATGGCCAGCGTTTCAAATTCGGGAACGGTAAAAGCCATGACGGCGGTATCCGCAAGGGCTATGGCGTTTTCCTCCCGGGGATAACGCCCCAAGGCGGATTTGACGCCGAAGAATTCGCCGGGCTGAACCAGATCGTGCACATCCTGGCCTGTCTCAATATCCTGATACACCAGATTCACCGCGCCTTTCTGGAGAATAAAGACCTTGTCCGCGGCGTCTCCCTGGAAGTAGATGAGTGAACCTGAACGGTATTGAAACGGCTTGGGCATAATTCCTACGGCTCCGGTTCAAAGGGCAAAAAATCAAGAACTTTCTTAAACCCGATTTTCCTCCGGGCTTCCCTGTAAAGCCCCGCGGGATCCCCCTTGACGAACATGGGACGCCCCTCCACAGTGATCCTGGTATACCCTTTGGGAAGTTTCTCGCCGAGTATACCAAGAAAACGCATCTCCCCGTATATGGGCGTTCCCGCCAGAACAAGGAGTTCTATATCCTCCATGGAAGCCTGCGCCAGATTTTCATAGGGATCATCAAGGCGGCCCCTGACAACCATAATGTCCCCCAGTTTGCCTTCTTCCAGCGCGCCTGTCCTGTCCTGCATCCAGAAGGCCCGCGCGGCGTTCGCGGTTACCATCCTGAACATGACTTCCGCGGAAAGATCTTCGCCGTACAGCTTCCTGTACAGATCCCTGTCGTACTTCATTTCGGCAAGCAGATTGGCGGAACCAGTGGCGGCCGAATCGGTTCCTATGGTCACGTTCACCCCCGCCTTGAGCATCTTGCGAATTTTGCAGGTGGTGTTGAACATGAACATGTTGGAAAAACCGCACCAGGAAACACTGGCGCCGGCCTTCGCCGTTTTTTTGATGTCATCGTCGCTGAAGCCTATACAGTGAATAAAGAGGCAGTGATTGTCAAGAATCCCCATTTTTTCCAGCGTCTGTACTCCGTGCATCGCCTCATCGTCAAAACCTTCGGACAAATGGGTAATAAACGGCCAGCCCTTGTCGACCGCCCGCTTGTGCTCAACTTCTATGCCGTCTCCCCATTTAAGATCGTAGGAGCTGGATTCATGGGCAAGCCCGTATTCCAGAATGGCCCGTATGGGCAGAGTGGGAAGGATCTCTCCGTTCAGTTTCTGGGGAAAATGGTCGTTAACAGTTGTTACACCCGAAAAAAGGCACTTGTAGCCTGAAATGGCGTACAGATCTTCCCGCGACAGCCTGGACCGCTCCCTGAAAGTCTCCGACGCCTTGAGATCGTTATCCCAGGGGAGCCAGGTAAGATAGAAAACCCCCGGTTTGGGCCCGACGGCCGGCCGGTAATTGCCCTGCAAATGATCGTGGGTATTGATGAGGGAAGGATATACAACCGAATTTCCGCCCAAATTGATCTTTATTCCCGGACCCGGAGGAACAATCTGCTCCCCCTTCACTCCTATATCACCGGTCCGGGTTTTCCTGCCGGCTGTAACAAGCACTCCCTTCGTTAAAGTAAAATCAGACACCTGGAAACCGTCCTTTTACCATATTCTTTCATTCTATGACCGACAACCGGCTGCGTCAACGATCACAAACTCCATCCCGCTATTATCGGCAGAATTCATCTTTTTTCTGACCCCACTTCGGCAAAATACCCCCAAAACTTTACCGGAAAACACACTCTTTATTTATCATGTGGTACAATCATGACACATGATTGATCTTCACACCCACTCGGACGCCTCCGACGGGGACCTCAGCCCCCGGGAACTGGTACGGACGGCGGCCCTTCAGGGAATCGGCGCCCTCGCCCTGACGGATCATGATACCATCAAGGGGCTCGAATGTGCAAGAAACGAAGCGGCGATACGGGGAATTCGTTTTATTCCGGGAATCGAAATAGAAATTACGGAAAACGGCGCCAGGCAGCAGGGGGAATTTCACCTTCTGGGGCTGGGAATGGAAAGGCCCAGTCCCGGATTTCTGGCGGCTCTTGAATCCCTGGCCCGCCTTCGGGAAGAACGGAATCTGGAAATTCTTGACAGGATGCGGGAATCGGGCATAGAGGCGGATTACGGTGAACTCAGGGCCCTTTCGGGGGGTTATTCGGTGGGACGGCCCCATTTTGCCGCCTTTCTTGTAAACCGCCGCGTCGTCGGGAACCGGGAACAGGCCTTTGCCCGGTATCTGGGCCGGGGAAAGCCCTTCTATGTTCCCAAGGCCGGTCTGGAATTTGACCAGGCGTCGGCGCTGATCCGGGAATCGGGGGGCATTCCCGTTCTTGCCCATCCCATGTCGCTGTACATCGCCTGGGGCCGGCTTCCGGACTTTATCAGGGACCTTAAGGAACGGGGGCTCGCGGGTATTGAGGCATGGCATCCTTCCGCGAAGGTCCGCTCCTGCGCGCGCCTTGAGGCGCTGGCGGCGTCCCTCGATCTCCGCGTCACCGCGGGAAGCGATTTCCACGGTTCCGCCCGGCCGGACCGGAAACTGGGCCATACGTCGGGCGGCCGGAAAATAGACGACGCTGTGCTTGAGGCGATACCGGAACTTTGCGACCGGAACCAGTGAGCCTCTGCACGGCGGAGCGCAAAAGAGGCCCTTATCCGGCCCCGGCCAAACAGCAGTCGCGGGGATCTTCCCCGTAACGGCGGTGCTGCACCGCTTCAAGAACATGAACCGTGTCGATGACCTCCTTTTCGTCAAGATCGGCTATGGTGCGGGCCGTCCTGAGTACGCCGTGACAGGCCCGGCCGGAAAAACCCAGGGCCGCCGCCGCTTTCCTGAAAGCCGCGGCGGCCCTGTCCGTAAGCGGACATACGAGGTCAACAAGGCCTGCCGGGATACGGGCGTTGCGCCTGTATCCCCGTTTCGCAAGACGTTCACGCTGTACCTCAACCGCCTTTCGCACTCTGACGGCTATTTCCGCGCTTGTTTCCCCGTTCCCGCCGCCGCACATCTCCTTGCCGCCGGGGGGAAGAACGGGAACCCTGAGTTCTATCCTGTCAAGAAGGGCGGCCCCGAATTTCCGCCAGTACCGCCGTATTTCCTCGGAACCGCAGAGACAGGCCGCGCCGGAAGCGCCGTCCGCGGCGGGAAGGCCCAGCCGGCCGCAGGGGCAGGAATTGGCCGCCAGAAGCAGCTGAAACCCGGCGGGAAGCCGCACCGGGCCGTCCGCCCGCGAAATGGTAATGACCTGATCTTCCAGAGGCTCCCGCAGCGCCTCCAGTACATTGGCGCGGAACAGGGGCGCCTCGTCAAGAAAGAGCAATCCATAATGGGCAAGGCTTATTTCACCGGGACGCACCAGTTTTCCCCCTCCAAGTATGCCCTCGGCGCTGGCCGAATGATGAGGAGCGCGGAATGGCGGAAAATTCATGAGGCCGCCTGAACCGGCGTCAAAATCCCCCTCCCCGCCGTGTATGGTACGGCCGGCAAGACTGTGCAGCCGGGTTACCTCGACCGCCTCGGCCGGCGTCAGGGGAGCCATGATAGAGGGTACGCTCCTTGCAAGCATGGTCTTTCCCGCTCCCGGCGGCCCAAACACAAAGAGGTTGTGACCCCCGGCGGCGGCTATTTCCAGGGCCCGCCTGTATCTGGCCTGCCCGCGGACGGCGGAAAAATCCTCCGAAACAAGAGGAAGAGGATCGCCTTCCGCGCCGCCCGGGGGATCGCCGTTCCGGGAAACACGCGCGGCGAAAACACCAGGATCGGCGTCCGGGAGAACGGGGGGAAGCAGACCGGATTTTTCCCGTACAACAAGTACGTGGACCGCTTCGGCGAGGCTGGAGACCGCGGCAACATGGGCGCCTCCGCCGTTTCCTCCGGGAACGGACCCCGCGAGAATGGCCGCCTCACGGGCATTGCCGGCGGGAACAATGAAGTCCCGTATGCCCTCGCGGAGGCCCGCCGCCACCGCCGCGAGAACGCCCCGGACAGGCCTTACCCGGCCAGAAAGTTCCAGTTCTCCCATTACCAGAAGATTATCGGGCGACGGGGCAAGTTCCGCCGCAATCACCGAAAGGGCAATGGGAAGATCAAGGGACGCGCCGTCCTTCCGCACACCGGCGGGAGCCAGGTTGATAAGCACCCTGTGAGGGGGAAAAACATACCCCGAATTGCGGAAACCCGCCTGAACCCGCTCGCGGGCCTCCCGCACCGCCCCTTCGGCAAGGCCGGAAATGTCTATCCCTGGAATCCCCCGCCGTATATCCGCCTCAACGCGGATAATGATCCCGTCCGCCCCAAAGGGCGCGTACGCCATTACAAACATGCCTTGCCCCTTGAACCGCGTTCCCGCGGTCCGCGAACCGGAAGTCTTCCGTATATATAGGGAACGTACATGCGCGGCGCTTCAATGAAACGGCGTTTTTTCGGCATTCCGCCCGCAAAAGACCCGGGCTTGAGAGGAAAACAATGTGGCCGTTACCTTCGGGGGCTTTTGCGGGTTTCCTTTGTACATCAGATCTCATGGAGGAAAACATGGAAACCTCAGACAATCGGCCGCAACAAAATCCTGTCGTGTTTCTGCACGGCTTCAGCGGAGAGGCGCTTTTTGAAATTGTGAAGGCGGTAAAGAAGGCCGCGGGAGAGGCGGGGATAGCGGGCGAAACAATAGCCTTCGCGTCTTCAACCGTTAACAACATGGAGTGGAAAATACGGAAACTTGTACGGGAAGTCACAAAGGAACACGAGGCAATCAGGCGGAAGGAAGAGGAAACAAGGGCCCCAAGAAAATGAGCCTTTACGCGGCAAGCCGCAGGGTATTAAACCGGACCTGGCATGCCGCCTTATACCGGCAGTTCCCTTAACGCCGCCCCGAATTTGGCGGCCGCTTTTTCCGCGGTTTTTGTTCCGGCCAAGATAACAGGAAAGGACGCGGCGGCGGCGGCGAGGTTCCGCCGGGCCCCGGCAAAGTCCTCCGCCGAAAGAGAGATGAGCCGTTCCAGCCGCCGTCTCCGCGCGCCGTCGTCTATTCCGTAGAGGAAACGGAGAAAATCCAGAAAACCCTTTTCACCGGGAGTACGGGGACGGCTTTCCCTGGCGTAACAGCCTATAATCGCCTTGACAAGATCGTCTTCGGTTTCCGCCGAGCCGGTATTTTTCAACGCCGAGACAAAGGCTTTAAGGGACGCGGCGGGATTGGGATCGCGGTAGCTTGAAAGGGAAAAGACCCCTTCAAGGCTGTCGCTCTGGGCAAACGCGCCGTAAGCGCCGCCTTTCATGCGCACCGATTCCCAGAGCGCGCCGGTGGAAAGCTCGTGGGCAAGGACAATTTCCGCGGCCTGAAGCGGCGTATCCCAGGGGGAAGCGGGAAGGGAGAGCGCCGCGAAACCCACCTGGAGGGACGGAGAGGCAAACACAAGGGGAACGTCCCTCTCCGGCGGCGCCTCAAGAAGCGCGAAAAAAGGCCCGCCTTCGACCGGTGAAAAGGCGGAAGGACGCGGCGGTCCAAAGCGGCCAAAATCACGGGCAAGAAAAGAGGCGGTTTTTTCGAGCGCCTCCGCTTCTCCTGTAAGGTTAACTATAAGGCCGGCGGCGCCCGCGATGGCATCCCGTATTGAAAAGAGCTTTCGCGCAATTTCCGCCGTATCCATTTCGGCCAGTGTGTGGGCAAAATCAAGCTGATAAAGGCCGCCCCAGATCTCTTCCACCGCGCGGGAACGCGAAAAGAAACAGCCCGAACGGGAAGACGCGTAGGTGTGTCCCGAAGAGGCGAAGCCCGCGTCAACCTCGTTCTTCATTTCAAGAACGAGATCCCGGACACGGCGTTCATCGGAAAAATCGGCCCCGGTAATAAGGCGCAGGGCCAGATCCAGCGACGCCTCCACTTTTTCATCAAGCGCCTTGAGCCTGAAGATGATCCAGTCACGGCCCGGAACGCCGGCGTTCTCCGCCGTCAAAACGGCGGAACCGGTGTGCAGTATGGAATAAAAGCCGCCCGAGTTCCGCGCGAGAAGGCCGGACACTTCACCGTAATCCATTCCCTCAAGGCCCATGGAAACAACGGCTCTGGAAAAAAAGGAAAGCCAGGGATACTCTTCGGGCGAAAAAATGTCCACGGGAAAGGCGGCGTCCACATACACAATGCCGTTGGTAAAAAGCTCGTGGACGGCAAGGGGAACGCCCCCCGCGTCGCGGAAGGCGCGGGGAATGACGTCGATTGCGGGGGAAAGATCCCCGCGTGAAAGATGGGGAATGGCCGCAAGCGCTTCGGGGCTGTCCCCTTCGCCCTGCGCCTTTTCCAGGGCGGCGGCTTTTTCCCCTATGAGACGCCTTTCCTCCTGGCCAAGGGATCTTTCCCGTTCGGCAAGCAGGCCGGCCAGCCTCTTTTCTTCCTTCTCAAGATAGTCCGCCTGGGGTTCTATGGACACAAGCGCCCGGTGCGGATTGTCAAGGAGGTACGTCTTGATGAGGCTTTCAAAATACCGGCCGTCCAGGGCCAGGCGGCGCTTCATTTCCTCAAAAGGGGGAATAAAAAGCAGGCTTTCCCAGGGCGCCCTGCCGTACATCCAGCCCCTCAGGGAACAGCGCATCCAGACCAGAGAATAAGGCCCGCCTCCCCGCTTGATTTCACGATGGGAAAATTCCATTGAAAGAATGGCCGCCTCTA
The DNA here is from genome assembly GCA_031268385.1 of Treponema sp. Lineage (GTDB taxonomy): Bacteria > Spirochaetota > Spirochaetia > Treponematales > Breznakiellaceae > JAIROE01. The sequence continues at coordinate 27,368 of JAIRXH010000043.1, read as the reverse complement.
TTTCCTCTTTGGGAATACCCTCGTTGACCAGCCGTTCAAGTTCACCCAGAACAAGATCCGCCAGTTCACCGCGTATGTTTTCCCGTCCGGCGCAGCCGCGAAGGCCGGTCACAAACACGGTTTCCCGTATTTCACTTTCAAAACCGGAAACAGGGGAAAGATCCTCCCCCAGTCCCGACTCGATGAGCGCACGGACAAGGGGAGAACCGTCGTGGCCAAGGAGTATCTCGGCAAGCGTTCCCAAAGACAGGGTTTCGACAGGATCCGTTACATCGCCGCAGAGCCATGAAAGAAAGATCGTCGCCTTTTCCTCCGCGCCCGAAGGACAGGGAACGCGGAATTCGCGGGGCGCCTTCCACCTTTCCGTTTTGGGGAAAAACGCCGTTCCGCTTTTTTCATGTGCGGATTCATCATTTCCGGATTCGTCATTTCCGGCCGGTGAAAACGACGAAAAGAAACGGCTGTCAAGGAAATCAAGCTGTTGTTCCGTGGGGATGTTTCCCGCCAGAAATATACGGCAGTTTGCGGGGGAATAACGGCTCCGGTGAAAGGCCCGCAGTCCTTCCCAGGAAAGGCCGGGTATGGCCGCCGGATCTCCGCCCGATTCAAAGGCATAGGGAGTGGACGGAAGAACCGCCTTGACGGACCAGAGACCCGCGTAGGCGTCAAGCGACGAGTAGGCCCCCTTCATCTCGTTGTAAACCACGCCTGTTACCGAAAGGCCCGTTCCCGGCGCGGCCTGGGGTTCAGGCGGGAGGAAACGCCAGCCTTCCTGCATGAAAGTAAATTCGGAAAGAAGCGGCCTGAAAACAGCGTCGCCGTACACGGCCATAAGGTTGAAGTAATCGCGTTCGTTGACGGAACTCGCGGGGTACACCGTCCTGTCGGGAAAGGTCCACGCGTTAAGGAAAGTCTGAAGGCTCCCCTGGGCAAGCACAAGAAAGGCGTCCTTCAGCGGATAACGCTCGGAGCCGCAGAGCACAGAATGTTCCAGAATATGGGCGGCGCCGGTATTGTCCTCGGGGGCGGTGGCAAAGGCAAAGGAAAAAAGGTTTTCAGGATCATCGTTGTACACATGGAAAACTTCCGCCCCTGTTTTTTGATGGCGGGCCCAGATTCCCTCCGCCTTCAATTCGGGAAGTTCCCGCACGTCAAGAATTTCAAAACCGCCCGCAAGCACGCCGCCCTTCGCGGGCGGGGGAGGCCGGCGGGAAGGATCCCCCGTTTCCCTTTTCATTGAGGCGCGTCCTTGCCGTCCAGCATCAGAATGCGGCCTTCCTCACGCTGCCGCCTGAACCAGTCAAGGAAGTCCCGCACCGCCCTTCCGGTTTCCTTTTTCGCCGCCGCGTCAAAGTGCCCGCTTTCTTCCTCAATAAGGGCCTTTCGGCGGCGGGAAACGCAGGAGTACACCTTTTCGGCAAAGAGGGAAGAAGCGCCCCGGAGGAGAAGGGCGATTTCCCTTTCCGTCATGGTCCCGAGCTTTTCCTCGAGGGGCCGTCCGGCCGCGCCAAGCACGTCCTCCAGCGTGTAAAGCCTTTCCTTGATGTCCCGGCCCAGTCCGGGATCTTCTTCTTCAAGCTCGTCCACTATGCGGCCGCTGAAAGAACAGTCGCCGTTTTTGAGTATCGCCGCGAGGGTCTTCATGCCGTCAACGCGGACGCCTTCCCCTCCCCCGCTTATTCCCCTGGCCTTTTCCCTGAGGGCCGACGCGGCGCGTTCCAGCACATCGGAGGAAACCTGCCCCTGCCGGGCTATGCGGCGGACTATGCCGGATTTTCGCCCGGCCGGAATTTGGGCCAGCACCGCGGCGGACAGTTTTGAAGAAAGACGGGAAAGGATCAACGCGGCGGCGGCCGGGGTTTCTTCACGCAGCAGGAGGGCAACCTGCCCGGAGGAAAAATCATCAAGGAAACCAAAGGGGTTTTCCCGGGGGGCGGGCGCGGCCCTGCTGATAAATTCCTCGCCTTTTTCGGGCCCAAAAGCCGCGTAGAAAAGCCTCCGGGCCTGTCCTTCCTTGATGAACCCGCCCAGGGTTCCCGCCGCGCCGGCGGCCTTTCCGGCATGATTTTCCGCCCCTTTCATATCCTCATGATACCGTATTCCGTACAAACAGTCCACGCGAAAAATTCTTTTTTAACCGAAAGGGTGTATTATGTTCATTTTTGATTCTTATATTATAAACTGGAGAACGAATTATGCAAATATATAACAAAATAAACGCCGGAACGGCGGAAAACGGGGACAGGCAGACGGCGGCCCCCGGCACCATCATTAACAGGAGGGAAATTGGCCCCCTGCTCCAAAAAGCGGAGAAGATCCTTAAATCCTATGAACAGGCCACAGGCAGCGTTGTATCCATTCTGGATCCCGAAGGCCGCGCTCTGGACGGCGAAGACTGCGGCAGCGCCTTCTTCTGTCCCCTCTATAAACGTTGTCACAAACATTACCGCCCTGACAGGGAAAAGGAAGGGGATGCGGACATACCTCCCTGCGCCTGCATGTCCCCGGAAGAAACGGCCGGTATCAAGCGTACAGGCGGGTCCTGCATTTACAGATGCAAAATGGGCTTTGTCTACTGGACAAGTCCCATTCATTCAGGCGGACGTTTTGCAGGAAGCCTTGTCGCGGGACGTGTCCTCGGCGTTGAACGGAAGAAGGCGGTAGAAAATATTTACCGGGTCTGCCATGGAAATGTCTCCGAAAACGGGATACGGAAATACCTTGTCAAAGTACCGGAAAAAACCCTTGACGAGATCAGGGCACAGGCCCGGCTGCTCCAGATATGCGCGAAAAAGATACCGGGGAAAACCTTCGAGGATACGCTGTGCCAGGGCGGAACCGCGCCGGAACCGGATCTGCCTGGCGAAAAAGAGGCCGGCGTAAGCCCCGCCAAAAAACGGTCCCTTCCCGGAAATTCGGGCAGGGGACGCTTTCTGGACAGGGAACGGCTGCTGCTTGCCAGCCTGCGGCGGGGAGACAGAAAACCGGCCATGAAAATCCTCAACGAAATATTCAGGAGCTTCTTCGCGTCCGGCAGCATGGAAACGCTACGGCTGTGGGCCATAGAAATGGTGGTGTTCCTTTCACGGGCAAATCCGAAAAGGGCCGCCGACCAGGAAATACTGGAGGCGAACGGCAGGTACATCAAATGGATTGAAGATTCAAAAACCGCGGAAGAACTTGCCCTTAACCTCAGAACGATCATAGAGCGCATGGCGGGAAATGTTTTCTGTTTTCAGGGAATACGCCACTCATCGGCCCTGCGCAAGGCCGAGCGGTTCATCTGGGAAAACTACACCCGCAAAATCAGCCTCAGGGAAATCGCCGAAGCGTCCGGACTTTCGGCCCCGTATTTCAGCACCATTTTCAAGGAAGAAATGGGAGAAAGCCTTTCCAATTATCTTAACCGTATGCGCATCGAAAAAGCCGCGGCCATGCTCGCCGAAACGGACAAGACCCTGAACGAAACGGCCGACGAATGCGGTTTTGAGGATCAAAGCTGGTTTTCAAAAATATTCAAGCACTATACGGGCGTAAGTCCGGGAAAGTACCGGGAAACGGGAAGAAATGAAACCGATCCGTTTTTCCCCATTGAAGCCGGCGGCGCTGCCTGTTACGCGGATTGAAAAAACCATGAGCGCGCAGTTCCCGGAAACTGCCGAAACGCCCGAAACGGCGGAAGTCCCGGCGAAGACGGATCCCGTTCTGCTCAAGGCGTACAATCTCCTTAAAACCTACGCCGCGGGAACGGGGTCCATTGTCTGCGTGCACGACGCTTCTTTCTTTCCCATTCCCGAAATGATCGACGAGATCATGACGGACAAAAACATCTGCCTGCTCTGCGCCAGGTACCGGAACGAAACGGCCGCACGGGAACACGGGGAACTTGCCGGCAATCCCTGCAACGAAATGCACATCGGCGCGATGAAGGAGGCCTTCCGGCACAAGGGGTCCTACACCTACACCTGCGAACTGGGATTCGCGTTCTGGACCAGTCCCGTATATTCGGACGGCCGTTTTATCGGCGCCCTTCTGGGAACCGGCTACCGCTCGGGGGACGAGGAAGAGGCGGGTGAACTGTTCAAACAGTACAGCTCGGGCAAGATCTCGAAGGAGACATTCCGGGAAAAAATCGCCCGTTTTCCCCGGGCGGATACGGAAAAAATCAGGGCGCTCGCGGAACTTCTGCATATTTGCGCGGAATCTCTTTCCACAGGAAACGAGGATTACCATGAAATCCTGCGCCGGCGCGCGGAACAGCAGGCGGACCTTTCCGCCCAGATTGAAAAGCTGAAGAACCGGCGCTTTTCGGTCTCCGCCGCCTATCCCATAGAAAAGGAAAGGGAACTGCTCGCGGCCGTACGCAGGGGAGAAAACAAAAAAACAAGGGAACTGTTAAGCGAAATTCTCGCGGTTATCCTTTTTACAAATCCCGGCGATTTTGCGTATCTGCAATGCAGGGCCACGGAACTGGCGGCGCTCATTTTCAGGACGGATGTCAACCCCGGCGATCCGGACAAGTCCCTTCCCGAAACGGACAGCGCCTGCATCAGGCGTATTCAGGAGTCAAAAAACCTTGAAGAGCTTACCGATATTCTGTATCTTTCGGTGGAACGGATGACGGAACGGGTGTTTTCCTTCAGGGAAATAAGGCACGCGGCCGCGCTGCGCAGAGCCGAACGTTACATCCTTGAAAATTTCACAAGAAAAATAAGCCTCAAGGAAATCGCCAGAGCCTCGGATCTTTCGGCCCCGTATTTCAGCACCATCTTCAGGGAAGAAATGGGGGAAAACTTTTCGAGTTATCTTAACCGCCTGCGGGTAGAAAAGGCGGGCCGTATGCTGCTTGAAACGGACCTTACCTTGAGCGAGATCGCCAGTTCCTGCGGCTTTGAGGATCAAAGCTGGTTTTCAAAAATATTCAAATCCTACATGGGACAAAGTCCCGGAAAATACCGCGAACAGGACCATTCGGCAAATGAAATGTGGAACAGCGATTCTTCCGAAGAAAATCAGGCGCGGATAATCAAACTGTAGAGCCGGTTTCCGGCGAAGATGCCTAGGGTAACGCTGATTAACTTGTGGCTAATCAGCGTTACCCTATGTTTTTTCTCGTTTTCCTGCGGAAAACTGCGAAAAAACCATATTAAAGTAGCACTGATTTATTCGCATTCGAATAAATCAGTGCTTCCCCAGGAGCCTTTCCCCAGGTTATTCGCCTGACAAAACCCCCTTCGCGCATTATACTTTGGGTATGAAACGAATATACAAAACGGCAGCCCTGGCGCTTTTCTGCGCCTTTTCGTGGCCGGCGGCGGCGGCTCCCGGCGGGCCTGTTCCCCGGGAAGTCGCCGCGTCCTTCAGGGAAGCGGGCCTGAGAACGGCGGCAAGGACCGCTTCCCCCGTCGATTTTACCCTGCCCGTTCTGGCGGGAGGGAAACAAAGACTTTCGGATCTCAAGGGCAAAGTGGTGTTCCTCAATTTCTGGGCCACCTGGTGCGGCCCCTGCCGATCGGAAATGCCCTCGATGGAGGCACTGTACCGGCGGTTCAGGGACAGCGGTCTTGAAGTCCTTGCGGTCAACTGCGCGGAAAACCGGCGCGATGTAGTGGACTTCATGAAAAACAACGGACTGTCCTTTCCCGCCGTGCTTGACGAATCGGGCGAGGCAAGCGGCCGCTACGGCATACGGGCAATTCCCACCACGTACATCCTTAACCGCGATGGGGAAATTATCCTCAAGGTTACAGGAAGCATGGACTGGAACACCCCGAAGATCATCGCCGCCTTCGAGACGCTGCTCGCGGACTGACTCCGGCGCGAGGCGCGCGGGCAACAAAAAAGGAGCGGGCGTCCCGCTCCTTTTTTATGCTCTTTCTTTCAGTAAAGCAGCGCTGATTTATTCGCATTCGAACAAATCAGCGCTTCCCTGGACCCTTACCGGCTTGCCGCCGAATCAAGTTCGGCAAGTATGGAAAGTTCCGTCTCTTTGTCGAAGTACCGGGCCTTTTCCATGCGGGGAATAAAGTTGACGCTGTCGCCTACTTTGAACTCATGATGGGGTTCGGTACGGGCGACCAGCGGCTGGGTAACGGTGGTAAGCCACAGATGTATGTCGGCGCCCAGAGGCTCAACAACGGTAATCTTCACGGAGAAGCTGTTTTCTCCCTTGCCCTTTTCATCATAGGCAAGATCTTCGGGCCTGATGCCAAAGAAGACCTCCTTGCCCAGGTACTTTTTAAGGTACTCGGCATGCTCGGGAGCCGGCTTTACCTCAAAAGAACCTTCTTCAAGAACCACGGAGCCGCCCTTTTCCGTGACCTTTACGGTGAGGAAGTTCATGGGAGGAGAACCGATAAACCCGGCGACAAATTTGTTGACCGGATGATTGTAAAGGTACAGGGGAGAGCCAATCTGCTGGATTTTTCCGTCCTTCATAACGACGATCTTGTTCGCCATGGTCATGGCTTCTACCTGATCATGGGTAACGTAGATCATCGTGGCGTTAAGCCTGATGTGGAGGTCGGAAAGTTCGGCCCGCATCTGCACCCGGAGTTTGGCGTCCAGGTTGGAAAGGGGTTCGTCAAAAAGGAAAACCTTGGGGTTCCGGACAATGGCCCGGCCGACCGCGACCCGCTGGCGCTGGCCTCCCGAAAGGGCCTTGGGCTTGCGATCCAGGAATTTTTCGATATCCAGAATCCTCGCGGCCTCGTGGACACGGCGGTTGATCTCCGATTTTTCGACTTTCTTGATCCGAAGCCCGAAAGCCATGTTCTCGAATACCGTCATGTGGGGGTACAGGGCGTAATTCTGGAAAACCATTGCGATATTCCGGTCTTTGGGGGGAACATCGTTCATCAAGTCGCCGTCTATGTAGAGTTCACCCTCGGTGATATCCTCAAGACCGGCGACCATACGAAGGGTAGTCGACTTGCCGCACCCCGACGGACCGACAAAGACGACAAATTCCTTATCCTCGACCACGATGTTGGCGTTGTCTACAGCCCGGACATTGCCTTCGTAAACTTTTGAAATGCCTTTTAATTCTACTTTCGCCATTAGGGCCTCCCTTTCAGGTTAGTTTATTGTGTTCAGCATAAAGCAGGAATGCAAAATTGTCAAGAAAAGTTTTTTATAAAAAGAGGACAACCGCTTCGAAAAAAGGAACTTTGAAGGGAATATGTCTTTCATTTCCCATCGCAAACAAAGTTTGCGCACCAACCGGGTTTTGGGAAATGCTCATTCATAATAATATTTTTCCTATGTTTTTACTATGCTATAGATTGACGCCGTTGTACACAGTATTGCCATCGCTTCATCCTTAATGTTACAGTTAAAGAAGGCTGTTTCAAAATTCCGGTTTCCGGAACAGCTTCCTTGGATAAGGACAGTTCATCCTGAAGGAAAGCGGCGGACCGCGAATATTCAGGGGCGCTCTGGAGTTTGTTTTGTTCCTGAAAAATCTCGATATTTACGGTTTCAAGTCCTTTGCCGAACGAACAAAAGTCGAATTTACCGACGGCATTACGGCGCTGCTTGGTCCCAACGGCTGCGGAAAATCCAACGTGGTGGACGCGGTCAAATGGGTGCTGGGGGAACAGGCGTCAAAATCCCTACGGGCGGAAAAAATGGAAGACGTGATCTTCAACGGCACGGAAGACAGGAAGCCCCTCAATGTCGCCGAAGTCACGCTGACCCTCGCCAACGATGAGGGGCTGCTTCCCCTGGACATGCCCGAAATCGGGATCAGGCGGCGGCTTTACCGTTCAGGCGAAAGCGAATACTTCATCAACCAGACGCCGGTGCGCCTCAAGGAGGTACGGGAACTCTTCTGGGATACCGGCGTGGGCAAGGCCGCCTACTCGGTGATGGAACAGGGAAAAATCGATCAGATCCTTTCATCCAAACCCGATGAACGGCGTTATCTTTTTGAGGAAGCCGCGGGAATTACCAGGTACAAGGTCCGGGGCGCCGAGGCGGAACGCAACCTCGCGAAAACAGAGGAGAACATGCGCCAGGTCCAGATGATCCTGGGGGAAGTGAAGCGTTCCCACGATACCCTCAAGATCCAGTCCGAAAAAACCGCCAAATACCGCCTGTTCCGCGAGGATATTTTCCAGTTTGAACTGGACATACAGCTGCTGCGGCTCAAGCAGTTCAGGTACGAGCGGGACGAGCGGAACGAGGCGCTGCGGAACAAGACCTCCCTCAGGGACCGCATCCGCTCGGAAATGGACGCGGAAAACAGGGCGCTGGAAGAAAACATGGATCAGGTGAATTCCATGGAAGAGCGGCTGATTGACTATCAGAAGAACATCTACGGCCTCGCGGTGGAAAAGAACGCCAGGGAAAAAGAAGGACGGCTTCTTGCCGAACAGAGGGAAGAAAACCGCGCCAAAATAGCCGCCAACGAAAACCGCGAAAGGGCGGCGCTGCTTAAAATTGAAGAACTTTCAGGCGACGCGGCGGATCAGGACGCCGTGGTGCGGGATCTTCTGGACAAAACCGCGGGCATAGACGAAAACATCCGTTCCTTTGAGGAAAACATACGGCTCACCTCCACCAGAATGGACGACAACGAAAACGCCGTTACAAAGGCCGAAGACGAAATACGGGATCTTGGAAAAGAACAGGCGGCCCGCGAAAAGGATCTTGAGGCGATTACAGACGACATCGTAGCCGCGCTGGACGCGGGGTTGAAGGAGGCCGGTTATTCGGCGGCGGAACGGCGGAATGCCGAAACGGCCCTTTCGGAAACCCTGCAAAGGCTCCACACCCTGCTTGCCGGCCGGGAAACGCTGATGCGGGATCTTGTAAACGCCGCCGCCATGGCGCCGGACGGCCCAGACGGCGCGCGGGGACCCGGACAAGGGGAACTCAAACATATAGCGGAGGGACTTGCCGCCGCGCTTGCCGAAGCCGCGGGTGATTCACAGAAGGCCCTTGCCCTTTTTGAAGGCTACCGGAAAAGCACTCCTTCATTTATCGATGAATTCCTTGCCCCCGAAGGCATCATCACCAAAAAGCGGCATTACGACGCCATGATACGCCAGGCCAAGGAGGGCATAGAGGAGCGGCGGCGGCGTATTGCCGCCCTGCGGGGAGACAACGCGAACCTCACGGTCAAAATGAACGAATACCGGGCGACGCTGGAACAGCTCCGGGTAAACAGGGCCCGCATGAGCGCCCAGGCCCAGGCCGCCGGGGAACAGGCCCGCCTCATACGCCGGGAGCTGACCGGACAGGAAGCGCTGCTCAAAAACATACGGGACGAACTTTTTCTTGACCGCAGGCGGAGCGAGGAAATTGAGGAACGCATCGCGGACAGCCGGGACGAAATAGCCGAAATAGAGCGGAAGGGAAAGGAACTGACGGCCGAACTTGAAAAACTGGAGCTGGACATAGCGAAGCGGAACGGGGATCTTGCCGGCAAAAGGGAAGTCATCGAAAAACGGGTGCGGGAACTTGCCGGCGTTCAGGACGCCATGGAGAAGATACACCTGGAACTGGTCCAGGCCGAAACGGAGATCAAAAACATCCAGGACAATTTCCGGGAAACCCATTCCCGTGATCTCATGGAATTTGAGGAACGCATCTTCACCATCACGGCCGTTCCGGGAGAACTGCGGGAAAAACTCGCCCTGACGCGGCAGTCACTGCGCGATCTGGGGCAGGTTAACCTTATGGCCCCGGAAGAATTTGCCGAGGCAAAGGAACGCTACGATTTTCTCACCGGCCAAATGGCGGATCTTGAAAAGGCCAGGGGGGATCTTGAGAACCTTACCGCGGAAATACGCGATGAATCCTCAAGGCTGTTCCTCAACACCTACAACAAGGTAAAGAAAAATTTTCACAACATGTTCCGCCGGCTCTTTGGCGGCGGCAGGGCGGAACTCCGGCTTTCGGATTCCAACCACGTGCTGGAATCCGGCATAGAGATCTACGCCCAGCCGCCGGGAAAAAAACTTGAACACATCAGCCTTCTTTCCGGCGGCGAACGTTCCATGACGGCGGTAGCGCTGCTGTTTGCCACATACATGGTAAAACCCAGCCCCTTCTGCCTTCTCGACGAAATAGACGCGGCCCTTGACGAGGCCAACGTGATCCGGTTTGTGGAACTGCTCCGCGAATTCAGCAGTACAAGCCAGTTTGTCGTGATCACCCACAACAAAAAAACCGCCGGCGGCGCGGGAACCCTGCTGGGAGTTACGATGGAAGAATCGGGGGTGACAAAACTCGTCTCCATACGCATTGAAAACGACGAAGCGGCCGGCGCGGAGACCCGGCAAGATCCCTGGAACGGGACTTTCGAGGAAGAAGATGTGGAAATTGAGGAAGGCCGGGAACTGCCCGCCGGGATAGACGATCCGGAGACGGTAAGCGAAGCGGACCTGCGGCCCATACGGGCCGGCAGAAAGGGAACAGTACAGGAAGAAATACCATGAAAAATTATGCCGTGTATGTCTTTTCGGGGATTTTTGCCGCCGCCGTGGTTGTGCATCTGTGCGCGATTGTGCTCAAAAAACGCAGGCTCCAGGCCGCAAGCAAGATCCTGCTCCTTCCCCCGCTTCTTGCCGCCTATATCGCCGGGGCGTACACTCCGCTTGTCACGGTAATTATCGCGGTTGCCGCGGGCTGGGCCGGCGACATATTCCTTATCAACATAAAAAAACCCCTGTTTTTCAGGCTGGGACTCGCGAGTTTTCTCGCGGGCCACATCTGCTATATTCCTTCCATGCTGCGTTTTACGGAGAACATCTCCCTTCCCGTTCTTGCCGTATCCGCCGTTCTGTTCCTCGCCGGCGGCATTGTCCTCTACCGCCTCATAAAGCCTGCCGCGGCGATGCGCGTCCCCGTTATCTTTTACGAGATCGCCATTATACTGATGAGCCTTGCCGCCCTTCAACTTCTGGTGTCCGGGAAAAACGCGCCGGGGGCGCTTGCCTTCGCGGGCAGCCTTCTCTTCCTTGTCTCGGACAGTTTTCTCGCGCGTTTTCTCTTCAACACAAAACCGGCATGGGGCGACCTTGCCGTCATGACAAGCTACATAGCCGCACAGGCGGCCATAGTATCGGGTCTTGCCGCGCTGTAAAAGGGGGGAATGCGGACGCCGAAGCGCCGCCCGTTATGCCGTCCGTCCCGAAATACACCTGCAGAAGAGCCAGTAAAGGGCGCTTGACAGCCGGTTCATTGCCGTGATGATGTCTTCGCGGCGGCGCAAAACCCGGACGGCAAGCAGCTCCCCTTCCCGTATCCGGGCGCGCAGGGTATTGAGACGGACGGCAAGGGCCCCCATGGAATATCCGGGAACAGGATGGGGAAAACCAAAGGCGCGTTCGGGATCGTGGGTTTGTCCGCGTATTTCATCAAGGGAAAGACCGAAAAGGCCGAAAGGGGAAAGCGGCTCTTCCCTTACTTCCGCGGCAAGGATTTTCCTTAAAGCCTCAAGCACCTCGCCAAGGGACGCGCAGTACCAGGGGGCGCCTTCCCCAAAAGCCAGCGCCTGGGCTTCCAGGACTTCCGCCTCCAGCGTATCGATCATGCCCCGGAACGCGATGCGGCCATGGCTCTTGCGCACAAGACGGCCGCCTGAAAGGCGCGTCATGTGTTCGGCCACAGTCCCCCCATTACCGGATAGTCCCCCCCGTCCGTATCGTCCGGAGATCCATCTTCGGGATTTACCGACGAAGCGGTCCTTGTTATCCCGGTCGCGCACACGTTTCTCCGGTCGATCCGTACATATTCAAGGCAGTCCCTGTCAAGCAAATCCAGAATCACGTTGACGCCTTTTTGTATTTTAAGATCCGTCTCTTCCCCGTAAAGCGGCGTCATCTGATAAAAATTCACAATGCTGCCGTCGGGCATTCCGCATTCACCGGCTTTCCCGTCAAACCCGCCGGGAAAAAGGAGCAGCATGGTGCAGAGTTTCGTGTTGTCCGAAAAAGGCCCTCCGTTGGGAACCGTATGCCCCCAGCCCAGCCAGGCATTCTCGTCTCCCGGAAGCCGCGCCATAATCTTGAGCCACCGGATTGGCCAGTAATTGTTTTCATCGTCAAGATTGTCAAAATCCCAGTTGGGGGGAAGGCATATCAAAAGCTCCGCCCTGTCGCGGGTGTTTTTCAGATCGGGAGGAACATTCATCCGGTGGGCCCCCATCCCCTGGGTAACAAGGATAAAATAGTCCCGCCCGGGAACGGGATCAATCTTCAGTATATCCACATGAATGTCGGGGGATTCCACTTCATGAAAAACATTGTCGTACCTGCCGAAATATTTCCTCACATGCTCATCGAGACGGACGATTTCCTCCTCCGTATACAATTCAGGATGATTGTCCGCCGCGCGTTTTTTCTGCTCCGCCTCCTCAAGACTGTACCGGAGCATCTCCCTGGTATCCTCGCAATCGTCGCCGTAATCGATGGCCTTCCGGAAATACGCGGCGGCTTCTTCTTCCCGTTCAAGGTAATAGAGGGAATAACCCACCCGGAAATTCCAGACGCCGTCGTTTTTGCCTTCTTCCGCGAAATCCAGAAGAAGTTTCAGGGCCTCTTCATACCGTTTCTCGTTGTTAAGCGCCCGCGCGTAAAGCCCGGAAATTTCAAAGTCCCATTCACTGCGGGGAATCCCGTCCAGTTCCCCGAGAATCCGCCCATGCTCGTCTTCTTCATGCAGCGCGTGAAGCCTGCGTATCAAAGAAATTCGATCCATAACACATCCTGTTCCACACCGTTAAAAGTCAATGCCGTAACCAACGCTTACGGCAATAATGTGGGGATCGTTTTTTGGTTTGCCGTCGAACATGTGGTACATGTTGAACTGATAGGCGGTCTGAAGGTACAGGCCGGGAACCAGGGAAGACGTAAACATCAGCCCCCCGTGAAACGAAACACCCATGCCCGGATTAAACGAAAAACTCGAGGTGGAAGCGGGGAGTTTTCTTTTAAACATGAACCCCAGTCCCAGATCGCCGTAAGGGGTAACGGCAAATTTATTGCCGAATTTGACGGGAAAATAGAGACCGGCCAGCCCTTCGATCTGCGACAGCCCCCCGGTCAGATAGGTCCGAAGGCCAAATTCGAGGTAACTGACCTTGCCCTTGATGTCGGCGGTAAAAGCCGGCCCCGCGTCAAGAACAAAGTACGCAAAACCGGCGGAAAACTGAAGATCAGGTTCGGCCCGCAGCCGCTCCTCTTCTTCCTTCTCCCTGGAGGCCTGGTTTGTATAGGCTTTGTCGCCCGCCATAAAACGCCCGAAGGATCTAATCCGCCAAATGCCGTATTCGTTGATCCACTCACAACTGACCGAACCTTCATTTACCCTGAAGGTCACGGTGTACCCCTGATTCGCGCCGGCTGAAATGCTCCCCACGGAAACCGACATGCTCCCCTGTGACGAACGGAGGGTGTTCTCAAGGGTCCAGCCGACAGCATACGCCATGCCGTCCACAGGATAGCGGCCAAAGGCGCCGCTTATGTCGCCTGCAATCCTCCGGGGCGCCCTTCGAAAAACTTCCCCAATGGCATTTTCGGCGTTTTCGGCAACACAGTCGTTGGAAAGAAACCCGGAAATATGCTCGTAAACGGTTCCCGGAATATCCATGCCTTCAATAAAGGAATAAACCCGCTCTTCAAGACGGGCCCTCTGATCAATTTCTTCCCCGCTGAAAACCCGGTCAAGAAAACTCCTCACCCGGTCAAGGGGTATGGAAAAATTGGCCGCCTGCCTGAACCGGGCGGAAAGGGTATTGATACCCACAATGGCATACCCCGAAAGTACGCCCGGCGTCTGAACAAGAAGCGGCCCGCCGGAATTTCCCGGATCAACCTGGGCAGTATGCTGAATATAGGGCCCCATCATTTTATCCGTAGTGTCTTCCGCGGGAAAAACGACATTCGCGTTGGAGACCATTCCCCTGCCGAACTGCCAGATGGTGGTATTTCCCATACCGGGAAATCCGGCCGAATAGACATCTTCCCCCTCCTCCACAGGCCGGTCAAGGAAAGCCAGCGCCCGTGAAAAAGGTTTTGCGTCTTTGGGAAAAGCCAGAATGGCAATGTCCATATCTTCGTCGGCGGCCAGAATGCTCAGCCCGCCGTACGTGGTTTTGGTTCCGTCCTGTTTTTCAAAGGTTACCGAAAGGGAATACGACTGGGTAATAACATGATGATTGGTTATAATGTAATTCCCGCCGTCAGGTCCAATATAGACAAAACCGCTCCCCGAACTTCCCCACAGGAAGGAGTCTATGTTTCTGGCCGTAGCGGAATCGCCGCGCCTTTCAAATTCCGCCCTGAATTTTTCCATATAATCGATGATGTCAGGATGAAAGGTCTGGTTGACAAGTCCCACATAGTCCCTGAGCAGGCTGGTCTGGCTGAATGCCGGCAGCGCGAGAAAAAGGAAGACGCAGCCCCAAAAAAATTTACGCATATTCTGACTCCTTGTTATGAAAAGCCATTTTCAAAACACAGCGGGTTTTAAAACCAGCTTCCCTTTTCCGGCGGCCGAGAGGGGCCAGGGTAACGCTGATTAACTTGTGGCTAATCAGCGTTACCCTGGGGTTTTTCTCGTTTTCCTGCGGAAAACTGCGAAAAACTACATTGGACTTGTTTAGTAACCCGGTTGGTTACCAAACAAGTCTTGCGATTTTTCAGGCTAAAGCCAGGCTTTAGCCTTACAAAATCGCGTTTTGAAGCGGAATTTGTTCAATAACTGAAGTTATTGAACAACTCTATTAAAGTAGCACCGATTTATTCGCATTCGAATAAATCAGTGCTTCCCTAGAAAGGCGATCTTCTCCATCGTAACTGTCCTGATTTTGAGAAGGGGAAAAATTTCTTGGAATCATTATCCTCATAAAGCCACTCCCTCTTTTTATCAATAGAATACGGAGGAAGATGAAAGGAAATACCCCCGGTGTTAAGTTCATCAAAGTTGGCCGTAAAAAAAAGATTGTACCTTTTCCCCGCTTCAAAACGGTAATTGAAAGGCACATTGGTCCCGGTAAATGTATATGTAATTGAATTCGTTGGGGTTACCATAAAGGACATTTTGCTGTTTACATCAAAGATAAGCTCCATATCCCCCGCCGGAAGAAAAATATCGGTCTTGTTTTTCCAGTTGACCGGAATGCCGTTATAGGAGACCACCGTAAGCCCTTCCATAATATAGAGGGAGGTCTGCTGATCTTTTGGCAGGTCCGGGTTAAAAATAACCGGCTCGGTTTTGCATGACGCAAGAAAAAGCGCCGCGCACGCCGAGGTCAAGAACAAAACCTTTTTAACAACGCCATTTGTTTTCACGGTAACTTCCTCCTCGAAAGACATTCCGGCGAAAGCCTGTTTCAAAACCGGATTAACGATGAAACAGCCTCAATAACACACCACAATACACCAATTCCCCCGCGAAAATCTACATGATACGTGAAGAGAGCCTGAAATTTCATGCGTAAAGGCTCCCGGAATTTCACATGCGCGAAAGCCTCGCGCAGGCCTCCTCAACATCGACGCGGCGGCCGAAGGCGGAAAAGCGGATAAAGGACTGACCCGCCGGACCAAAGCCGGTTCCGGGCGTGGTGACTACCTGGCATTTTTCCAGAATTTCGGAGAACACGTCCCAGCTGTCCCTTCCGGGAAAACGGGCCCAGATGTAGGGGGAATTGTCTCCTCCCACGCAGCCGACGCCGAGCTTCCGCAGGGCTTCCCTTATAAGCCGGGCGTTTTCCATGTAAAAGTCCGAAAGCCGCCTGATCTCGGCGAGCCCTTCCCCGTCCAGGGCGGCAAGTCCGCCGTACTGGGCAATATTGGAAGCGCCGTTGAAAACGGTGGCCGAAAGGCGGGTCCAGTCGGCGTTAACGCTTTCACCGCCCTGATACACAAGCTCCCTGGGCACCACGGTCCAGCCAAGGCGGACGCCGGTAAAACCCGCGGCTTTTGAAAAGGAATTGACTTCCAGGGCGCAGCCTTTAGCGCCGTCTATTTCAAAAATGGTTTTGGGAAGGGAAGGATCCCTGATATATTCCGAATAGGCCGCGTCAAAGATAACGAGCGTTCCCCTGTCCCGTGCCGCCCTTACCAGCGCCGAAAGCTGTTCACGCGTCGCCGCCGCGCCCGTGGGGTTATTGGGCGAACAGAAATAGAAGAGGCCGTTTTCCGGCAGCTTTGAAACATCGGGAAAGTAGCCGTTTTCCCCGGTACAGGGAAGGTAGAGAAGGCCCGCGTAGCCTTCTCCCGTCCAGCCGCCGGCGGCGCCCACAAGGACGGAACCGTCGACATAAACGGGATACGACGGGTCCTGCACCGCGACGCTCACGCCCGCGCCGAAAAGAAGCTGCAGCCTTCCTATGTCGCACTTCGCGCCGTCCGAAATAAAAATTTCGTCAATGCCGAAAGCGTTTTTATAGAAAACGTCCGAAATGCGCCTGCGAAGTTCTTCAAACCCCTCATCGGCGTAGCCCGAATAGCCCTCCCTGGTTCCGAGTCTTTCGGCGCCGCCGACAAGCCCCCTGTCCGTGTGCGGCAGTATGGGTTCCGTGGTGTTTCCGACGCCAAGGCTGATGATCCGGGCGCCGGGATTTTTCGCGGCATACTCCCTGCGCCGTTTGGCAATTTCGGGAAACAAATATCCCGCCCTGATGTTCGCCATGCAGGGATTTCTGCGTATCATGGTCCTCCCCCTGTTATTTTTATGGAACAAAATTCTTCACGGCGCGGGTATCCAGCGTGGCGAAATAATCCTCAACGGTTTCGGCCCGCCTCACCTCGAGAACGGAACCATCGGGGCGGAGCAGAAGTTCGCCGCAGCGAAGTTTCCCGTTGTAGTTGAAGCCCATGGCCCTGCCGTGCGCCCCCGCGTCGTGTATCACCACAAAATCGCCCGTTCCGTTTTCGGCGGCGGTGACAATTTCAGGAAGTTTCCGCTGTACGGCGAATTTGTCGTTGTTTTCGCACAGGCTTCCCACCACGTCGAAGGTTTTAACGGCGCCGGCGCGCTCCCTGCCGGGAACGGTAATGTGATGATACGCGCCGTAAAGGGCCGGCCGCATAAGATCGGCCATGCAGGCGTCAAGCCCTATGTATTCGCGGTAAATGCTTTTCCTGTGCAGCGCCCTTGCCACAAGCCATCCGTAGGGCCCCGTGACAGGCCTCCCGTATTCGGTGTGAATGGCAAGCCCCCCAAGCCCGGAGGGAGCTATAATTTCATCGTAGAGTTTTTTAAGGCCCCCCGCCAGTTCTTCCCAGCTTACCTCCTCTTCTTCCGGCCTGTACGGTATTCCCAGTCCCCCTCCAAGGTTGACAAATTCCAGGTTAACGGCGGCCCTGTTCTTTATTTCAACGGCAAGCTCAAAAAGAAGGCGGCCCGTTTCAAGGTGATAGTCCAGGCTCAATTCGTTGGAAGCCACCATGGTGTGAAGGCCGAAACGCTTTACTCCCCGCTCCTTGAGCGTTTTGTAACCTTCAACAAGCTGTTCCCGCGTAAAGCCGTATTTCGCCTCTTCGGGTTTACCGATAATCGCGTTGCCCTCCTTGAGCGGACCGGGATTGTAACGGAGCGAGAGGAGATCGGGAAGTCCGGGGCCGGGACGGAGGGTCTTTTCAAGGAATTCGATGTGGGTAATATCATCCAGGTTGATGACGGCCCCCAGTTCCCGCGCCTTGATGTATTCACGGGCCGGCGTCTCGTTGGAAGTGAACATGATCTCCTCTCCCTTCATGCCCGCCATACCGGCGAGGAAGAGTTCGGAGAGGCTGGAACAGTCCGCGCCGAATCCTTCGGCGGCGAGTATTTTAAGGATGAAGGGATTGGGCAGCGCCTTTACGGCAAAATGTTCCCTGTAGCCTGGAAATACCGAAAAGGCCCTGTTAACGCGCCGGGCGTTTTCCCGTATGGCTTTCTCGTCGTAAATATAAAAGGGAGTAGGATATGTTTCCGCAAGTTCTTCAAGCCGCTCCCTTGTTACGGGAAAATATTTTACGCTCACGAAAGGTACCCCTTGTATTTTAGCAGTTCCGCGTTTAATATGCCGCCGCCCGCGGCGCCCCGCACCGTATTGTGGGAAAGGGCGGTGAAGCGTATGTCAAAAACATTGCAGGGCCGAAGCCGCCCTGCCACCACCGCCATGGCCTTGTCCGCGTCCCTGTCCCGGCGCGGCTGGGGCCTGTCGTTTTCTTCACGCACAATGATGGGGTTTAAAGGCGCCGTGGGAAGATCGAGTTCCTGCGGAAGGCCGCGAAAAGAAGTCCAGATTTCCCTTACTTCATCAAGGGAAGGCTTCTTTGCGCCGAATTCCAGGCTGACGCAGGCAAGGTGTCCGTCGGTCACGGGAACACGGCTGCAATGCGCGGAGATCCTGGGTTTTTCCGCGTTTTTGAAAACCCCGTTTTCCATGGTCCCAAAAATCTTGAGGGGCTCAAGTTCCGATTTTTCCTCCTCGCCGCTTATGTAGGGCACGACATTGTCTATCATGTCGATGCCCGGCACGCCGGGGTAGCCCGCGCCGGAAACCGCCTGCATTGTGGCGACAACGGCCCGTTCCGCCCTGAACCCCGCCAGCGCGAGCGCGTGGAGGGGGGTCATGTAGCTTTGTATCGAGCAGTTGGGCTTTACGGCGATAAAACCCCGTTTCCAGCCGCGTTTCTTCCGCTGCAGAGGAATAATATCGGCGTGATCGGGATTCACCTCGCCTATGAGGACAGGCACATCGGCTGTCCAGCGGTGGGCCGAAGCGTTGGAGATAACCGGGATTCCCGCCGAGGCGTACGCCTCTTCCAGCGCCCCTGTTTCGGCCTTTCCCATTTCAAGCGCGGAAAACACGAAGGAGCAGTCCCCCCGGTCCAGGGCGGCGGCGGCTTTCGAAACATCACCGGCGTCTTCCACCCGGAGAGGCCAGACATGCTCCCCCGGCTCTCCCGCGGCATGCCAGCGGCCCGAAACAGCTTCGCGGTATTTTTTTCCGGCGCTTCTGGGCGAGGCCGCGACATAACGCACCTCAAACCAGGGGTGATCCTTAAGCAGACGAAGGTAATGCTGACCCACCATACCGGTGGCGCCCAAAATGCCGACGGGAATTTTTGCCATTGTCAACTCCTATATCAGGCGGCGGAATCGCTGCCGCCGTTCAACCGGATAGTAACACGAAGTGTTACCAATAACTCCTCATATACTGATGCCTATTCCCAGATCCTTCATGGCCGCCATGAGGGGCGCTTCGTTTCGGGGATCGAGTTTTCCAAGGGGAAGCCGCACGGGCCCCGAGGGAAGACCGGCCCAGCCCATGGCGGTTTTTATGGGAACGGGATTGGTTTCGATAAAGGCGGCCCTTATCAGGGGAAGAAGTTCGTAGTGAAGCCGCCGGGCCTCTTCAAGGTTTCCCGAAAGCGCGGCCCTGCTCAGGGCGGCGACCCTGGCGGGCACGAGGTTTGAAATTACCGAAATGACCCCGTCGCCGCCCAGGGCGGCGAGGGGCAGCGTAAAGGCGTCGTCCCCGGAAAGCACGGCAAAATCCTTCCCCCGCGCCTTAAGGGGCAGTTTTATTTCGCGTATCACGTCTCCCATTTGATTCAGGTCGCCTGAGGCCTCCTTGACCCCGGCTATGCCGGGAATGCGGGAAATTTTTTCCATAAGCGGCGTGGGAATATTGCGTCCGGTACGGGAGGCTATGTTGTAGATGATAACGGGAATGCCCAGGGCGGCGGCTTCCTCAAAATGGCGGAGGAGCCCGTCGTCGTTGGGCTTGTTGTAATAGGGAGTCACCACAAGGACGGCGTCGGCGCCGAGATCCCTGGCCCTTTTGACGTACAGTACCATGTGCCGCGTCGAATTGGAACCCGCGCCTATGATCACCGGAACACGGCCGGCGTTTTCATCGAGGGCGGTTTTGATGAGGCGCTCTTCTTCCTCATCATCCAGCGTGGGCGTCTCTCCGGTGGTTCCAAGGGGTACAAGCCCGTCTATTCCTTCCTCAATCTGAAAAGAGACAAGACGCCTCCACGCATCGTAATCGACCCCGCCGTTTTCCTTCATCGGGGTAATGAGCGCGGTAAAAGCGCCCCGCAGTTCTTTCGCCATGTTTATTTCACTCCCAATTCGTCAAGCACATCGTCCATGGTAAATATTCCCCGCCGCGCCTTTCCGGCGCCCAGCCCCGGACCGGGACAGTTGACAAGCCAGTGCGCCGCGGCAAGGGCCCCCGACGCGAAACCTTCGCGGCCACGGGCAGTATGACGTATCTCTATGGTATCCGAAAGGGAATCGAAGATAACGGCATGCGTCCCCGGCATGGCGCCAAGCCTCAGACTGGGAAAATGAAACTCGTCCGGAGCGGGGGGCCGCGCAAGGGTTTCATAAACCGGCTTTGATTTCCGTTTTATTCTTTTGATGATTCCCTCGGCCAGGGTCTTCGCGGTCCCCGAAGGGCTGTCCGCCTTTTTGTTGTGATGGGCCTCAAAGCCGCCCGCGTCATATTCGTCAAAAGGATCCATGAGGGAAGCGGCGTTAAAGGCGATACGGTAGAAAATGTTTACCCCAAGCGAAAAATTGGGCGCCCACAGCAGAGAAGAATCCGCCGCCTTTACCGCCTCCGCCACTTCGTCCATTCTGCCGTACCAGCCGGTAGTTCCCGAAACAACGGGCACGCGCCGCGCGGCAAGGGCCTTTATGTTGTCCGCCGCCGCCTGGGGCCGGGAAAATTCAACGGCCACGTCGGCATCCGCGAGGTTTTCCGCCTCCGCCGCGCTTTTGTAAAAAAGGACGCCGGAAGGTACCGGCGGATCCGGGACAAGGGGATCTATCACCACCGTTACCCGGTGCCCCTTTTCTTTCGCGGCCCGCTCCACAATTCTGCCCATCTTTCCGTAGCCCACAATCGCAATGTTCATGCTTTTTCCCCGTCCGTCCCTTCGCCCGGCGGGGGAAGGGAATCAAAAAAATCACCGTGAAGGGCGTTCACCACATCCGCCGCCTCGGTATCATCAACAATAAAACTGATATTCACCTTGCTCGCGCCCTGCGATACCATCTGCACCGGCACTCCCAGAATCTCGCAGGTTCTGAAAGAACGGGCGAGGATCTCCGAAGATCGCCTGACATCTCCTACAATGGTAACAATGGCCTTGCCGGTCTTGATCTCCACGCTGGCGATTTTTTCAAGCTCCCCCCGCAGTTCTTCAAGATCATGCGCCGCGTCAAGGGTAAGGGAAACGGAGACCTCGCTTGTGGCCACCATGTCCACGGAAATGCGGCGGCGGGCAAAGGCGCTGAAGACGCCCTCAAGAAAACCGTACTGGCCCAGCATACGGGTCGACGCCAGATCAACCAGCGTTACGTTTTTCCGGGATGTTATCGCGCGCACAGGCCCCGGCTTTACGCAGGGCGAAGGAACAATGCGCGTTCCCGGCGCGAGCGGGTTGAAGGAATTTTTCACCAGCACGGGAATCCCGGTCTTCATGCAGGGGAGCATCGCGCGGGGATGGAGAACCTGCGCGCCAAAGTAGGCAAGCTCCGCCGCCTCGTCGTAGGTAACCGTTTCCACCGGCCTGGCGTTTACGACGACGCGGGGATCGGCGGTGAGTATTCCGTCAACATCCTTCCACACCTGCGCCTCCTCCGCGCCGCAGGCGGCGGCTATGATGGTCGCCGACAGATCCGAACCTCCGCGGCCCAGCGTGGTTATGTTGCCGTTTTTGTCTTTGGCGATAAATCCCGTTATGACAGGAACCGTTCCCGCGTCAAGAAGGGGATTAAGCGCCTTTGGTATAAGATCCCGGCTTTCGCCGGCCGCCTCCGCCGCGGAAAAATTCGAGTCCGACACAATCCCCGCGTCCCACGCGTCAAGGGCGGCGGCCCTTACCCCCGTCGATTCAAGCCATGCGGCCATGATGCGCACCGAAAGCCGTTCCCCGAAGGAAAGGAGGCAGTCCTTCATGCGGTCGGAAAGTTCCCTGACAAGGGAAATTCCAACAAGAAGATTTTTCAGTTCTTCCAGCAGGGAATAAAAATCCTTGAGGGGGCCTTCCTTCCCGGCCGCGCCTTCAAGGCCAAGTTCCCTTAGCGCGTTCCGGTGAAGATCTTCTATGGGCGCAAGCGAAACGGCTCCGTTTTTCAGCGCCCCGCCGGCGGCCTCCAAAAGATAATCCGTAACGTCGCCCATGGCGGAAAGCACCAGCGCCGGCTTTCTTGCAAGCTGATCCCGTACAATATCGGCGACACGGCGTATACGCTCCGCGTTTGCCAGAGAGCTTCCGCCGAATTTCATCACGATCATCAATGCGCTCCGTGGCGTCCGCACGAACGCCGCCCCTAGAGGATACCGGAAACGGCGTCTTTTGTGCTAGACTTGAGGTAATGATTACCGAAAAAAGCCTTGTCGTTTACAGGAACCGGCCCGCCATGGTCACGGAACGGGGAGAAAAAATAACCATTGTCATGCTGGGCGAAACGGCCCGGGGAAACAGAACCGAATACAGGGTAAGGGAAAAGGACATAGAGGCGCTGCATCCCGGACCGGTCACCGATACACAGGGCTTTGCCGCCGCCCCTCCCGCCCCGGACACGGCGACAAGGGAAGCCTGGGAACTGCTTTCGGCTTCGGACGGGGAAAAAACGGACCTTAAGGAACTTGCCGAACTGATATACGGCGGCTTTACCCCAGAGAGCGCCTGGGCCGCCCGCCGGCTCCTGTGGGACGGGCTCTTCTTTACCGGAGAAAAGGACAGGATAGTCTGCCGTTCCCCGGAAGAAGTGGAAGCGGAAGAAAAAAAACGCGGGGCGAAGGAACGGGAAGGGCGCGAACGGGACATGTTTATCGAAAAGCTCAAAAAGGAAAAAAAATCCGTCCTTTCCAGGGACGATCTTTCCGCCGGCCGTTTCCTGCAGGATGTGGAGGCGCTGGCATACGGAAAAACGGACAGAAGCCGTACCATGAAAGATCTGGGGCTTCCGGAAACACCGGAAGACGCCCACCGCCTGCTTCTTGAAACCGGATGGTGGACGCCCATGATCAATCCCCATCCCGCCCGTTTCGGCCTGTCTTCCGTTTCCGCGAAGATCGTCCCCGAAGCTCCGCCCCCGGAGGAGCGGCGGGATCTGACGGCGCTTCCCGCCTTTGCCATCGACAGTCCCTGGAGCGACGATCCCGACGACGCGGTCTTCGCCCGCGGCAATACCCTCTACGTCCATGTCGCCGATCCCGCCTCTTCGATTGCCCCCGGCAGCCCGGCCGAACGGGAAGGGCGTGACCGGGGAGCGACGCTCTACCTTCCCGAAGGCGTTTCCCGCATGCTGGCCGGGGAAGCTCTGTCCCTCTTTGCGCTGGGCCTCTCCGGCCGGACCCCGTCGCGGGCGCTCACCTTCAAAATAAGTCTGGACGAAAGGGGGGAAATCACGGAAACGGAAATATTTCCCTCGCTCGTAAACGTGACGCGGCTTACCTACGGGGAAGCCGACGGCATACTCGAAGGAAAACCCGCCGAGGGGGAAAAGTACGCCGCCGGCGAAACAGCGCGGGAGGCTTTGGGGGCCCTCAGAGACATCGCCGGACGGAACCTCGCGCGGAGGCTTGCGGCGGGGGCGGTGAACATTGAACTGCCGGAGACCCACATCGGCATCGAGGAAGGCGCAATCACCATACACAGGATAGCCTCTCACAAATCCGCCGAAACGGTGCGGGAATGCATGCTCCTTGCCGGGGAAGGAAGCGCCCGCTGGGCGCTGGAACATTCCCTGCCCTTCCCCTTTGTATGGCAGGAGGCGGGGGATCTTCCTTCCAATCCGCTTCCGGGCATGGCCGGTTTCTATCAACTGCGCCGCTGCATGCGGCCAAGAACCCTTTCGGTAAAACCGGGGATACACCGGGGGCTCGGCCTCGACATCTACACACAGGTTACAAGCCCCCTCCGCCGCTACACAGATCTGCTTGCCCATCTTCAGATCCGCGCCCTGCTCCGGGGCGAATGTCCCCTTTCCGCCGATGAAACGCTTGTAAGGCTTGCCGCGGGGGAAGCGGCCGCCCAGGCTGTCCAGCAGGCGGAGCGGGCGTCGCGGCAGTACTGGACCTCGGTGTACCTTTCGGAACGCCCCGGTTCGGTATGGGACGCCGCCGCCCTTGAAAAGAAGGGGCAGCGCTGGCTCTTCATGATTCCCGATCTGGCCCTTGAAACACAGGCCGCGGTGAAAGACGACATTGAACCTGGCGACGAGGTAAAACTGGTTCTGAAATCGGTGAATATACCCCGGAGCGAGGGATCCTTTGTCAGCGAATGCCGGGAAGGGTCCAGATGACCCCCGCGCGGACCGTAAACAGCACGGTGTTCAGATTCGGGGCGAGCATGGGCGCCTTTCCCCATGAATAAACGGGCATTTCAACGCCGGCAAGCATGCGCAGATTCGCGTTGACGCGCCAGGTTCCTTCCAGGCCCAGGTAAACCGATGTAAGCTCGTCGGTTTCCGTAACACCCAGGGCGGGGCCGGCGGGGGCATACGAACGCTTGAGGTTCTGATACCCCATGTTCACAAGAACGGTGTAGGGAACATTTTTCGCGTGAACGTCGGCGCTGAACTGATAGCGGGTCCGTTCGTCCCTGGTAATGAGCAGCTCGTTGAAACGCCGGCTGAACGCCGAGGAAGCAAACGACAGGGAGCACACCACGTTGGGAACCCAGAAGCCCAGGACAATTTCCCCCGTTTCCTGTATGTGATCCCCACAAAGGCTGAGGCTGGACCCCAGCGTCGAGGAACCCCGCACCGTAGCAAAGACAACCCCCGGCCATTCAAGCGTCAGTCCGCCCGCCGCCCCCGGACTTAGAACTTTTTCGGCGGTGTTGAAGGGGCTAAGGAGCACGCCGGCCTCAATCCGCACAAAGGAAAAATCCAGGGCCAGACCGGCGGTTACGCGGTTACGCAGCACAGGGTCCCGCTCCCAGGCGGCCTCGTAGGAGATCGTGTCGTTAAACGCGCCCGACACGCTTACCAGGGCCAGAGGATACGGCCGGGGGGCGAAGCGTTCGCCGCCCATGGGGCGATCCCTGCCGGGATCAAAAGAGATATTCCCCGCGCCGCCCTCCAGGCGGAGCTCAATCGAAGAAGAGGTCCCCGTAACGAACACGAAGAGGACGAAAAGAAAGATCGGAAGGGGGAACACGGAAAAGATCCGGCGGCTCTTTTTCATCAGTAGGCCGTCCGTATTCCCGCGAATACCTCAAACATCCTGTACGGGGTACTGTGATCCATCACATTTACGCGCAGTTTTACATTCCACTGAAGTCCGCCGCTTATAAAGCTGACAAAAGGACTGAGCCGGACGGTCAGGGCGTCATAATCGTCGAGCTTGACGCCAATGGTGTTTTCAATCCCCCCCTGAATGCCCGTGGCAACAGGATCTCCGGCGATAATTTTGAAGTTGATATCCGCCCTTCCCCTTTCGTCATTCGTCCTTACCCCCTGATATACCAGAGGGTGATAAAAAAACGTCATGTGAAAGGCCATGATGCCGAAACGCAGCCGGGGTTCGATAAGGAAAAACAGGTGATCCGCGCCGAATTCGCTGCCTTTTTCCCAGCCGGGAATGCCGGCCTGCAAAAGAAAATCCGTGCCCGCGCCGGAACTGAAGAACGCGAGGACGCCCCCGCGAAACTGTATGCGGGGATCCTTTCCCCCGGTGATCCCGCCAAAGGCCTCGACAGAAAGGCCGTTCCTGTTGAAGAGCAGGCGAAGATCGCCTGAATAGCGGCTTCCGGCGAAAGAGAAGGTTCCGTCTTCAAAGGCCGCGAGATTCTGGTACACGTACACCATGGGAACAAACATATTCCAGCGGGTAAGGGCGAAGGACAACCCCGTTCCCCGCGCCTGATAGATCCCTTCATAGCGCCTGTTAATATCGCCGTCTATACCGTCGGGGAAATAATAGAAGCCGGTAAAATCCGTGGGAATCTGAAAGAGTCCGTAGCGGGCGGCGAACTCTTCCCCCGAGCCGAATGTATCCCCGTGTCCGATAAAATACGAAAGCTCCAGCGGCAGACTAAACAGATCGCGGGCGGTGGCGCCGGCGAAGCGGAAGGAAAGGGCGGCGTCGTTGTCCCTTACACCGTTCATCTGATCGGCGAGACTGTTGTATTCGACATCCGAAACCGCCGTTCCGGACGGCAGGGGAAGAAAACGAAGGTTCCGGTAGGCAAAGGCCTTGCCCAGATCGGCGGCGGTGAACGACAGGCCCAGCCTGACGCCGAACTTGTAACCGCCGTCAAGGGCTATATCCGCGAGGGCGTTGGTGGAAAGGGCAAATTCCCCGTCGTCGTTTACCCTGCCTCTGGTGGCCAATTCCAGTCTTGGAACGGTTATTTCCGCCCCGGAAAGTGAAAAAAACGGAAAGGCAAGGAGGAAAAGACCCAAAAAACGAATGTTCCGCAGTCGTGTATCTTTCATCTTACCTATTTATCGGCATAAATTCCCTTGTTTTTCCCTGTTTTTAAGGAAAGGACGCCGTATACATTCACCTAAGGAAAGGACACCATATACATTCACCGGGGGTCCTGGGCGAAGGCGAAGCACAGCTTCGCCTTCGCTTGGGGTAAAACATCCTCCTTGCGGAGGACGCTTTTACCCCTGCCACCCCATGGGGAAATTATCGGGTGTCCTTTCATCACGTGATATGAGAGCGCTGTAATTTCGAACAACAAGTTAGTGCTGTTCGTGAGGCTCGCGGTGCCTGGCACCACATTCCACATTTCCCCCGCAGGGGGGGACCGGCTCTTTCTGAACAGGAGAGTCTGAAAAGAGGCCCGATAAAGGTGACAGGGGGTGGCGATGGAAAAAACATGGGAGGGGCCCCCGGCGGGCCCCGGGTTTTTTCCATCGCCCGGACCCCCAGGCGGATTTTACAGAGCCTCTTTTCCTTCTTCGACTTGGCGGTGAATTTCCTCTTCCTTATGGCACGATAGCGGAAACAATATCCCCGAAGTCCCCTTTGACCCCTTCGCGTTCGATTTCCCAGCGGCCGGCCATGTAGACGCGGGCGCCGCGGTCGCCTTCTTCGAAGGTGAGGATAAGGGGGCTTTTGGTGTCAAAGGCCGATTCGATGAGGTCTTTTTCGATGTTCTTGGGGACAAAGCCCGGAGGCGCCTTGACCCATCGCAGCTCCAAGCCGTGCACGTCCGCGGGTTTGCCCCGGTGGGAGCTGCCTTTGTCCCGGTAATCGACGACGATCTGCCGGGGGACCCCGGCGCGGGGTTCGTGTTCCGGTACGGTGGTGGGGGCGGTTATTTCCGGGCGGCGGGGCTTTTTGTTGTGCACCCCCATATCCTCCCGCTCCTTGTTCGAAACCTGGCAAAGTCCGAAGGACTTTGCCTTGGGAGTTTTGGCTATGCCAAAACTCCACG
>JAIRXH010000039.1 GCA_031268385.1 Treponema sp. | reverse complement strand
CGTGGAGTTTTGGCATAGCCAAAACTCCCAAGGCAAAGTCCTTCGGACTTTGCCAGGTTTCGAACAAGGAGCGGGAGGATATGGGGGTGCACAACAAAAAGCCCCGCCGCCCGGAAATACCCGCCCCCACCACCGTGCCGGAGCTCGAACCCCGCGCCGGGGTCCCCCGGCAGATCGTCGTCGATTACCGCGACAAAGGCAGCGCCCACCGTGGAAAGCCCGCCGACGTGCACGGCCTTGAGCTGCGATGGGCAAAGGCGCCCCCGGGCTTTGTCCCCAAGAACATCGAAAAAGACCTCATCGAATCGGCCTTTGACACCAAAAGCCCCCTTATCCTCACCTTCGAAGAAGGCGACAGGGGCGCCCGCGTCTACATGGCCGGCCGCTGGGAAATCGAACGCGAAGGGGTCAAAGGCGACTTCGGGGATATTGTGAGCGCGATTGTTCCGTGACAAAAACCCTTTCGGGTTTTTGTCTTGGGAGTTTTACGGCGGCCCTGCGCTGTTTGAAAGCGGCGCGTTGTCCGGAACCGCAAAACTCCACATCTCACCAACAGCACGAACAGGAAGAAAGGACACCATAGGGATGTATCGGGGGTCCTGGGCGAAGGCGAAGCATAGCTTCGCCTTCGCTTGGGGTAAAACATCCTCCTTGCGGAGGACGCTTTTCCCCCTGCCACCCCACCGGGAAATCACCGGGTGTCCTTTCATCATGTAATATAAGTGGGACGCAAGAGTGCCCGCCGCCGTTCCACTGGAGTTTTACGGCATCCAAACCCCGCGCCGCCTTCGAATACCGCGCAGCCGCCGTAAAACTCCCCAGCCGAAGGCGAAGCTGTGCTTCGCCTTCGGCCCAGGACCCCCAGGCGGATTTTACAGGCCTCTTTTCCTTCTTCGACTTCTTCGACTTGGCGGTTAAAATCCCTCTTTCTCCCGTTCTCCCGGTTTCTTGACAGAAACGGAAATGTGCTGTTTACTTGTAGATATAATACAAGGAGAACATCATGGCAAAAACGGCTATCGACAGTCTGGGATGGGGCGTCAATCTTATTCTTACCATTTTTTTTGATCCCCTCATTCAGGGCATCAACCGCATTCTGCGGGGCAAGATCATTATCGGTATCATCTGGATCATCACGGGCGGCATATTCGGCATAGGGTGGATTGTCGATATTGTAACCATGATAGTCAACAAGGACATTACCGTACTGGCGTAAGAACGTTCCGCCCGTCACAGGCCGGAAAGATTTCCTGTCCTTAAACCCGGTTTACCGCCGTAAAGCTCCGCTTTCCGGATGTTTGGGTAACGCTGATTAGCCACAAGTTAATCAGCGTTACCTTAAAGATACCCCGCTTCGTGCGGGGGGTTCTTTATCCCAGATAGTCGGAGAGCCGGCGGTACGCCTGGTTTACAATGTGTTTCTTTTCTATATCAATATCTTCTCCCAGTTCGTCGATAAGGGCTTCAAGGCTTGCGAGGCTTTCGTTGATAGCGGTGTGAAAACTCCGGGAGCAGCGGAACCAGTAATTTCCCTCCCCGTCACTGAAAAGCGCGATAAACCCCAGATCGTTTCCTCCTTTTTTCCAGAGCGCGGGGCGGAGAAGATCTTCCAGATGTTCCACAAGGGCGCCCGGATTGTCCGTCGAGTTGAATATGTCCTTCCGGGGCCAAGTCCGCGCGAGGGCGCCTTCAAGCTCAAGGGAAGGGGCAAGCGAGAGGATAAGGGAAAGCCTTTCCCCTTCGAGGATCGTGTACCTGCCGCCTGTGGTGACGACGCCGCGCAGCCCCCGGTACATGCCGTTCCTGCCGCTTTGGGCGGCCGCTTCCTTTTCGGCGTCGTCCCGTATCCGGGACAGTCTTTCCCAGGGAAGCCGCACCTCTTTTTTTCCCTTGACCGTCGCTATCTCGAACATTTCCCCGCATATCCTGATGCCGCCCGTAAAACCGCGCGGCTTCCGTTTTTTGTCGTCTTCCGTTTCGCGTCCGTCCCCTTTGACGTTGAAGGCGGAAAGGAATTTCGGATCGAGCCGTTCAAGGATTCCGGGGGAAAGCGGGGAAACGGACATGGCGTACATTCTGGTTGTCCGCACTATTTCTCCGGCTACTATGTAGCGCGGGCCTGAGGAACCGTCCCTGTCGTGTCTGAACATTACCGATCCCGGATGTATGGTGATGCGGTCCGCGGTAAGGCTGCGGTAGCTGTGCCGCGCCTCCCTGCCGCCGCTTTCGCGGACGCAGACAAACTGTATGAGCCCGCGGGCGACACAGTACAGGTAGTCTTCCACGCTTCCTCCGTGTTCTATGGGAACGCCCAGCGAGCCTGTGATCTCCTCAAGCTGCGCCGCGACGTTGATTATTTCCGCCATGGCCCGTTCGTCAAGGTAATTTTTTTCGCAGAACTTTTCCCTGTTGGGCGAATCATGGCAGGCCCTGAACAGCCTGAGGAAGGAAACGAAGTCTCCGCCGGGGTCCCGGAAGTTGTGGTGGGCCTTTCTGGCCTCCACTTCTTCGCCCGGCGGGAGTATGTACGGGCTTTGCGTGGAAAGAAAAGCCGCGGCGATTATGGTCTCTTCGGTTACGGCCGGACAGCGCAGCATGGCTTCCACGATAATGCGGGACTGCCGGGGCGGAAGGGGAAATTCCGTCATGAGCTTTCCCGTGCGCGAAAGGCTCCTGTCGTCCTCCAGCGCGTCAAGCAGGTTCAGCGTTTCCATGGCGGCGATGATCCCTTCACGTCCGGGCGGCGATATGAAATCGAATTCCTCAAAGTTGGTGATCCCCAGATCCGCCATGCGGAGCACCACTTCAGAAAGATCGGTGCGGAATATTTCTTCCACGGTAAAAAGGCCCCGGTTTTCGAAGTCCCGCCTTGTGTACAGCCGGTAGCAGGTTCCCGCCCTGGTCCGTCCGGCCCTGCCCCTCCTCTGGTTCGCCGACGCCTTTGATATGGGGGCCTCGACAAGGCTCGATGTAAAGGTGCGGGGATTGTACCAGTTGAGTTTCGAAAGCCCCGAATCTATTACGCAGGTGATCCCGTCTATGGTTACCGAGGTTTCCGCTATGTTGGTCGCTATTACCGCCTTGGTCTTTCCCGCCGGTGGGGGAACGAAGACGCGTTCCTGTTCTTCCCTGCCGAGCCTTCCGTACAGGGGAAGTATGTAAAGGTAACGGCCCGCCGGCCCCGATGAGAGCTGGTTCATGCAGTCCTTGATCATCTTTTCGCCGGGAAGAAAGATGAGGATGTCCCCGCCGCGCTTTTCGCTTATGAACCGTTCGACGATGGCTTCCGTTTTTTCAAGAATGGCCTGGGAAGAATTTCCCGGAGCGCGGCCCGCGCTGTCCGCCGGTACGGGATCGTAGATCAGCGTTACCGGATACACGGGCGCTTCTATTTTTACCACGGGGCATTCGCCCAGATACTCGGAGAAAACCCCGGCGTTAATTGTCGCCGAAGAGATGATCACCCTGAAGTCCTTTCTGCTTTCAAGCGTCCTCTTGAGGAGTCCAAGGATGAAATCTATGTTAAGGCTCCTTTCGTGGGCCTCGTCAACGACAAGGAGGCTGTACCTGGAAAGCCAGGGATCGAGTTTCATCTCCTGCAAAAGTATTCCGTCCGTCATGATCTTGATCTTCGTGGCGGGGGATGTCCTGTCCTCGAAGCGCATCTTGTAACCGACAAGGGAGGGAATGTCAGTTCCCGTCTGGCGGGCGATGTAGCCGCTCACCGACACCGCCGCGATGCGTCTTGGCTGGGTTACTCCGATGATCCCGCTCCGCGAAAAACCCGCCTCGTGCAGTATTAACGGAAGCTGCGTGGTCTTGCCGGAACCTGTAGGGCTTTCTACGACCACGGCCTGATTGTGTTCCAGCGCGTCAAGGATAAGATCCTTGTGCCGGTATACAGGAAGATCAAGATAATTCATAACGCAATCATAACGCGCATTGGGGAAAGTGAGAAGGGAGGGAAGGGGGCGGGATTTTTTTATCCGGCAATGGACATATTGTTATATTGGTGTTATAATAAAAACTGTAATGATTCTTTTAAAACAGAAGGCGGGAGGAGCTGCATGAGCAAGCATGTTTTCTTTTTCGGTGAGGGCAGGGCCGAAGGAGATGCCGGAATGAAGGAACTGCTGGGAGGCAAGGGTGCCAACCTTGCGGAGATGACGAACCTTGGCATTCCGGTTCCGCCGGGATTCACAATTTCCACTGAAGTGTGCGCGGCCTATTATACAAACAGGGGCGGATACGCTCCCGCCGTCAGGGAAGAAGTGCTCTCGAATTTGAGACGCCTTGAAAAAGTCAGGGGCAAGCGTCTGGGCGATCCCGGTGATCCCCTTTTGGTGTCGGTGCGTTCCGGCGCCGCGGTTTCCATGCCGGGGATGATGGACACGATCCTCAACCTGGGAATGAACGACAGGGCGGTTCACGGACTTGCGGACAAGACGGGGAATCCCCGTTTCGCGTGGGACGCCTACCGCCGCCTTATACAGATGTACGGCGACGTTGTCATGGGTGTGCCGGGAGATGATTTTGAAAACGCCATAGCCGCCGTAAAAAAGGCCAGAGGCATAGAGCTTGATACGGATCTTGACGAAAACGATCTGGAAGAGCTTGTCGGCGAATACAAGAAGATCGTCAAACGCCGCAAGGGAAAAGATTTTCCGCAGGCGCCGCTGGATCAGCTGTGGGGCGCCATAGACGCCGTTTTCGGTTCATGGATGAACGACAGGGCGATCACGTACCGCAGGCTCAACGGGATCGGCGAGCTCAAGGGTACGGCGGTGAATGTTCAGGCCATGGTCTTCGGCAACTTCGGCGAGGATTCCGGCACCGGCGTCTGCTTCAGCAGGGACCCGTCCACGGGCAAGAATGAATTTTACGGCGAATACCTTATGAACGCGCAGGGCGAGGATGTGGTGGCCGGCATAAGGACCCCCGAAAGGATCGCCACGCTTGCCGAACGGAACCCCGTCATTTACAGGCAGCTTGTCACCATCAAAAACAGGCTGGAAAAACACTTCCGCGACATGCAGGACATGGAATTTACCGTTCAGCAGGGGGAACTCTTCCTCCTCCAGACACGGAACGGCAAGCGCGCCGGAGGCGCCGCGGTCAAGTGCGTCGTTGACATGGTGGCGGAAAAACTCATCGACAAAAAAACCGCCATACTCCGCGTAAGCCCGGCCCATCTGGATCAGCTGCTGCACCCCATGATAGATCCCCTGGCCCTCAAGGCCGCGAAGCCGATAACAAGGGGACTTAACGCTTCGCCGGGGGCGGCTTCCGGCAGAATAGTCTTTACCGCGAAGGACGCGGAAATCTGGCACGAACGGGGCGAAAAGATCCTCCTTGTACGCAAGGACACGAGCCCCGAAGACATAGGGGGCATGGTGGTTTCCCAGGGGGTTCTTACCTCCACCGGGGGCATGACCAGCCACGCCGCGGTAGTCGCGCGGGGCATGGGCACTCCCTGCGTGGCGGGCGCCAAGGGCGTTTCCGTTCAGGAAAACACCGCCGTCATAGGCGGAAAAACATACCGCGAAGGCGACTGGCTTTCCATAGACGGCCACTCGGGCGATGTATACGAAGGAAGGCTCCCCCTTGTTACTCCCGACATTTCCGGGGACATGAGCGTCTTCCTCGGCTGGTGCGACCAGGTGCGCGCGTCGTCATCGCGTGGAAAGGTCAAGGGATTCATGGTCAGGGCCAACGCGGATCAGCCCGAAGACGCCAGGCGCGCCTTTGCCTTCGGCGCGGAGGGCGTGGGGCTCTGCCGTACCGAGCACATGTTCTTTGACAGGGAAAAGCTCATCCATTTTCAGGCGATGATAGTGGCGGATACCGAAGAAGACCGGCGCGCCCAGCTTGCGAAGGTACTTCCCCTTCAGCAGAGGGATTTCTTCGGGATCTTCAAGGCCATGGAAGGCAGGCCCGTAACCATACGGCTGCTCGATCCGCCTCTTCATGAATTTGTTCCCCACACACAGGAAGAAATTGACGAGCTTGCCGCCCACATAGGCGTAAGCGCGGCGGTTTTGCAGCCAAAGATAGACAGGCTCCACGAAGCCAATCCCATGCTGGGGCACCGCGGCTGCCGCCTCGCGGTGACCTATCCTGAAATTTACGACATGCAGGTGGAGGCGATAGCCAGGGCCGCGGTGGAGTGCGTGAAGCGGAAGATCCCCGTTGATCCCGAGATCATGATCCCCATCGTGGTTACCGCGCGCGAACTGAAGCTGCTCCGCCCCAACGCCGAAGCTGTTCTCAAAAAAGTCTTTGACGGGGCCGGGGTCAAGCTCAAGGTGAAGATAGGAACGATGATAGAGGTTCCGAGGGCAGCTATACGCTCGGGCCATATCGCCAGGTACGCGGACTTCTTCAGCTTCGGTACAAACGATCTTACCCAGATGACGTTCGCCTTCAGCCGCGACGACGTGGCTTCCTTTCTTCCCGTGTATCTTGAAAAAAACGTTCTTGACGTTGATCCCTTTAAATCCATTGACGAGGAAGGAGTCGGTTATCTTCTGGAGAACGCTGTCGAGCAGGGCCGCGCGGTCAATCCCGCCCTCAAAGTGGGCATCTGCGGCGAGCACGGGGGAGATCCCGCTACTATTGACTTCTGTTACAGGGTGGGTTTAAGTTATGTATCATGTTCACCATTCCGGGTTCCGCTTGCCCGTCTGGCCGGCGCGCAGGCGGTGTTAAACAATCCCGGATTGAATATAAAAAAGGCATCCCTGACGGCGCATGCCGGCGGAAAAGCCGCTGCTAGGGTGAGTAGCAGAACATCACACGCAAAGGGGGAGAAGATGGCAGTCACATCAGATGCGGCGAAAAAGCCGGCGGCCAGGAAACCCGTGGCGGAGAAAAAACCCGCCGCGAAGAAACCCGCTGCTGCGAAGAAGCCCGTGGCGGCGAAGAAACCCGCGGCGGCAAAGAAACCTGCGGCGGCGAAGAAACCTGTTGCCGCGAAGAAGCCCGTAGCGGCGAAGAAACCCGCTGCCGCGAAGAAGCCCGCGGCCGCGAAAAAACCCGCCGCGGCGAAGAAGCCCGCGGCGGCAAAGAAGCCCGCCGCGAAAAAGTAATACCGTTCCTGTTTGTGTGAGGGAACTTTCGGAGGATCCGGAAGTTCCCTCATCTGTTCCGGAGGGTATGATGAGGGCGCCGGTCAGCCGGCGCTTTTTTCATGTCCGCGGCCGGCCGGAGTACTGGCCGCGGTGTAGTCGCCGTGATACTATGGGTAAAGAGAGGTGATATAAATGCAGTACGTTGAATACGGAAAGACAGGCGCCAGGGTCTCAAGGCTCGGGATGGGATGTATGCGGCTTCCGTCGTATGAAAAGGACGGGAAGACCGTCTATGACGAGGAAAAAAGCATAGCTCTTGTTCACCGGGCAATGGAGCTTGGGGTAAACTACTTTGACACGGCTCCCTATTACTGCGACAAACTGAGTGAAGTCATTGTAGGCAAGGCGCTCAAGGGAAAGCGGGAAAAGGTGTACCTTTCCACAAAGAATCCCATTGAAAATGATTCGGGCGACGATTATGAAAAGCGCCTTGAAACATCCCTTAAAAAACTCGACACCGATTACATAGACTTCTACCATTTTTGGGGAATAGACCTTGACGCCTTTACAAACAAGATACGGGTCAAGAACGGCCCGTGGGACAGGGCGAAGAAGCTGAAACAGGAGGGGCTGATACGGCACATTTCCTTTTCCTTCCACGACAAGGCCGGAAACATGGGGGAGATCATACGGCGCGCGGACGGCGTGCTTGAATCGGTCCTCTGTCAGTACAACCTCCTCGATCTTTCCAACGAAAAGGATATAGCCTTTGCACACGGCGAGGGGCTTGGCGTCGCGGTCATGGGGCCCGTGGGGGGCGGAAGGCTCGGCGCCCCTTCGGATGTGATACGGGCGCTGCTTCCCGGCAAGGTGCAGAGCTCGGCGGAAGTAGCCCTTCGTTTTGTGTTCAACAATCCCGGCGTGCACATAGCCCTTTCGGGCATCAGTACCATCGCGCAGCTTGAGGAAAACGCCGCGCTCGCGGATAACACAAAGCCCCTTTCCCCCGATGAACGTGAGCGGATAGACGCCATGATGAAGGAAAACGAACGCCTCGCGGGGCTTTACTGCACGGGCTGCAAGTACTGCATGCCCTGTCCCCAGGGAATTAATATCCCCGAAGTCTTTACCATCATGAACTACCACCGGGTATACAAGATCACAGGTTACGCCAAATCCGCCTACGCGGAAATCGGCAAGGTGGACTGGAGGAACTACAAGAACGCCGCCGCCTGCGTTGACTGCGGGGCCTGCGAGGAAAAATGCCCCCAGAAACTTCCCATACGAAAACAGCTCAGGGAGACGCACGCGACGCTTGCCATGTAAACAGCCGTGAACAATCCCCTCCTCAAAACGCTGAAGGGCCTGCGGGGCAATCCCAGGGCCTGCGTATACACCGAACCAATGTGGGGTCTTTCGATGAACCTCTGCCTCCCCTACGCGTCGGTGTATATGCTTGCCCTGGGGCTGAGGGATTCGGACGTGGGGTTCATCGCCTCAGTCTACATGCTCGTGCAGGTGGTGTTCGCTTTCCTTTCGGGGGCCATTACCGACAAACTGGGCCGGCGCAAAACGACGGCGGTTTTCGATTTTATCTCGTGGAGCATTCCCTGCCTCATCTGGATGCTGGCGCGGGATTTCTGGTTTTTTTTCGTCGCCGCCTTCTTTAACGGGGCCATGAAAGTTACCACCAATTCATGGGACTGCCTCATGGTGGAGGACGCCGGGAAAAGCCAGATCACAAGGATCTATTCTCTGGTGATAGTATGCGGACAGCTTTCCGCCCTTTTCGCCCCCATTTCCTCCCTGCTGGTTTCGCGCCTTACCCTTGTTCCGGCCATACGGATACTCTACGCCAACGCCTTCCTGGTAATGACAGCCAAGCTCGTGATCCTCTATACCGTTTCCCGCGAAACGGGAACGGGCCTTGTGCGCATGAGGGAAACAAAGGGAAAGAGCCTTATCAGCCTGCTTGGGGGATACGGCGGGGTTTTCAAAATAATAGCGAAATCGAAGGGGACGGTCTTTTCGCTCGTGATAGCGGCCCTCGTGGGAGCCGTCGGCATGATAAACACAACCTTCTGGCAGGTCATCGCGAGCAGGAAACTCCTTATTCCCGATCCGCTGCTCCCCATTTTTCCCATGCTGCGTTCCGTGCTTGCCATCGTGTTTCTTTTTACCGTGGTTCCCTTTATCGCGCGGCTCACGCTGAGGACGCCCCTGTTGTTGGGCTTTGCCGTCTTTCTTGCCGGCCAGATCCTTCTTGTCCTTACCCCCGTCACGGGGGTACTCCGGTATGCGCTCCTGGCCGTTTCCCTTGCCTGCGACGGCTTCGGTTACGGGACCCTTGCCATGCTGGCCGAATCTCTGGTGGCCCTCCACGTCAACAGGGCCGAAAGGGCGCGGGTCATGTCCATTCAGCACATGATCATCATGTTCGCCACCGCCCCCTTCGGCTGGATAGGGGGCATTCTCTCGGGTATTTCGCGGGATCTTCCCTTTGTGCTGACAATCGCCATGCTCCTTGCCGGCGCGGCGGTAACGGCGCTCTATTACGGCCGTAATCCCGAAGAACTCAAGGTGGGCGGCTATGCCCACGAGGACGAAGGGGAGGCCTGACGTTCCCCGCCCTGGGGGAATACGGAGGAAGCGTGAACAGGCGTGAAAAACAGAAGGCGGAAACCTTTGTCGACATCATGAGATCCGCGGAGGAACTCTTCATGCGGCAGGGGTACGAAAAAACATCCATGCGGGAGATAGCCGATCATTCGGGCCTTACCAAGGGGGCCCTGTACCACCACTTTGCCTCCAAGGAAGATCTGCTTGAACGCATGTGCGCCGATCATTACCAGGCGCTCATGAGGGCCGCCAGGCCCATCGCCTCTCCCGCCCCCGGCCAGGCGGATCCCGCGCCCACCTTTACCCGCCTCAGGGGTGTCCTTGACATATCGCGCGGCATGGGGATGAGCGCCGTCACCTTTGTGTCCGAATACCTCAAATTGCGGGAGGATGAAAGCGGCGTCATGCTCCGCGAGCGCTTCCGTAAATACGACCGGCAGTTTTACATCGAGCTTGTCGCGCCCCTGTTGCGTGAGGCAAAGGAAAAGAAGGAGTGCGACTTTGCCGCATCGGCGGAGACCATGGCCGTCTTCCTCCACCGCCTTGATCAGGGGGTGGAAGAGGAGATACGCCAGGTCTTTGCCGGGCACGGAAAGGGCGAGGCCGAAAAGCGGATAATGGACATCATGAAAACCTATGTGTACTGCCTTTCCCGCATCCTCAACACCCCGTCCCAGGCGGTTTCCGATCTTGTCGGCCTTGAGGAGTCCATGCATTTTTACGGGGAAGTGCTGAAAAAAACAAAGACATAGGCGGCCGGCCCGGAGAGCTCTCCCTTTCGCCGGGACCGCTCTTTGGATCGCCGGGACCGCTCTTTGGGTCGCCGGGTCTGCTCGTTGGGTCGTCGGGACTGCTCTTTGGATCGCCGGGACCGCTCTTTGGATCGTCGGGACCGCTCTCTGGATCGTCGGGACTGCCCTGGGACGCCTCTGGGGGCGGTTCGGGCCGCCCGGCTTCTTTTCTGGGCTCCTGCATTTACGTTCCAGTCCCGGAAAACCGCCGGAAAATTCAAGAATGTACCACTAACCACACCAATGGCGCCGCAAGCGGCGCCTTACACGAACTTTTCGTTCGATATTCATGATTTTCCCTTATGTTCGTGATGGTTCGTGAGGTTAGTGGTTACTTTTTCTCAAGGAAATGACAATTTTAGGGGTATTTCAAGGTTGAAAAAAGTAAACGCCGGTGCCCTGGTTTCTTTCGAGGCTTTCTGGACAAAGATACGGCGATTGGGTATGTTCATCCTATGAAAAACGGTACAAAAAAGGCGGCGTTGGTCCTATGAAAAACGGTACAAAAAAGGCGATGCTGGTCCTTTTCACCCTGATCCTCGCGGGAGGCGCCCTGGCCCAGGAGCGCGTGAGCATCTACGGCGTGAGGGGGCCTTCGGGGCTTGGCATGATACGGCTTCTTGAACGGCCCCCCCGCGCGCCGGGGGTTTCCCTTGCGGTTGAGCTTTTAGCCCAGGCGGACCTTGTCGCGGCCCGCTTTATTTCGGGCGGGGCGAAGATGGGGATGCTGCCCCCCAATGTGGCGGCGAAGATAGCGTCGTCGGGGAAGCGGATACAGGTTGCGGCGGTAACGGGAACGGGGATGCTTTCCCTTCTTTCATCCGATCCGTCGGTGCGCGGCATTGGGGATCTTGCCGGGAAAACTCTGGAGATGGCAGGTCAGGGGGCCACTCCCGATTATGTGATGAGGAAAATTCTCCTTGCAAAGGGGATAAACCCCGACACGGATCTCCGGCTCGGTTATTCCCTTTCGTATCCTGAAATTGCCCGGCTGCTTGTCCTGGGGAGAATCAGCCTTGCCCTGCTTCCCGAACCGTTTGCCACTATGGCGCGCGAGGGGAGGCCCGATCTTGCCGTTATTGGCGACATTCAGGGGGAATGGGCGGCCCTTCACGGCGGGCCCGGCCGCGCTTACCCCATGACGGTCTTTGTTGTTGACGCCGATTTCGCGGCGGCCCGTCCCCTTCTGGTGCGGGCTGTTTTGGCGGCCCTTGAGGAATCGGCGGCCTGGGTGAAGGCCAACCCTGAAGCGGCGGGGCTTCTCGCCGAAAAGTACGGCCTTGGCGTGAGCGCCCGCGTCGCCGCGGTGGCTATCCCCAGGAGCGCGTATGTGTTCATTCCCGCCCGAAAGGCCAGGGGGGATCTGGAGGGGCTCTTCCGGGCTTTTCTTGAACTTTCCCCTGCCTCCATTGGCGGTTCCCTTCCCCCGGATGATTTTTACTTTTCCAGGGTACCCTGAAGCGTGCGCGGCTTTCTTTCTTCGGCCTTCTGGACGGCTTTGGGGGTAACGGCGCTTTTGCTGCTGTGGGAAACCGCTTCCCTGGCTTGGGGAAGCGATCTGCTGCTGCCGGGTCCCCTTCCGGTTCTGATCCGTTTTCTGGCCCTCCTTTCCGGGCGGCGCTTCCTGGTTTCCCTGGCGAGTTCGTTTTCACGGGTGATGCTGGGGATACTCGTCTCCGTGCCGGCGGGTGTTGTCCTGGGTCTTGCCGCCGGGCGGAACAGGGCTGCCGCCGCCGTTTTGAAGCCGCTCTTTCAGGTGATCTCCGCGACGCCTGTCATGTCGGTGATCCTCATCATCTTTCTCTGGTTCGGCACCGACAGGACGCCGGTGGTTACCGCCTTTCTTGTGGTCTTTCCGGTCATGGCCGCCGCGGCCATCGAGGGGGCGCGGAGCGTGGATCCGAAACTTGAGGAGCTTTTTGCCGTGTACGGCATACGGGGGGCCGCGAAGATGGGGGCGCTCTTTCTTCCGTCACTGGCGCCTTTTATTCTGGGGGGGCTCCGCGCTTCCCTTTCGCTCTCCTGGAAGGTGGTGGTGGCTTCCGAGGTGCTGGTCCAGCCTTTCGGGGCCCTTGGAACGGGGATGCAGGACGCGAAGGCCCGGCTTGAAACGGCGGAACTGTTCGCCTGGACGGCGGGAAC
Source organism: Treponema sp. (assembly GCA_031268385.1). Lineage (GTDB taxonomy): Bacteria > Spirochaetota > Spirochaetia > Treponematales > Breznakiellaceae > JAIROE01. Next base: position 14,456 of record JAIRXH010000039.1, on the reverse strand, counting down.
CGTATGCGCCGCGGCCTTCTCGCAGGGGCTTGTGAGCCTTGCCGCGCGGGCCGTGAAAACGCGGGCCGTGAAAACGCGGAGGGCCGCGCGGCCGGCCCGGAGCGCGGGCGCGGATGCGTGGACGGGGGACGCGCGGACGGGGAGCACGCGCGTGGCGGCGGGCGCGGGGGGCGCACGGACGGGAAGCGCGCGCGCAGCGGCGGGCGCGGGGGAACAGACGGGCGGCATTACCGCGCGGAATCTTTCGTTCGGTTTCGGCCGGAAGACACTGTTCAGGGGTCTTGACCTTGAGATTGGCTCCTCCGCGCGGGAGAATCCCACGGTTATCCTTGGGCCTTCAGGCTGCGGAAAAACCACGCTTTTACGGCTTGCCGCGGGCCTCCTCCGTCCGGGCGGAGGGGAGATTTCCTCGCCTTCCGCGTCCTTTGTTTTTCAGGAGCCCCGGCTGCTTCCCTGGAAGACGGTTCTTGCCAACGCCGCCCTTTCCGCCCTGGACGGGAAGGGGAGGGACGGGGAAGGGGAGGCCCGCCGCTTTCTCCGCCTCTTTTCCCTGGGGGAGAGAATGGACGCGCTGCCTGAGGAGCTTTCCGGGGGGGACCGCCAGCGGGTGAACATGGCGCGGGCCTTTGCCTCGGGCGCCCCGGTAATCCTTATGGACGAGCCTTTTCAGTCCCTGGACATTCCGCTCCGGCTTGCACTCATGGATCTTGCCGGGGACATTGCCGGGCGGACCGGACGCGTTCTTGTGGCCGTTACCCACGATCCGCGCGAGGCGGTGTACATGGGACGGCGCGTTATTATTCTGGGCCGCCCTCCCGGCGGCGTTGTTTTTGACTCGGGCCCCGTCCGCGCCGCCGCCGGCCTTGAGGAAAAACTCCTGGCCGTGCTCACCGCCGTTACGGAGGAAGACCTTCCCGCGGAAGCGCCGGTAACATTTTAAAATGAGGTGTCTCGGGAGGCGCCGGTTTAGCCTGAGGGATCGGCGTCCTACCGGCCTATCCTGAACGTTACGGGGTAGCGGAAGCGCGCGGAAACGCTCTCGCCGTTCGCCTCCGCGGGAACACAGCGGAGGCCTGTAAAGGCCCGCACCGCCGCTTCCGCGAAGCCGTAGCCGGGCGGCTCTTCCCGCATGGTGATGATGTTCCGCACAAGCCCCGTCCTGTCTATGAAAAGCTCAAGGATCACCCGTCCTTCCACGCGCGAACGGAGGGCTATGGGAGGATACGGCAGAAGGCTCGTGACAAGATCGTTGTCGAATACGGGAGGCACGGAAACCTGGTGCATGGGAAGGTACTGTTCACCCGGGGGGGGGAGGGGAGGGCCCGCCTCGGGCCGCGCGGAGGGGGCCGGGGGAAGGGCTTCCTCCGTTTCTATCATCGTTTCGGCCGTCCTGTCGCTTGAGACGGGACGTTCCTCACGTATCGGGGGCGGCGTCTTTTCTTCCTCTTCATCTTCCTCAATGCCGGCGAGTTTCATGACCCGCGCTTCCCTGGAAGGAGGGGGGGCGCTTTTCGCGGTAAAGGCGATGGTGAAAATGAGGACGCCGTGAAGCAGGGCGACGGCCGCGAAAAGCAGCAGCCGCAGGCGGTTATGGCTTTTCATCTTTTACCACAAAACTCACCACGCGGTACTGGAGGATCTGCAGTATGTCAAGAACGGCCGCTATCTTTTCGTAGGGCGTATTCCGGTCGGCGATAATATGAACGCGGGTATCAGGCGCGGCGCGGTACAGATCCGCTATCTTGTCCTCTATGTCCCTTTTCGCGGCCGGAACGCCGTCAAGCCAGGCGCCGCCGTCCCTGTCTATCCATATTTCGAGGTTTTTTTCGGCGCTGGTCCGCGCCGCCCTTTTCGCCTCGGGGTATTCTATCTTCACTTCCTTCCGGTAGTTTATCAGCGCGACCAGCATGATGAAGACAAGGAGAAGGAACGCCACGTCAGACATGGAGTTAAGGGGGATAAAGAAAACTCTCCCCCTCCGCCTGGGCGGCTTCACGGACTTTCCTTTTTCATCACAAAGGAAAATGAATCCACCTTGAGATCCTGGGCCAGTTCCACAAAGGAGACTACGCCCTGCCAGGGGGAACGGGGATCCACGGCAAGAAGCACGGCGACATTCGGGTTGGTCCTCACCGCCTTCCGTATTTCCCCTTCGGCAAACACAGGGGCCCGCTTTTCGCCGCCGTAGAGGATATTCCCCTCGCCGTCAAGCTCGAAACGGAGCAGATCGTCATGCCGTATGAGCCGCACCGAATCCTTTGCCGGAAGGTTTACCAGGAAGCCCCTGTTCACGTTAAAGCCCGCTATTACGATAAAGTAGATGATAAGGAGGAACGCCATGTCGCTTGAGGCGCTTGACTCGACCAGGGCCCGCCTTTTTGTCCTCCGTATGTTCATGGCCGCCCGTCCGGCCCGTCCCCGGACAGCCCCTCTCCGTCCGGCCCGTTTTCGGGGGCGTCCATGACAAGGGCGATGAGATCCGAGGAGATCTTTTCGACGCGCGACGTAAAGTTGTCCACAATGTGGACGAACACCGAATGGGCCGCCATGGCGATAATGGCTATGATAAGACCGAAGACCGTGGTAACAAGCGCCTCGTAGATGCCGTTGGCCACGATCTGGGCGTTAACCTCCGTCGCTTCGGCTATGGAGCGGAAGGCCCCTATCATGCCGGAAACGGTTCCCAGAAAACCGGTAAGGGGCGAAAGGGAACCCAGCGCCGTAAGGAAGTTGAAGCCCCGTTCCAGTGAATTGACGCAGTCGGCGGCCTCGGCCTCGACGGCCTTTTCGATGCGGTATTCCGAAAGGATCTTTACCCCCGGCGGCACGCGCCGCGCCAGCGCGAGGAGGATGCGGGCCCCGACGCGGCGCTTTACGAGGGAGCCGAGGTACAGGACCGCGCCGGGGGCGTCCCCTTTCCGCAGGTAATCGGCCGTTTTTTCGGCGAGGTCTTCAAGGCGCAGGCTGTGATACGCGAAGTACATGAAACGTTCCAGAACTATGGTGATCACCGCGACGGAAAAAAAGAGCAGGGGCCACATGAAGATCCCCCCCAGCCTGAAAAGCTCCAGCAGGGAAAAAGAAACAGTTTCTTCGTTCATCGCTTATCGTATCCTTTTCATGGTTATGCCGGCCGAAAGGCGGCCGGTAATGTCGTCCCACTCGTATTCAATGCGTATCCATTCAAGGGCCTCTTCCCAGTCCCGCAGAAGGGCGCCTGAATCGCGGAGTTCCCTGAGCTCTTCGGGGAAAAGAAGGGCGGTGTACGAGGCGTTCCAGCGTATGTCTTCCGCCCATATCCACCGGGCCCCGCCGGCGTTCCACGCGGCCGGACGCTTCCCCCTGGCGGTGAGCTCCGGCAGGAGGACAGGCTTCCAGTACCGTTCAAAGGCCGCGCCGCCGGGGAAGGAGAGGGGAATATGCCGTCCGGCGGCCTCTTTCCGCATCCATCCGGCAAGGGCCAGAATACGTTCCCGCCTGTTGGCAAGGCCGGAAAGCGCCTGCGCCCCGGTAATATGCTCCCCGTTCCGCCGTATCTTTCCCGCCGAAATACGCACCGGTTCAAGGGGCCCGGCAAGGGACAGCACGCCGCCCTGGCCGTCCTTTACAAAACGGCCCGAACCCGAAAGTTCAAGGGTAAATTCGTTCCACCCCGAATAGCTTCCCCCAAGGTATTCAAGGGCGGTGAACCGGCAGTTTTCCCCGTCCCCGGAGGCCCGGAAAACCGCCGCCGGGTATCTTTCCATGGTGACAAGGAAGAACGTTTCCCCGTTTTTGCCGGCCGTCTCGCGGAGGCGTATTCCGTCCCCTCCCTCGTAGAGCGCCGTTGTTTTTTCCGCGAAGGCCGACCCGTCGGCCGCCCTGCCTGCCGCCTCCGCGAGCGCGGCGCAGCCCTGGAGAAGCCAGGCGAACGCGGGGACAAGCGCGAGGAGGAAAACGGCGGGATTTCCCCGCGTCCGGCGTGTGCTGTTCATCAATAGCTCCACCTGTACCCTATGGAGATCATGGGGATGGGAAGCTCGTAGGAGGAGGAAAGCCCCTCGAAGACTTCTCCCGTGTAGGGGTTAAATGACGGGTTCCCCTTCGCGCTGTACAAGAGGACAAGGACATTTTCCAGGGCTATATACATTTCGGACTGTACCTTTCCCTTTATGTTAAAGCCGTAAACGGACAGTTTAAGGTCCATGGGAACGGATGCGCCCATGCGGTTGCTGTCGTCAAGGCGCGTCGTCCGGTAGTACTTTGTTATAAGTCCGCCGCTGTCAAGAAGGAGGACCTTCCGGGGTTCTATGTTTGTTTCGATGACAGGAAGCAGCACCCCGCTGGCGACGCCAAGGCGCATCGAGATGTTAAGATGCCTTGCGGGCCGCAGGTTAAGCACAAGGTTAAGGTAGTGAAAACGGTGATACGACGGAAAGTACCAGGCGCTGCCCCTGGTTCCCCCTCCGCCCGTGCCGATGCCGCCGTTCCCGGCGGAAAAACCCGTGTCTATTCCCTGCGGATCGCGGTAGCGGGCGTAGTTAAAAGAATAGGAGATCCACCCGTCAAGGTAACGGGACTGTATTTTCTGAAGCATAAGATCGATGCCCCAGATTCTTCCTTCACCGTCAAAAAACGCCTGTATGTCTTCCGATCCCATGCCGGGCCTTGTATGGATGGGAACATAGGCCCTGTTGAACACGTATTTGTAGTAGCCCTCCAGGTTAAGGGTCAGGTCCCACGGAAATTCAACCTTTGTTCCCGCCACGGAAGTCCATGAACGGGCGGGTTTGAGTTCGTAATCGTCAACGCCGTACCTTTTTTCAAGAAACGATATGGCGTCAATCACCGATGAAAAAAGTCCCGTTCCCGCGCTTACGCTCAGGGATTTGACAGGTCCCCTGTCTTTCAGCACACCCAGATCAAGGTTGAGCCGGGGATTGGCGGTTGGGATGGTATTTATCGAAAAATCCGCCCCCATTATGTACAGATGATCCACACGGAGGCCCAGTTCCGCCCGGAAGCGGGGATCCGCGCCGAAACGGAGGCCGGGGGTGCCGTATTCGAGCAATGTATAAGCGGAACCGGCAAAGGCGTTGTTGGCGGACGAAAGCGAATAGGACAAGGGGTAGTTGATCATGGAACCTGAGGAAACCGGAAGAACGGGGTACGTCCCGTTGAGCAGAAAATATTCCCGCCGGTACCTTTCCACCGTCATTTCAAGCCGCGTGTGGTAATCGCCCGTGACGGCCCAGCGGGAATAAAGCTCCTGGATTCCCGATGCAAAGAGGAAGCCGTTTCCAAGGTCCCAGTCGTAATCGACGCGCCCCTGAACATTGGCGGCCTTTGTCACCTGCAGCGCCTTGTCCCTGTCCACAAGGTGGAAACCGGCGGGAACGGCGCCGGGCATGGAAACGTCGTACTGTATGGCGGTGTCAAACCGCGACTGCCTGTACCCCGCGCCGGCGGTCGCCTTTACGAGCATGTCGCTCCGGGGGTTCCACGAAAGAGCCCCCGTGACAAAGCCCTGGTGGTTGGCCCAGGTAAAGTACGTGTCCATTTTTCTGAATATGTCCGGGCTGTTTTCACGGGCCACCCCGACGCCGTCACTGCCCCAGAAGCCGGAAAACGAAAGCTCGAGATCGCCTGAAAAGCGGTAGTTTCCCGTGACGGCGCCGCTTCGTATGTACGGCGCCGTTTTGACGGAGTTGATGATGTCAATGGCCGGAACAAACGCCGATATTTTTTTCGCCGCCCAGACAAAAGGATCGTAGTAGGTAACCCGTCCGGTGAACATGATTCCCCCCCTTCCGGCCAGGGGAAGGGAAAGGTTCGCGTTTACGGCGCTGGTGGAAAGGCCGAGTTCAAATTCGGTTTCGGTCGAAGAAGGCTTTTTTGAGGATACTTCCAGAAGCCCGGAAATGGTATGTCCGTAGCGGACGGAAAAAACCCCGTGGGAAAGCCGCGCGCTTTCCACTGTGCGGGGATCAAAAATGGAAAAACCCCCTCCCCAGTAGTAGGGATTTTCTATATAAAAGCCGTCAAGAGAGGCTGTCATGTCGCCGGGATCTCCCCCGCGTATGCTGGGCATGGCGTTAAAGATACCCGCGTAGCCGACGCCGGGAAGCAGTTTGATGGAAGTCATCACGTCTTCCACAAGGCCGATTTCCCCGGTCAGGGCGATTTCCCGTTCGGAAACCGTTATGCCGCGGCCTGTTTCCGTTCCGCTCGAGCCGGGAACACGCGCCTCTATGACAAGCTCCCTGCTCTCCATGATCCCGCTCAGGCTGAGCCCCAGGGTGTATGTGTCCCTTTCGGGGGTAATGGCGAGTTTCCCGTTTTCATAACCGGGGTAGGCGGCCTCTATTACGACGGACCTGTCATCGGGAACGGGAAAAGACGCCGTTCCGTCCTCGCCGCAGACATATTCGGAGCCGTCCGGCGAACGTATCACCGCGCCTTCCAGGGGAAGGCCCAGCTCCGCGTCTTCCACGGTAACGCTTGCGTCACGGGCATGGAGGGAAAGGGCGGCGAACACACAGGCGCATACGGCGCATATTTTTTGGATAGTCCCGGCGGATTTTTTGTACACTTTCGTAATTTTACAGGGAGATTCCCCGCGCTTCAAGCGCTTCCGCCGTTTCCGAGGCTTTTTCCATCATTTTTTCAACGGCAAGGGGAACAAGAAAGAGGATGCGGGCCGGACCGTTTTTGCCGCCGCGGGCCCTCCAGGCAAGATCGGCGTCTTCCCACACGGCAAAGAAGCGGGGTATGAAGCCGAGCATAAGGCCCGCGCCCAGTCCCGCCCGGCCCTTTCCCAGCGATGCGCGGACGGCGCTCATGCTGGTAACAGAAAACACAAGGGAGGCGGCGGCAAAGGACACCGGAATGCAGAGCCCCTGCCGCAGGCCGTCAAGAAAGCCCGCGAAATTGAACCCCGCGAAACTCACCGATTTGTAGAGGACAAGGAAGAACGCCAGAAAAAAGAGGGGCCTTCCTCCCCTGAACAGTCTTCGGGGAGGAACGCGGGCGCAGTACGCGGCGGGGACAAGGAGCAGGGCGGAGACCACAAGCCCCGGAACCGATGAAAAAGCCAGGGTGGAAATGACAAGGAGGGCAAGGAGTTTCCACACGGCGGGGCACCGGTGAAGCGGGGAATTTCCTTTGGTATAGGCAAAGGGAAGTTCCCTGAAAGGGGGAACTACGCGCCGAGCCACGAACAGTCCTTTGCCCGCGCGTAACTTTGCCGGGGGTCCCGCACGCCCCATTCGTCCCGGAGCCTCTCGAGCACCGCCTCTGGTTTCCCGTCGTCCTGTATCGTTCCCCTGTGCAGTATCACGAGCCTTCCGGCAAGGGCCAGGACCTTTTCAAGCTCGTGCGTGAGGATCACGAGGGTTTTCCCTTCGTCCTTCATGCTTTGTATGACCGAAAGGACGGAGAGCACCCCCGGATAGTCGAGGTTGGCGAAGGGTTCGTCCATTATCACCGTTTCGCAGCCCATGGCGGCGATTCCCGCCGCGGCAAGACGCCGCTTTTCGCCGCCCGAAAGCAGGCGGGGGGGAATGTCCCTTTTGTCCTGGAGGCCGAAGGCCCTGACGGCCGATTCTGTCCGTTCACGGACAACGGCTTTTGAAAGCCCCATATTGCCCGGCCCAAAGGCAATGTCTTCCCCGACAGTTTCCCCGACAATCTGCGAATCGGGGTCCTGAAAAAGAAGCCCCACCCTGCGGTGAAGATCCTTTACAAGGGGAAGGGGAACGCCACGGTAGAAGATGTCCCCGGAACTGGGGGAAAGAAGCCCGGCGAGGCAGCGCATGAGCAGCGTCTTCCCCGAACCGTTTGAACCGGCCAGGAGCGTGCACTCGCCTTCGGCTATATCAAGGCTGACGCGCCGGAGGGCCGCCGTTTCCCCGTCGCCGGTCTTGAACACCCTCGAAAGGTTCCGTACCCGGAAGAGGGGGACCTCCGCCCTAGATGTCAAGGCGGTCTGCGGCGGCGCGTCTGAGGCGGGGGGCGACAAGCGAGGCCATGATCCCCTTGACGATGTCGCCGGGGATAAACGGAACAAGACCCGTGATCAGCGCGTCCGTCCAGGGGCCGCCCATGGCGAATTTGAGCCTTGTTACCCCCGGTATGTACACGACAAGAAGCCCCGGAAAAGCCGCGAGAAAGACGCGCCATAACGGGATCTTCTTCCCCGCCTTCGGGGTTCCGGCGATAATTCCCGCGGTAAAGGCCGAAAGGAGGTAGCCGAAAAGAAAGCCCCCCGTGGGGCCCGCCAGATGGACAATGCCGCCCGATCCCCCGGCGAACACCGGCGCTCCCAGCGTCCCGGCCGCGAGGTACAGGGCAACCGAGGCGGTCCCCGATACCGGCCCGAGTACAAGCCCCGCGAGCAGGACAAAGAAATTTTGCAGGACGACCGGCACGGGCGAGTAGGGGAAGGGCGGGAAGGCGATAAAGGTTCCCGACGCGACAAGGGCGGCGAACAGGGCGGTAAACGAAAGACGCAGAACGGCTTTCCGTTTTGCCTCTGCCGTTCTGTATGTATACGGCATAAAAATCCTCCGCGAAGCGGCGTATCCGCGCGAAACACGCGCGTTTCAATAAAAAACAAGCGATCCCTGGGCGGGCAGGAATCCCGCCGTTTCTTCTCCGGTCTGTATTACGCACCTGAACGAATAATCGACGCCCAGAAAGATCCCCCGCGCCAGTATGTCCCGGTTGTTGTCCTTTCCGCCGCCCGCGAAAACAACCCGGCGGCCTGTTCCTTCGGCGTGGTAATTCCACAGATTCCGTATTCTTTCCGGATCGGCGGCGGCGCGTTTTATCCTGGAAAATTCGTCAAGGACCGAAAGGAGCGTATCGCGCCGGGAAACGGCGCGGCCGGCAAGGGAGGCGCAGCCGGACGCGCCGACGGGCAGGCGGTTGTTTACGTTGATCCCGGCGCCGACGGCCATCCATTTAATGCCGTCCCCCTCGCCGTACAGTTCCGAAAGGATACCCGCCGTTTTTTTTCCGCCAGAGTACACGTCGTTGGGCCAGCGGAGAAAGGCGTCTGTCCGGCATACCCTGGATACGGCCCTGCACACGGCTATATGGGCCGCCATGACAAGAAGGGCGTAGTTGACAACGGAAAGCCGGGGACGTTCAAGCATGGTAAAGAAAAGTCCGCCCTTCTCCGAACTCCACTTCTTGCCGTTCCGGCCCCGGCCCGCCGTCTGCGTTTCGGCGGTTATCACCGTTCCGCCGGGGGCGTTCCCGAAGGCGCATTCCCTGGCCCTGTTCATGGTGCTGTCCGTTACCGCGAAATGGCGGAAGCGTCCCTCTTCCCCGCCGAATTCCCAGGGGTAAAGAAAGTCATCTTCCGTATCCTCAAGCCGGTAACCCTGGGGACATGATGTAACGGCGTACCCCGCCTCCACAAGGGAGCGCACTCCCTTCCACACCGCGACCCTTGAAACGCCCGCGCCGGCGGCAAGGCTTTCCCCGGTAATGTATGTTCCCGGCTTTTTCCTTAACCGCGAAAGTATAAAGGCCCTTGTGGAAAGCTCCGCGCCGCCGGAACTTTCCCCGTTCACCCCTTTTCCGTTAACCATAACAATAGCAAGGTTAACATGAAAAAGACGGCGGCGTCAACAGGCCGAATTGCCAATTGCGCCCTGTCTAGGGCTTATTAAATCATTTTTTATAGATATTTTTTTCACGAAAAAAGCTCCAAACAGGTGTTTTTTTCACGAAAAATGTAGAATTCGCCGATAATATGCGATATATAGCTATACAAAGGAGCTTCATGTTCTTTTAAAACCCGGCAACAATCCGGTTTTTGTCCAAAAATGTATGAAAAAACATAACATTGGCGCAAGGAGAAGGGACAGATGCGCGCTGTGAGCGGCGTTCGTAAATTCATATATTCGCTTGTTTTCATCGCGCTCGCGGCGGGTGTTCCGGTTATTTTCAATTCCTGCGAGAACCCCTACATTGTTCACAACCTCAGCCGTCCGGTCGTACTCAAGGGGCTGGAATTCCACACAAACATGGACGGTTCGGGTCAGGTTTATTCCCTGAACCCGGTATTCGATTCGGCCGTAAAAAATTACACCGTTCAGGTTCACGAACTTGCCACAGAGGTGCTGCCTTCGGGTTTCGCGGAAGACGGGGCCTTTATTGCCTTTGGAACCGGCCTTTTTGTCGGCGTCGACAATGGCCCCGTAAAGGATTTGAGGGGAAATACGTTTTCCGCGTATGAAAACGGACGCTACCGCTACCCGTCCGAGGTTTACGGTCTTCGTCTTACGTTTACCGTAATAAAGGAATACCGCGCCCCGGAAACCTACGCGGTACTTGTTCTGCGGCGTTCCGATCCGGGCCGTATCGCGGGGCTTGTCATACAGGCCGTCGAGTGGACGGGCGCGGGAACGCCGTCCGCCAATCCTTCCGACTCAGGATGGGATCACGGCGACAGCTCCAACTACATGGTGAACTTTGATGCCTCCGGCCAGAATTACGAGGTACAGCTTCCCTATTACGCCGACAAGATCCTCATAGAACCCCAGGCCCCCTCCGACGTGATTGTCGGCTACACGCTGTACGAAAAAGATCCCCAGTATTATCCGAATCATGTAAGCGCCGCGGGAGGCGGCGTCGGAAAGACCGTTTCGCACGACAACGCGGCCATTCCCCTGTACATAGACTTTACGGGAGATCCCACTCCCGTTTACGCAAACCCGCAGCTCCGCGTAAAGCCCCCCGAAGTTGACATTTACACGGGCCTTAAAACCTCTTACCTGTGGATCAACACCGCGGTGGAAGATCCCGACACGCATGAACAGCGCTATCATTTTGATTACAAGATCAAGCTTGTATGGAAGAAGAGCAAGGCCTACCTCAGCAGCATCGACGTGCGGGACGAGAAGGCGCCCGCCGAAAAAAGGCTGCGGGGTAATTTTATCATGGAGGCGCTGAATTACGACGCGCTGGTTCACAAAGACGCGGCGACCGTCAATGTAAAAGTTGTTCCCCGCAAGACCGGCTATACGGTGCAGTTTGAGGAATGGACCTTTAAAGGCGGGACAATCCTGAATTCGGGGCCGCTTGTGCATCCCGCGGATTCGTATTCCGATCCGCCGAGTTACACCTACACCCGGCCTTTTGCCGCCCCGACAACGGCGGTGCGGATCATCGTCACCAACCCCGGTTTTCCCGATGATGAGTGTATTTACTGGGTGGAGGTGAGCCGGGAAACGGACCCCGCGACGCTTGTCAACCTTAAAATAGAGGCGCAGGTCTCAGGCGGCCCCTGGCAGATCCTGTTCTGGTCCGACGGCGGGAACCCTTTGGCGCTTCCCGATCCCCTCCTTACCTTCAAGGAGATACCGAACGTGTCCCCGCCCGCGCCCCCGTATTTTGACATTGCCCCCGGCCCGGACGATCCGGCCAACTACACGCTGGAAGTAGACGGGAAGGTTACAAGGCTCCGCGTAACCGGAGAACGCGAACCGGGCGGTAACGCCCCCCGGTACCGGCTGGGCGAGGGTCAGAACGAGGTACTGGAAAACGGCGTCGAGTTTGCCTTTACAGGCGGCGTGGGCCTTACCATTACCGCCCGCAGGGACAATTACAGGGACCGGCCCTACGGCTTTACCATTATACGGGCGGGCGCTCTGGGTATAGATCTCTACACCGATATGGAAGACCCGGAGGATTCCTCCGATCCTTCGAACCCCCTCCTTAACAGTTACGAGCGGGGGATCTTCCAGGCCTTTGTCTCCAGCAATATGGGCAAGGCGGTAAACACCGCGCTGCCCGGAAGTCCCATCGTCATAAGGGTAACGCCCAAACTGGGCTGGGAGTACGATTCCCACACCACGGCCCTGGCGGGCGGCGGGTCTCTTTCCTCGTCAATGCCCGTAAAGAGCGGGGACGCCTGGTCCTGGAGCTTCACCATGCCCAACGAGAAGGTGACCATTGTCCTCAAATACAAATTGAGTACCGCCAAGGTTTCCAGGGTGGCCTATGTTGCCCCAAGGCCCGGCTCAAACCTGGATTTGAAGAGGGCAAGCCGTACCGGGGGCTACGGTTCCGGCGACGGAAAAACCGCCACAAGCTGGGCCTACGCGTCAAGCGATCTGCAGGCTGTTATCAACAGCTTTACACCGGGGGGAGGGGGCCCGTTTGACGAAATCTGGCTCCTTGAAGGCGGTTATACCATAGACAGTTGGGCGGATGAGCTTACGGGGAATGTGTGGAGCCTTTCGGGTACGAATGTAAACGACATTTCCGCCTATTCGGATACGGGCAGCTCCGTCCGCTCGGATTCGAAAAATATGGCCTTTGTGCTCAGAAAGGGACTTCGAATCTACGGCGGCTTCAGCGGTACGGAGGGAAGTTCCGCTTCCAGCCCCGCCCAGGCCCAAAAAGAGGGCCGCGAGCTGTCAACACGTGGTACCGATCCGTCGAAAACGTATTTGAGCGGCCTCCTCCAGGGCACATCGACAAGCGTGCGCCACGTGGTCATAGCCGCGGACATAGCGCCCCGCGACGGTGACGCGCCGAATCTTTCCATTCGCGACAATCTTGATACGGAATACAATTTTCCCGTCGGCAACGACTCGAACGGCGTTTTCGGTGGAAGCGGCGTTACCCTGCTTGACACCCTTTCCATACAGGACGGTCTTCGCACCAAGGACGACAGGCTCATAAAACTCGACGGGAACAACAACGCCAAAGCTGTTCTCCATACAAGAGGCGCGGGCCTGTACGCCGTCAACGCGAGCATCTGCCTCAACAATGTCCTTGTAACAAGGAACACCTCCGTCATGGGCGGGGGCATGTACAACACCGCCAACAACGGAAAACCCGGCGGCCCGATAATGAATAACGTCAAGTTTATCAACAACGACGCCACGGGCTATGCCGGGCACGAGGGCGACGGGGCGGGCTTTGCCAATTACGGCGCCTCGTCCCTGTGTTTGCCTGTGTTCATTGACTGTGAATTCAGGAACAATTCCATTACCGGGGGGCGCGGCGCGGGCATATACACCGAAGGCAGCGGCGGCGTGCTCGTAAAAGGGTGCGGCTTCAGTTTCAACGACACCAACTTGGGCGGGGGCCTTTCAAATTACGGCAGCGCCTGGGTCTTTGATTCGGAATTCTTTTACAACCGCGCTTCCTCGGGCGCGGGCGGCGTTGAAAACGGCGGTACGCTTAAACTTGTCAATGTTACGGTGCGGAACAACACCGGCGGCGGCGTCAACAACGGCGGTTCCCTCGCGGCGGCCAACCTGACGGTACAGGACGGGATCTCTAGCGGCGGCAGCCTGGGCATGACCGATTCGACCATTCAGGGCTCGGGCATTTCTCTGGGCGGGACCTCCGTCATCGTCAATACCGTCATAGCGGGGAGCGGCGGCGGCACGGGGCTTTCGTTCGGGGTAACGAATACCAACAAAGATCCGTCTTCTCCCGAGGTTGCGGGCTGCGTCCTTACCAACGTCACCGTTTCGGGCTGGGGTACGGGAATTTCAACCGGGTATTCTTCGGCGTATACCCATAATCACGGAGCGGCAAACCTGGTCATGAACAGCGTCCGCGTTACCAATAACGGGACCGGCGTTGCCGTAAGCGGAAACACCGGCGCCGTTGAACAGGGCGACGTGCGAAGCGGCGTGTACCTTACCATGAACAACGTGACAATTGCCGGCAATGCCACGGCCGGTTTGACGACGGCTTCGTCGGGGGCCGGCAAAAACGTCGCCGTTCCCGCCATTACAGGTTCGTCTTCCTGGTACGATGTGGTGGATGTCCGTGTGCGGAACAGCGTCATTCTGGGTAACGGCGTTGATGTAAAAACGGGGAAGCGGCCTTTTATAGGAACCTTCGCCTCGGGCGGGAATATTTCCCAAGGCAGCGTTACCCTCGACTTCAGCCCGGACAAGGCCGCCATGCTTGCCGCGGGCGATGTCTTCAGGATTACCAATGAAGGGGACGCCGATCCCCTCCAGGCGGGAGAAACGGCGAAGGGGAAATTGAGGCTCCCCGTGTATGTCGTAACCGGAACAGGTACGGTCAAACCGAACGGTCTTGTTCCCGTTACCTTTACCGCTTCGGCCGCTCTGTATGTCAACGCCGGGGACTACATTATCAGGGACAATTTTTTCAGGGTCAGCATAGGCGCGGCGGGCGCGGGGGGGAATCTTTCGGGTGGGGGAAGCGGCAGCCTCGTTCTTGACCCCCTGCAGTACAGTCTGCTTCCGGTGGATTCGCTTTTCAGGATCACGGACACCCCGCTCGCGGGCGCGCCGGGGCCCTTTACCTGCCGGGTAACGGCCGTCGATCCCGCCCTGCGCAAGATCTCTTTTAACGTCGTTGGATCGGGTTCTTCGCAGTCGTACACGGCATCGAGCCACATCATGATAAACGGCGAACGCGCCGCGGTGGGCCCCATCGATTCCCGCCTCATCCACTCAAGCGAAGGC
>JAIRXH010000018.1 GCA_031268385.1 Treponema sp. | reverse complement strand
CCATATTTGTTCTTGTGGATGGAGGCGTCATGAAAATAAGCAGGAAGACGTTCGGAATCCTTTCAAACGGAAAAAAAGTGTACCTTTACACCCTCAAGGCCGGCGATCTCAGCCTTTCCCTGTCGAGTTACGGGGCGGTGTGGACTTCCCTCATGGTGCCTTCGGCGAAAAAACCCGCCGAGGATGTCCTTTTGGGCTATTCCGCTTTCGCTTCGTACACCGGCAACAAGCCCTATCTGGGCGCTACCATAGGGCGTTTTGGCAACCGCATCGGAAACGGCCGTTTTACGCTGGACGGCCGCGCCTATACCCTGTACCAGAACGACGGGGGGCATTCCCTTCACGGCGGCAGGCGCGGTTTTGACAAGCGCTGCTGGAAGACCGATTGTTACGAGGAAAAGGACGGCGTTTTTGTCCGTTTCGAGCTGGAAAGCCCCTCCGGGGAGGAAGGGTATCCGGGGAACCTCAGGGCTGTCGTCAGTTACGGCCTTGCCAAATCCAACGAGATCATTGTCAATTACGAGGCTTCCCCGGACGCTCCCACGCCGGTCAATCTTACCAATCACAGTTATTTTAACCTCGCCGGCGAAGGAAACGGGGACATTCTTTCCCATGAAGTTGTCCTCCACGCGTCTTCCTATGTGGAAGTTGACGGGAACCTCATTCCCACCGGCAGGCTTGTTCCCGTGGCAAACACCCCCTTCGATTTCAGAACCCGCAAAAGCGTTCAAAAGGATTACGAGGCTGCGGGCGGGGGCTATGATCACTGCTTCGCGCTGGACGGGGAAAAAGGCAGGCTGAGGCCCTGCGCGGAAGTTTTTGAGCCCGGTTCGGGCCGCGTCATGCGGGTCTTTGCCACCCAGCCCGGCGTTCAGTTCTACACGGGCAATTTTCTTGACGGAATCGCGGGAAAGGCCGGGTCGGTGTACAACAGGCACGCCGGATTCTGCCTTGAAACGCAGCATTTTCCCGATACCCCCAACCGGCCCGAATTTCCCTCCGCGATCTTTGGTCCCGGAAAGGATTATCACGAAAAGGCGGTTTTTGCCTTTGACTGGTAAGACGGGCCGGTTGCACAATTTGGCTTCGCCGGATCTTTGAAACGGCGGCTTAAAGTGTTATACTAGAGAGAGACGGTATACATTTGGAGCAAAGGGGAAAGGATGGGGCAGCGCAGGATCTTCATGACGCTTATGCGGGCCGAACTGGAGGATTGTATCGAAGGCCTGGAACACCTTTCGGAGATCCTTGGGGATCGTTTTTCAAAGAATGAAATTACCAACTATGTTTTCAGCGAGAATTCCGCCCTCCTTGCCCGTGAAATATCGGGCCTCAGATCCCTTGTTCCCGTGCTTGGCGGGATTAAAAGCGGCGATTTTCCCGATGTATACGCGCTTGCCCGTCATACGGAAAAAACGCTTCTTGACGCGGCCAGGGAATGGGAAAATCCCGAGGCGATAAACGGGATTATTGCGCGGAAGATACGGAAAATCCTTACATATATCTTGGATCTGCCGGAATGACGGCAAAAGAGGAGACCATGGACATCCAGCTTCAGGAACTTGTAGACAAGATAAAAAAAGACGGTATAGAAGCCGCTTCGCGGGAAGCGGCCCGGCTTGCCGGGGAGGCCGAAGCCCAGGCGAAACATGTCGTGGAACTTGCCAGGAAAGAGGCCCAGGCCATTGTCGAGGAGGCAAAAACCGGCGCGGAACGCTTTGAACGGGCGGGAATAGCGGCACTGGAACAGGCTTCCCGGAATCTGGTTCTGGCCTTCAAGGGTGAAATCCAGGCGCTGCTGGACAGGATCGTCTCCCGTGAGACGGCCGCTTCCTACGGGGAAGATGTCCTTAAGGCGGTGCTTCCCGATCTTGTCAAATCCTGGGCGGCGAATTCCGGTTCCGGGGCCTTTGACGTGATCCTTCCTGAAGGGGAATTCGGCAAACTCCAGTCGTATTTTACCGGAAAACTCGCCGCCGAGCTTGGCGGGGGCGTCGAGCTGAAATCGGACCGTAATCTTGCCGCCGGTTTTCGCATCGCGGACAAAGACGGTTCCGCCTATTATGATTTTTCGGCCGAGGCGGTATCGGAACTCCTTTCCGCCTACCTTAATCCCCGGCTTGCCGGGATACTCAAAGACGCGGCGCGGGGTTAACCGATGGCTTATTATTTTCTCGTGGCGCAGCTTCCCGCCCTTGCCTACGGCGAGGCGCCGCCCATGAGTTCGCCGCATTTCAGGGAACTCTGTTCGGGGGGGCTTTCCGCCGCCGACGCCGCGCTGCTTCCCTGGGTGGCCCTTGATCCCTGGACCCCGGACGAAGAGGAAGATGGAAAGGCGGCGCGGGCAGAAAACGCCGCCGGGGCTTTTTCCTTTATTGCCCGGTGGAACGAATGGGAAAGGGCCCTCAGGCTCAACCTTGCCAAATACCGGGCGGCAAAGACAAGGCGTGAAGCGCCTGCCGATGTTCCCGATTTTCCCGCCGGGGCCGCAGCGGCGGCCAAGGCCGCGTCCGCCATGGCTTCCCCCTTCGAGGCGGAAATTTTCCTCGGCGCTTCGCGCTGGAAGGCCATAGAGGAATTTCAGGGACTTTCGTATTTCAGTGTGAATACCGTATATGCTTACCTTCTCAAGCTCCTTCTCATGGAGCGGCGGGCCCTTTTCAGGGCCGAAGAAGGTTTCAGTGAATATAAAGCACTTTACGCATCCATTATGGGAGAAGCGAAATGACAGGAACCAGGGGTACTGTAGTAGCCGTCAACGGCAATATGGTCAGCGTCCGTTTTGACGGCGCTGTTTCCATGAACGAGGTGGGTTACGTCAAGGTTGCCGGCAAACGGCTTAAAAGCGAGGTTATCCGCATCAGGGGGGATATTTCCCAGCTTCAGGTGTTCGAAATTACCCGGGGCATAGCCATTGGGGATGAAGTTGAATATTCAGGCGACATGCTTGCCGTCGAAGTTGGTCCGGGTCTTTTGGGCCAGGTGTTCGACGGCCTCCAGAATCCCCTGCCCAAACTTGCCGAGGCGGCGGGCTATTTTCTGGAGCGGGGGGTGTACCTCGATCCGCTGCCCGCCGACAGGAAGTGGGATTTTACCCCCGCCGCCAGGGCCGGAGACAGGGTGGAGCGCGCCGCTACCCTGGGAACGGTTCCCGAAGGGGCGTTTACCCACCGCATCATGGTGCCCTTCAACCTTTACGGAAACTATACGGTTTCCTGGGTCAAGGAAGCCGGTTCCTATACCATACGGGAAACCATAGCGGAACTTGCCGATGACAAAGGGAACAGCATTCCCGTGACAATGAGCTTCCGCTGGCCCGTCAAGCGGCCCATAGACTGTTACGGGGAACGGCTCAAGCCCGAGGAACCCATGGTAACGCGGGTACGGCTTATCGATACGTTCTTTCCCGTGGCGCGGGGCGGCACCTACTGTATTCCCGGACCTTTCGGGGCCGGCAAGACGGTATTGCAGCAGATCACAAGCCGTCACGCCGATGTGGACATCGTTGTCCTTGCCGCCTGCGGCGAGCGGGCGGGCGAGGTTGTCGAAACGCTCAAGGAATTCCCCGAACTGCTCGATCCCCGGACGGGCCGCTCCCTCATGGAACGGACCGTTATCATCTGCAATACTTCCTCCATGCCCGTCGCGGCCCGGGAGGCGTCGGTGTACACCGCGGTGACGCTGGCGGAATATTACCGGCAGATGGGCTTGAACGTGCTGCTCCTGGCAGACTCAACCAGCCGCTGGGCGCAGGCCATGCGTGAAATGTCCGGCCGCCTGGAAGAGATACCCGGCGAGGAAGCCTTTCCCGCCTACCTTGAATCGACGATTGCGAGTTTTTACGAACGGGCGGGCCTTGTGCGGCTCCATGACGGTTCAACGGGTTCCGTTACCATAGGCGGAACCGTCAGCCCGGCGGGCGGCAACTTCGAAGAGCCGGTGACCCAGGCGACCCTCAAGGTTGTCGGCGCCTTCCATGGCCTTTCCCGTGAGCGTTCGGACGCCCGCAAATACCCCGCCATCCATCCCCTTGAATCCTGGTCGAAGTACCGGGGCATAATCCCCGCCGACAAGGTTTCCTACGCCCACGGTTTCATGCGGCGGGGCGGCGAAGTTGAACAGATGATGAAGGTTGTCGGCGAGGAAGGGACGAGCATTGACGATTATGTCGTCTATCTCAAAGGCGATTTTCTCGATTCGGTTTACTTTCAGCAGAATTCCTTCGACGCGGTCGACGCCGCGGTGAGCCCGGAACGGCAGAAGCATATTTTTGCCATCATTCTTGAAATTCTTTCGGTGTCCTTCACTTTTGGCGATAAAAACGAAGCGAGAATCTGGTTCAACAAGCTCAGGCAGAAATTCCTCGATTATAACGGTTCGGAATGGAAGAGTGAACGTTTCATCGCCCTTGAAAAAGAAGTAAAAGATACGGTGGCCGAGCGGGCGGGAGGCAAATAATGAAGAAGGTGTACAACAAAATCGAGTCGATTACAGGAAGCGTCATCACCGTCCGGGCCGGCGGCGTCCGTTACGGCGATCTCGCGGAGGTGGATACGGTCTTCGGTACGTCCCTTGCGGAGGTGAACCGCCTGGAAAACGACCTTGTGTCCCTTCAGGTGTTCGCGGGCGGCAGGGGCATTTCCACAGGCGATACGGTCCGTTTTCTGGGCCGTTCCATGCAGGTTCCCTTTTCGGAAAACCTCATGGGAAGGGTGTTTTCCGGTTCGGGCAATCCCCGTGACAGGGGCCCCGCGCTGGGCGACAACCCCATTCCCATAGGCGGTCCGTCGGTGAACCCCGCCCAGCGCATCATTCCCCGGCGCATGATACGCACCGGTATTCCCATGATAGACCTTTTCAATACCCTGGTGGTTTCGCAGAAGCTCCCCATCTTTTCCGTGTCCGGCGAGCCGTACAACGAACTCCTTGCCCGTATCGCCATGCAGGCCGAAGTTGACGTGATCATCCTGGGGGGCATGGGCCTCAAATACGACGACTACCTCTTCTTCAGGGATACCCTTGAGGAAGGCGGCGCCCTTTCCCGCACGGTGATGTTTGTCCATACGGCAAGCGATCCCACCGTTGAATGCCTCATGATCCCCGACATGTCCCTGGCCGTGGCGGAGCAGTTTGCCCTGCAGGGCAAAGACGTTCTTGTGCTCCTTACGGACATGACGAACTTCGCCGACGCGATGAAGGAAATTTCCATCATACAGGAACAGGTGCCTTCAAACCGGGGCTACCCCGGAGACCTCTACAGCCAGCTTGCCAGCCGCTACGAAAAGGCCGTGGACTTCGACACCGCCGGTTCCATTACGATCCTGGGCGTCACCACCATGCCCGGCGACGACGTGACCCACCCGGTGCCGGACAACACCGGCTACATTACCGAAGGTCAGTACTATTTGAAGAACGGCCGCATAGAACCCTTCGGCTCCCTGTCCCGCCTCAAGCAGCAGGTCAACGGCAAGACCCGCGCCGATCACCGCGCCCTTATGGACGGCATGATCAAACTGTATTCCGCCTACCGGGACACCCTTGAAAAAAAGGCCATGGGCTTCATCATGACATCCTGGGACGAGAAGCTCCTTAAATACGGCGACAAGTTTGAAAAACAGATGATGGATCTGTCGGTGAACATACCTCTGGAACGCGCCCTGGATCTGGGATGGGAAATTCTCGCCGGATGTTTCAACCCCGAGGAAACGGGACTGCGGACCGAATTGATAGAAAAGTTTTGGCCCGGGAAGGATTGAGAGGGTATGGCAAAGATAAAGCTCACCAAGAACGAGCTTAAAAAACAGAAGGATTCCCTCAAAATGTTCGAGCGGTATCTTCCCACGCTGATGCTCAAAAAGCAGCAGCTTCAGGCGGAAATCAGGACCACCGAGATCCGCATAAGGGAACTTCTTGACGAAAAGAGCCGCGTTGACGAATCCTTCAGGGCCTGGATAGCGGTCTATGGCGAAACGGGGATCTTTACGGCGGATACCGTGAAAATTTCTTCCCTGAAGACTTCCCAGGGGAACATAGCCGGCGTGGCCATCCCCATTTTTGAGGGCGCCGAATTCACCGTTGCCCCCTACGATCTTTTGAGAACTCCCCTGTGGCTTGACTTTGCCGTCGATTGTATGCGGAAGGTTCTGCTCCTCGATCTGGAAGCGCGCATCGTGGAGGAACAGCGGAAGCGGCTGGATCACGAACTGCGGATAACCACCCAGCGGGTGAATCTCTTCGAGAAGATCAAGATCCCCGAAACAAAGGGGAACATCAAGAAAATTCAGGTGTACCTTGGGGATCAGCAGACTTCCGCGGTTGTCCGGGGCAAGATAGCCAAACGCGGCATGGAGAGGGCCGAAGCATGATAGTACCCATGAAGAAGGTGTCCCTTGTGGTCATGGACCGGGACAGGGAGGCGTCGCTTGAAAAACTCCGGGATCTGGGTGTACTGCATATAAGGCGGAAGGCCGCCTCTTCCCCGCATCTTGCCCTCCTCCTTGAAAAACGTTCCCGAATCGAAGCCGCCCTCGCGTTCATCAGGTCTTACGACGCGCCCAAAGAAACGGCGGCGGCTGTTGAAGATCCCGCCGCGAAGATCCTTGAACTGGGTGAGGAGCGCAAACGCCTGCAGGATGAGCTTGCCTCTCTTTCAAGGGAGCGCAGCCGCGTGGAAAAATGGGGCGATTTTGATCCCCGCGCCTTCGCCGCTTTCGCCGAAAAGGGCATTGTCCTTGTTCCGTACCTGCTTCCCCGCAGGGTCTACGATTCCCTGGGGGAAGATGTCCGGGTAATCGTCCTTGGGGAAGACAAGACCGGCGTCTATGTGCTGGCGGAAGGAGGGGAGATACCCGGAGAAACGCCTTTCTCTCTCCCCGAACATTCACTTTCCGAAAATGATTCCCTTTCGAAGGACGCGGCAAAAAGGCTTGCCGCCATTGAAGATGAATTTACGGCCCTTGCCTTCTTCCGGTCCGCCGTCGAGGCGGAAAAACATTCCCTTGATCAGGCGGTGGAATTCGAGACGGCCCGCGCCGGCATGGATACCCTTGATGACGCGGGGGATCTTCCCCCCGAATTCCCCTTCGCGGAATTTACCGTTTCCTGGCTTACCGGTTTTATCCCCGCCGAAGATTTGGGGCTCCTCAAACGCGGGGCCGCGGAAAACGGCTGGGCCCTCATTGCCGCCGATCCCGAGCCGGATGACGACGTGCCTACGAAACTGAAGAACAACAGGTTCGCAAGCCTGATACGGCCCCTGACGGACTTTCTTGAGGTTACGCCGGGGTATAATGAAGTGGACATCTCCGGCTTCTTCCTCTTTTTCTTTGTCATTTTCTTTGGAATGATCTTCGGCGACGCGGGTTACGGCGCGTTGATCATGCTTGCCGGCCTCATTGGCATAATAGGGACCGCCAAAAAAGGCGTTCCCCCCATCTTGAAGCTCCTCCTCCTCCTGGGGTTTTCCAATTTTGTCTGGGGGGTCCTTACCTGTTCCTGGTTCGGCCTCAAGGCCGCCATGCTTCCCGATGTTTTGCGGAATATCTCGCTGCCCCTTATTTCCAACGTCACGGCGGACAGGTCTGCCGTGGACAAAGCCCTGGTTCAGCAGAACCTGATGATCCTCTGTTTCTCCCTGGCCCTGCTGCAGCTTTCCATCGGGCATATTCTCGCCATCATCCACGATAAATCCCTGAAAATACTGGGGCATATCGGCAGTATCGCCATGCTGGGGGGCATGTACTTCATTATACTTTCGCTCATCGCCAGCAACGAAGCCCGGCAGATACCCATGTACCCTATGGCGGTCTATGCGTTTGGCGGCGGGTTCGCACTGAACTTTGTGTTTGCCAGCTATGAGGGAAGCATTGGCCGCTCAATTCTGGAAAGCCTTAAAAATATTATTTCGGTGATCCTGGGCATCGCCAATATTTTCTCCGACATCATGTCTTACATAAGACTGTGGGCGGTGGGCCTGGCGGGGGCGGCGATTGCCGACACGGTGGATACCATGGCCCTCCAGATAGGCGGCATAGCCGGTCCGGTGGCGGTTCATTTTGTTGTGTTTATCCTCGCCGCGGTTCTTTTGGTTTTCGGCCACGGGTTAAACCTGGTTCTCAATGTGCTTTCGGTGCTGGTTCACGGCGTCCGGCTCAATACCCTGGAATTTTCCGGGCATGTGGGGCTTGCCTGGGCGGGTACTCCGTACAAGCCCTTTGCGAAACGCGCTATTCGTTCCCGCGGATAGTGGGCTTGTTCAGTAACCCGGTTGGTTGCTGAACAAGCCGTGCGATTTTTCAGGCTAAAGCCTTACAAAATCGCGTTTTTAAGCGGAAGTTGTTCAATAACT
>JAIRXH010000013.1 GCA_031268385.1 Treponema sp. | reverse complement strand
GCTTTGTCCCCAAGAACATCGAAAAAGACCTCATCGAATCGGCCTTTGACACCAAAAGCCCCCTTATCCTCACCTTCGAGGAAGGCGACAGGGGCGCGCGGATCTACATGGCCGGCCGCTGGGAAATCGAGCGCGAAGGGGTCAAAGGCAAGTTCGGCGACATCGTGAGCACTATTGTTCCGTGACAAAAACCCTTTCGGGTTTTTGTCTGGGGAGTTTTGCGGCGGCCCTGCGCCGTTTGAAAGCGGCGCGTTGTCTGGAACCGCAAAACTCCACATCTCACTAACAGCACGAACTTGTTGTCAGGAATCCCCGCGCGGCATGAAGCATACCTGCCCCGCCCCCGCCCTGGAGTTTTTGCGGCTCCGACCCCTCGTGCCCCGGAGTTTTGCGGCTCTTCGATCCCAAGCGCCGCCTTCTTGAATTCCCCCCACTATCAAACCTCGCGCGGCACGAAGCATACGCGCCCTGCCGCAAAACTCCCCAGCCGAAGGTGAAGCAGAGCTTCGCCTTCGCCCCTGGAGTTTTCGCTCCGCGAAAACTCCCCAGCCAAACATGCCGCAGGCATGTTTGGCCCTTGAATTCCCCCTCCCAATAGCTTAATATGTTAGTCATTAATTGAAAAAAAGAGGAGGTTCCTATGAGAATTACCACGAGGGGACGATATGCGCTCAGGGCATCCATTGCCCTGGCCAGGCTGGGTAAAGATGGAAATCCGGTGTCAATAAACAGCCTCGCTGAGGAAGAAAACATTTCTTCGGTATTTCTGGAACAGATTTTCTTCAAGCTAAGGAAGGCGGGCATTGTCAATTCGGTGCGGGGGCCAGGTGGCGGCTTCTGTTTCGCCCTTCCCCTGGACAAGCTCACGGTCAAGGAGATCCTTGACGCCGCGGGGGAGGACCTTTCGGTTACGCCCTGCGACAAACACAACGAAAGCTGCAACCGGATAAGCGGCTGCGTGAGTCACAAAGTCTGGGTGGGGGTAACCGATCTGGTTAACGAGTACCTTCGCGGTCTTACCGTCAACGCCATTCTTGAAACCGGAAACAGGGCGGAGATCCTTCATGAAGCGTCCCGGAACCGGTAAAGAAAAGGCGTACCGGGAGGCAACCGGCGCCCTGCGCCGCCTCTTCCGCCGGGATAGGGGCGTTACCGCGGCGGACCTTGCCGCCGCCACGGCCATTCCCCTTTCCATGGCGCGCGAAATCCTCCCGCTTGCGGCCGATGAATACGGCGGGAGGCTCGAGGTTACCGAATCGGGAGAGATCCTCTACTCTTTTCCACGGGGGTTCACAAGCCGTTACCGGGGCTTCCGCGCGGTCTTTTCCCGGGGCCTTGAAAAAGCCGCCGCGTGCCTTTTCGCCGTTTTTTCATGGCTCTTCAAAATCTGGATCATGGTGATGCTGGTCGGTTACTTCGCCCTTTTCATGCTCATCGCCCTGGCGTCCCTTGTCCTTTCGGCGGCGGCGGCGAGATCGTCCAACTCGAACAGCAGATCAGGGCGGGACGGCGGCGCTTTTTTCGCCGGTTCGCTCTTCAACCTTGTCATACGGCTCTGGTTTTATTCGGAATTGACCAGGCCCCGCGAACGCGGAAGATACGGCGCGAGGGCCTCTTATGGAGAGGCTTCGCGGTCAGGAAAAGCGGAGGCGGGGCAGCCCCTGCACCGGCGTATTTTCGCCTTTGTCTTCGGCGAGGAAGATCCGAACCGCGGCTGGGCGTCCCGCGAAAAGAAGTCCGTCATCGCCTATCTGCGCTCGCATTCGGGGATCATGGCCCTTCCCGAATTCATGGCCCTTACCGGGCTTTCCCCCGACAGGGCCGAAGAGGAGATCCTCGCCTTCTGCCGCGAATTCGGCGGAATGCCCGAAGCCTCCCCCGGCGGAACGGTGATCTACCGCTTCGACGAAATCCTCACGGGAAAAGGAAGCGCCGGGGGGGAAAAGGCCCCGGCGTTTTCAAGGACAGGTGGAGAGGAGACCGCCGTGCCTTTCAAACGGCCCAGGATCTTTTCGGCGAACACAAAAAGCATGAACGGGTGGTTCGCCGTCATCAACGGGGTAAACCTTCTTTTCGGAAGCTACTTCCTCTACAACGCCGTAACGGCGGGTCCCGTTTCCGCCGGACCGGAAACAAAATCGCTCGTGTACGCCGTCGTCACCTCCTTCCTTGCGTACGCGGGATCGAATCCCGGACCCGCCGCCGCCATAGGGCTGGGCGTCGTTCCCCTTGTGTTTTCCGTCCTCTTCTGGCTCGTCCCCGCCCTCCGTTTTTGCGCGCTCAAGAAGGAAAACGGGGCGATACGGCTCGAGAATTTCAGGAAAGAGGCCTTCGGCCGTATCTGGGAAAAACCCGCCGCCGTCAGGGTAAAGGACATGACCGGAGGGGCCGCCGGCCGCGCCCCGGACAACCCGGCCGCCGCCTGCGACCGCGTCATCCTGGACATGGGGGCCTATTCCATACCCGAAGTCACCGTCCCGGACGGCGGCGGCCTTGTGTACAACTTCACCGCCCTTGCGGCCGAAAAGGACATCCTCGAAAAATGCCGGGCCGGCGTGAAGAGCGGGGATCCCGGCAAAACCGTCTTTGACAGCGACGCGTAAAGAACGGCGCGAATGGGAATGAGGAAGGCAACCACTAACCTCACGAACTGCACGAACAAACCCGATAAGATAAGATGGAGAAGAACAAAGTAACGGGGAAACTGCTTTACAAGGATGAGTGCTATCGTATTCAAGGGTGTATTTTTGAAGTGAACAGGAAGTTGGGAACCGGTTTTTTGGAAGCGGTCTATCAGGAAGCTATGGAGATTGAGTTAACAAAAGCACTCATTCCCTTTGAATCCCAAAAGTTACTGCCCATACTCTATGACGGAATCCCTATGAAGCACTATTATCAGGCTGATCTTGTATGTTTTGGAGAAATTGTGCTGGAATTAAAGGCGGCAAGCACAATTACCAGTGAGCATAAG
>JAIRXH010000154.1 GCA_031268385.1 Treponema sp. | reverse complement strand
CGGCTTAAAATGATTATAAGTGGACTTATAATGAAAATAAGTCGACTTATAATGATTATAAGTGGACTTATAACGATTATAAGCCGGCTCAAAACGGCCGGCAGTACCGCTGTAGACGCTATATGTGGTAGTATATGGGGTATATTCTGAAAAATCTACACTATATATGGGGGGGGGGGGGGGGGGTAAAGTTAGTGGCCCGTGTCGCGCCTTTAATTGAACAAAAAGTCCGGAACCATGGGAATTTTGCGGCGAAGTCCCGTGCTTTGAATGCGGCGTATAATTCAAAAGCCGCAAAACTCCAGGCGGGCGTTGCGGGAAGAGCGTTTTTCACCGTGTTAACCGCCGTCATGCCAAGCATGAAAACAGGTATAGCACAGGAAAAAGAAAAGGTCAAATGCACGCAATGGAAAACCGGCGGTTCCCATATTCACAAATATAAGCTACTATTGTGTTATGAAGAATTTTTCCGCCCCGGTCCGGGTGTTGGCTCTTGTTCTTGCGTTTTTCGCGGGTTCCGCCGCCGCCCAGGATGTTCCGGCGGATTCGCCCGTTTCTCCCTCCGGGACAGAGGATGCAGGCGGGACGGATTCGGCCGGCGCGTGGATCATCCCCATACAGGGGGACATCGAACCTTCGCTTGCGGTCTTTGTACGGCGCGAGGGCCGGAGGGCACAGGCCGCGGGCGTTCCGGTCATCATCTTTGAGATAGACACCTTCGGGGGACGGGTCGATACGGCCTTGCAGATCTCCTCGTTTATCATGTCGCTGAAAAATACCCGGACCGTTGCCTGGGTCAATACTGGGGATGAATCCATGGGGGTAAGCTGGTCGGCGGGGGCGCTCATCGCGCTTTCCTGCGCCGACATTTACATGGCGGCGGGAACTTCCATAGGCGCGGCCGCTCCGGTAACGGCCGGTCCCGGCGGCGCGATGGAAGCGGCCGGAGAAAAAACGGTCGCCGCGGTTCGTTCCCAAATGGCCGCCCTCGCGGAGCGGAACGGCCATCCCGCGGGCATTGCCCTTGCCATGGTTGATATGGACGTGGAATTGTGGGAAGCGAAGGTAGACGGAAACGTGAGGTGCCTGACCCTTGCCGAGCTTGAACGGCTTGAAAGGGAATCGCCTCCGTCTTCGGTGGAACGCGCGGGGATTATTTCGCCAAAGGGAAAGCTCCTGTCCCTCACGGGAAACGAGGCGGTGCGTTACGGCCTTGCGCGGGGCATAGCCGATGACCAGGAAAGCCTCTTTTCGGCGCTGGGGGTTTCCGCCCGGACGGAGATCCGCCGGCCGGGGGCGGCCGACGGGATCGTTTCGCTCCTTACATCGGGGCCCGCGCAGGGGATTCTTATCCTTTTGGGCATTGTGATGATCTTCCTTGAAATCAACACGCCCGGTTTCGGCATACCCGGCGTCGCCGCCATCATCGCCTTTGCGCTGGTTTTCGGATCGGGAGCCCTCCTGGGACGGGTAGGTTCCGCGGAACTGGTACTCTTTCTCCTTGGCGTCGGGCTTCTGGCTGTGGAAATCTTCATCCTTCCCGGTTTCGGTTTTGTCGGCGTATCGGGAATAATCCTCATCGGTCTTTCCCTTGTTCTTTCCATGCAGGACTTTGTGGTTCCCCGTACAAACTGGGAATGGGATCTTCTGGGGCGGAACGCCATTGTGGTTGCCGCGGGTCTTGCCGCCTCCGTCGCGGGAATAGCGGCGCTCGCCCTTCTGGGGCCGCGCATCAGGATCTTTGACCGCCTTACTTTGCAGACAAGGATCACCGGAACCGCGGGCGGCCCCGAACCGGAATCCGACAGGACGCCGGCGTCTATAGACGAGGGCCGGCCCGATTACGCGTCGCTTGCCGGCAAAACCGGAAAGGCCGCCACCACGCTCCGGCCTTCGGGCAAGGCCGAAATAGACGGGGAACTGTACAGTGTGGAGGCGGACGGCATTTACATAGAAGAGGGAAGTCCCGTCCGCGTCGTGCGGGTACAGGGAAATAACGTCATCGTGAAAAATTTATAGCAAGGAGTTTCCATGAACGCGTTTGGTTTTGTCATCATTCTTGTCGTAGCGGGCTTTTTCGCACTGGGTTTTCTTTTCCTCTTTTTCCGCTTCTTCGGACTCTGGTTCCGGGCGCTGCTTTCGGGGGCCTATGTCGGTATGGGAAAACTCATAGGCATGTGGCTGCGGCACGTGAATCCGGGCATCATTGTCGATTCACGCATCATGCTGTCCAAGGCCGGCATAGATGTCGCCTCGGACATGCTGGAAACGCACTTCCTCGCGCGGGGCGATGTCATGAAAGTAAGCCGCGCCCTGGTGGCGGCGAACAAGGCAAACATAGAACTTCCCTTCCAGCGCGCCGCCGCCATAGACCTTGCCGGTCGCGATGTTCTTGACGCGGTAAGGACCAGCGTTAACCCCAAAGTAATAGACTGCCCGGACGCTTCCAAAGGAAAGCACACCATAGACGCGGTCGCCAAGGACGGCATACAGCTCCAGGTCAAGGCGAGGGTAACGGTGCGCGCCAACATAGAACGCCTGGTCGGCGGAGCTACCGAGGAAACCATTATCGCCAGGGTAGGCGAAGGCATTGTCACCACCATAGGTTCATCGGAATCGTACAAGACGGTGCTGGAAAATCCCGACACCATTTCAAAGCGGGTCCTTGGAAAAGGGCTCGACGCGGGAACCGCTTTTGAAATTCTTTCCATCGATATAGCGGATATTGACGTGGGGGCGAATGTCGGAGCCAAACTGCAGGCGGATCAGGCCGAAGCGGACAAGCGGCGTTTCCAGGCCGAGGCCGAAAAACGCAGGGCCGCCGCCCAGGCCCGCGAGCAGGAGATGATCGCCCTGGTTCAGGAAAACCGCGCCAAAGTAGTGCTGGCGGAGGCGGAAATTCCCCTTGCCATTTCCGAGGCCTTCAGGAAGGGAAACCTGGGGATCATGGATTATTACCGCATGAAAAACATACAGGCCGATACGGACATGAGATCGTCCATAGGCGGCGGAACGGCGGGAAAAGCCCCGGATTCAGGTCCGTCAAAATAGGCGGGATGCATGAGAAACCTCATTTTCATCGTTGTCATTGTGATTTACGCGGTGGTATACATACTGCGGCTCGCGCGAAAGCCCGCGCCCCCGCCCCGTCCGGTTCCCCGGCAGGATCTCTTTGCCGATGAGGATGACGATGAAGACGACATTCAGGATCTTCCGTCCGCCCGTCTTGCCCCCGCCCCCGAAGAGGCGTACATGCCGCCTCTCCGGGAGGTGAACAACATTCCCGCCGCCCGGACGGCCAATCAGGCGGATGTTGCCCGGCTTGACTCTTTTAACGCGGCAATTCTCCCCGCTTCCGCGGGAAAAAACGCCGGTCCCGCGTCAGGCGAAAGAATATTTCAACAACTTGAAAAAATGCCCCCGCTTGCGAGGGCCATAGCTCTGTCTGAAATACTGGGACCACCGAAAGGAATAGCCCCCTAAACGGGGGCATTGTCCGGGAAATTCCCGGCTTCAGGCAAAAGCCGCATGCCCGCCAGGGCGGATATGCGGCCGTGTGTTCAAAACGCCGGTTCTTTTTTACCAGCTGTTCCCGTAGCCGCCCGAGCCCCGGTCCCGGCGGGGTTTGTCCATGGCTTCGTTTACCCGAAGCTGCCGGCCTTCAAATTCGCGGCCGTTGGTCCCGGCTATCGCGGCGGACGCTTCTTCATCGGTACTCATTTCGATAAAGCCGAACCCTTTGGAGTTGCCGGTATCACGATCGAAGATGATCTTGGCGGAGGCGACGCTGCCGAAGCCGGCGAAAAGGTTCCGCAGAGCATCCTCGGTAGTGTTGTAAGAAAGATTGCCGACGTACAGTTTTTTGGCCATTGAGAGATTTCCTTCACCCGGATCAAACAGGAGTTTTCAGTCTCCCATTCATGATTTGGTGCGTCCGGGCACGCTATATTCACGCCTGCATAACCGCAGACGACTCTAATCTCCCTTCGGGTATAAACCCCGAAAAGACAGAAGATGCTTGTAGAACGATTAAGGAATGATTGAGGTATGCGGAGGGCAAAAGCAGAATCCTTACGACTGATAAAGCGCGAATACAAAATCCGCCGAAATGCAAAATACTCAAACAATTATCCTATTTCCACGTAACAGTACCGCAATTTTACTTTTACGTCAAGTGTTTTTTTCATTTGTAACGGCTATTTTCCCAAAAATCGCCCTCACGGCGGCGCGTATATCCGCGGCGCTTTTGTCCGCCGCCAGGGTCTGCGCGCCTGAGGCCTCGGCGTCTTCCATCCGGGCGCCTTCGGACGGGGGACCCAAAAAGGAACCGAATCCCATGTTCCGGGCGGTTTTCACCCGTCCGGAAAGCCGCCTCACGGGCCTTGTTTCACCGGTAAGGGAAAGTTCTCCGGCTATGGCCGTCCCGCCCGGCAGGGGAATGCCCGTCCGTGCGGAATACACGGCAAAGGCAAGGGCAAGTTCCACCCCTACATCCTGTATACGCATGCCGCCTGCGACATTGACATACAGATCCTGATCGGAAAGCCTTAAGCCAAGGTGCTTTTCCAGCACGGCGGCAACCCGTGACACCCGTCCCGAATCTATCTTGTCAGAAAAAACCCGGCTCATGGCCCCCTTGGCGGGGACTGTCAGCGCCTGAATTTCCACCAATATGGTTCTGGAACCCTCCAATACCGCAGCCGTCGCCACCCCCGCGGGCAGGGTCCCTTCCCTGCGGACCAGAAAGAGAAGGCCCGTATCGTCCACTGCCCTGAGCCCCTTTTCTCCCATGGTAAAGATCCCTATTTCGTCAACCGAGCCGAAGCGGTTTTTAACCGCGCGGAGAAAGCGGTTGTCCCCGTCGCCGGCCGAAGACGCGCCCTCAAAATAGAGAACCGTATCCACCATGTGTTCCAGGGTTCTGGGCCCCGAGATGATCCCCTCCTTGGTCACATGGGCGGCAAGGAACAGAACCGCGTCGTGCTCCTTGATCCACGAGACAAGCTCGAAGGAGCAGAACTTCATCTGATTCACCGTGCCGGGAACAGGCCCGGCCTCGTCGGTTTGAAGGGTTTGAACGGAATCTATCATGACAAGAACGGGCTTTACCGCGTCGAGGATCTTCTCTATACCGGCAAGTTTTCCCGAACAGCAGATCTCTATCCTGCCGGTTCCGGCGGCGTCAAGCCCCATGCGGTCCGCCCTCATCCGTATCTGTCCCGCCGATTCTTCGCCCGAAACATACAGAACGCGCCCCTTTGTTTCCGCAAGGGCGGCAATCTGCAAAAGCAGGGTGGACTTGCCTATACCCGGTTCCCCGCCGACAAGAACCGCCGACCTCTTCATCATGCCGCCGCCCAAAACGCGGTCCAGCTCCCTGATCCCGCTTCCCACGCGGCTTCCCTCCATGGGATCGACGGAAGAAAGGGGGAAAGACCGGGGAAGGGCGCCGTCTTCCGCCGCCCCGCCCCGAGCCGCCGCGGTTTCAACGAAGGTATTCCACTCGCCGCATTCGGGACAGCGGCCCAGCCATTTTGGCTCCTCGTGGCCGCAGGAGGTGCATCTGAAGATCTGTCCTTTCTGTTTTTTCACGGGTACATCGTAGTACACCCGGCAGCCGCAGATCTAGGGCAAAAGGCGCTTTGCGCCTTTTGCCTGGGGAGTTTTGCCCCAAAGGCGGGTGTTTACAAAGGGGCGCGGGGTTTGGGGAGGGGCAAAACTCCGGGCATTGGATGTACCATTGGGCGCCTTGGGGCAAAACTCCGGTTTACTATGCGGCGAATACCGGTATAATTAAGTGTAGAAGCTATGCGTATTGTTATAGTAGGCGCGGGCCAGGTTGGCACACAGCTTGCCTGGCGCCTTATACAGGAAAAACACGATGTGTCGCTGATAGAATCGGACGAGGAACGCGCCCGGCACGCATCCAACCGCCTTGACTGCATGGTTATACACGACGAGGGAAATTCCTGGAAGGCGCTTGAAGACGCCGGCATACTCAAGGCGGAAGCCCTGGTCTGCGTTACCGAATCGGACGAAGTCAACATGATCATCTGCAGTCTCGCCGCTTCACGGCACGGGAATCTCCTTACCATAGCGCGGGTCAAGAACGACGACTATGTACGGCTTAACCGTTCGGGCGAACAGGTCATGGGTATAAGCCACTTTGTTCATCCTGACATGGAAGCGTCGCGGTCCGTGCTTGACGCCATTGGGCACGGCGCGCTGGGAGACATCCTTTCTTTCGCCAATACATCCTGGGAAGTAGGCTCCATCACCATCAATGCGGACTGCCCCTTCGACGGACTGTGCATAAAGGATTATCATGAAAAAATAACCGGGGACAGCATGGTTATCCTTGTGGAACGGAACGGCGAATGCATACTCCCGGCAGGTTCAACGCTGCTCGCGCGCGGAGACCGGGCGCACTTCCTTGCCAGGGAGGCGGACATGGACCACATCTTCAAGCTGGCCGGACAGCCCGAGAAAAAACCCCTGCGGAAAATCGGCATCGCCGGAGGAGGCAGGACGGGAACACTCATCGCCGAAGGGCTTCTGGAACGAAAGGAAGAAACAGGGGGATCGGTTTTTTCCTTCTTCAGATCCCTTTTTTCAAAAACCGGCCGCCGGCTTACGATCATCGAAAAGGACTACGCACTCTGCGGGGAACTGGCCGCCCGTTTTCCCGGCGCCCTTGTCCTTAACGAAGACATCTCCGATGAAAATTTTGTCGCCGAAGAGGGCATAGGAGATCTGGATCTGATCATCGCCGCCACAGAACACCAGGAACTCAACATCATCACCGCAGTGTACCTCAAGTCGCGCGGCGTAACGCGGACCATTGCCATGGTTACCGGCTCCGGATACGCCGCCATCGCACGAGGGCTTGGAGTTGACGTGGTAATACCCGTAAAGTCGGCGGTAGTCGACGCCATTCTTTCCCGTCTTGTAGGAAAGGGGATTACAGGCATCCACAGCCTGGTCGAAGGCAGCACCAGCATTATCGAGATTGACATAGACAAGGCGTCTCCGGCCGTGGGCACGCCCCTTAGGGAATACACGTTCTCAAAGGAAAGCCTTCTTGTGCTGGTAAACAGGGGGGAAAACTCCTTCCTTCCCAGGGGCGATTATGTCATGGAAGGCGGCGATCATGTCTTTGTTATTGTGAAGAAGGGAAGCGAGGCTGAAATCCGGGGGCTCTTCGCTCCCGGCGCGTAAAGCATACGGCCGCGCCTCCTCATCCCCCGGCCCGAGTTCATCGTGCTGTACAACGGAAGGGCCCCCTGTCCCGACGAAAGCAGGATCCGTCTCTCCGTCTATGACGGAGAGCGTACAAACATCCAGGAAAATCCCGGAATATTTCACCTCTTCAACCGGAATTTGACTTCGGGATAGGCGGCTTTGTAACAGGAAACACAAAGGATCGCGGACAGCACGGACTTGAGGCTTTCAAGCCAAAAGCCCGTACCAGGCGCCCTTGCATTACCCACAGTGCCAGGCACCATTGCGTTACCTGACGCTTTTGTTACTATTGTTTCAGCAAGGTCGCCCCTTGTGTTTCACATTTAGCGGCATAAACAAGTACCGTAATTGCCGGAGATCCGCCAAAGATATTTTTGTACACCTGGGGCAAGTCAGCCCAATTTATCCAGCTGTTTGCGCCGCCAATAAAGGAGGGATTAACCTGAGTAATAGTACAAGCGGCAGGGTTTGTTGTCCCGCTGGTTGGATACGTTCCTCTTACCGCTTCCGTCCAGGGGCCGGAACCGGAAGAACCGAGATATTCAGAAAGATTACCGGAAGCGGCCTCCAGTTTCACATACATACCATTAAAAACAGGTCCGCCGCTTATCCACGTTCCCGTTAGTGTTAAAACAGGATTCAGTTTTGTGAGGGTTCCGTTCATGTCGCTATATGCGTTCGCCAAATTTGCGACGAGCATTGTTCCGTCATCACGAATAATCGCAATCCCGGTATCGCCCGCGTGGCCGCCCGCGCCGACCTTCCATTCCGCGGTCTTTGTGCCTGTAAACCAGGTATACGTCCCGCTGTCGGAAACGGCGCCCGCATCCATGGCTACCCAGGTAGAATCCTTTATGGTAACGTATGTTTCCCCTCCCTCGCCATCCACAGCCCATACAACGGGAGTTGTATCATCGCCAAAGGGATTTGTACCGCTTGTACCAGCATCATACACTGTGATGGGGAAATTCCGCGTGTAAGGGACCAACGTTGCTCTTCCGTTTACAATAGTAGCGGTCACCGTATAAGATCCCGCGGATGACGCCGTAAACAAGCCGTTACTTACACCACTGCCGGTCCACACAATGGTCCTGTCGGTCGCGTTGAAAGGTTCTACCGTTCCGCTGAGTGACAGCGCGCGCCCCGCAATGGCTATTGTCGGCGCACCGGTAATACTCGTAACGGCGACAAACGCATTATCTCCGCCGCCGTTAATGTCACACCCCGCCAGCATCGATCCGAATGCCAGCACTAACGCCGGCATTGCCGTCATACGCACTGTATGTTTCATGTTCAAAACTCCTTTGCGGTGTTAACGTCCCGCCGACACTTGCTGTCCGGCGCTGCCGGACAGCTTGGGAGTTTTGCCACAGGCAAAACTCCAAACAATAGTTACGAACAAACAAGATCACTGCTGTCCGTCTTCGACGGACAGCTTGGGAGTTTTGCCACAGGCAAAACTCCAAACATCCAAACAATAGTTACTAACCACACGGACGAAAAGACTGGTATGTTGTCCGTATTCCTGTCCCTGGAGTTTTCGCTCCGCGAAAACTCCCCAGGCGAAAATCCGAAGCCCCGCTTCGGATTTTCGCCCCTGTCCGTCTTGTCCGTGCCGTCCGTGGTTATTCCTCACGGAATAATCTCGCTCTGAATCTCGCTCCAGTTGCTTTCGCTCCGTTCCTTGTCGCTGCCCTTCTGGATCTCCCATTTCAGGGCGATGTATGCGCGCCTCCCCCGGTCACTTTCGCGGAAGGTAATCGAGTGGGGGCAGCGGGTGGCCCAGACCGACGCGGGAAGCTGCTCCTGGTCTGTTATGGGGCTGTCGAAGACCCCGTAGTAGATCCGCGCGCCGGTAACGCCCGGCGGCCGGGAGCCCTTCTTGCCCTTCGAGCCGTTCCGGTACACAATCCCCAGCCG
>JAIRXH010000059.1 GCA_031268385.1 Treponema sp. | reverse complement strand
ATGCCTGATTGATGTTTTTCACTGTCCTGTCCTGACAAGAGCGGTTTTGAAACCACGACAACTCAAATACCGTTAAATTTGCCTCATCAAAAGATTCTGCTTATAATTAACGTAGGTCTCAAGGCTGATTCAAATATATGGTCCGGCGAGACCATCGGGATTTAGCGCAATCTCAATTAAAAATCATAGGAGTGTATAATGAAAAAGACCGCACCGCTTATTTTTCTGCTTGTAGTATCGGTTTTGTTTATTTTATCTTGTGCGCGTACTGAAAAACCGGTGCAAACCGCCGGCTCTAAATCGGCCAAGTCCGCCGCCGGCCCCCGGCTGATTCCTCTGGAGGGCTGCCTCAATTTTCGGGATTTGGGGGGCTATACAGGGGAGGGAGGCGTGAAGACCCGCTATGACCGGATTTTCCGTTCCGACGACCTTTCCAAACTCAGCCCCGCCGATATTGACCGTATAAGCAAGCTGGGCATTTCTATTGTCATTGATTTGCGTGCCGATCAAGAATTGAGCCAAGCCCCCAATCCCCTCCGGGATCATCCGGGTTTTGTGTACCGTCACTTTCCGCTTTTGGACGGCATCAATTCCGAGACCGGCGGTCCGTTCCTGACCCAAAGTCTCCCGGAGATGTACAAGTCCCTGCTGACGGATTCCGGGGCCCAGCTCGGCCGGATCTTCCGGGTTTTGGCGGAGGCCGGGGATCGGGGGGTTGTTTTCCACTGTACCGCCGGGAAGGACCGGACGGGAGTTGTCGCGGCCCTGCTCCTCGACCTCTGCGGCGTCGCTGGCCAGGACATCATCGCCGATTATGCGCTTACCTATGACCTGATGCGGCCCCATTTTGACCTTATGAGAGAGAGGGCACAGGAGGCCGGCTTCAGTATCCCTGAGGATCTCCTCCGCTCGGACGCGGTATTTATGCAGGAATTTCTGGACTTTTTAAAGGAAACCTATGGCGGGGCGGAAGCGTACCTGCTGCGCCAAGGTTTAAGCCCCCGGGAACTCCGGGACCTTAAGGCGCTCCTTCTGTAATCCGTTCTGCCCTTCGGTCGGCGGACAAAACCTTTCAAGTCCAATTGCGAAAAATCCCAAAAATATAACTGCTTTTTAGCGGCAATTGGACTTGGCCTCCGCGCCCCGGCTTCCTGCCGGGGCCCTCCGGCCCGTGGTTTTGTCCTGTCGGGGCCATCCATGGCCCCTTTTCCTCCCTCCGGTCGGCGGACAAAACCTTTCAAGTCCAATTGCGAACACTATCAACATGATAACTGCTTTTAGCGGCAATTGGACTTGGCCTCCGTGCCCCGGCTTCCTGCCGGGGCCCTCCGGCCCGTGGTTTTGTCCTTTCGGGGCCATCCATGGCCCCTTTTCCTCCCTTCGGTCGGCGGACAAAACCTTTCAAGTCCAATTGCGAACACTTTCAACATGATAACTGCTTTTTAGCGGCAATTGGACTTGAACCAATGACCGAACGGATATGAGCCGTTTGCTCTACCAACTGAGCTATGCCGCCAAGCGGCCGAATGGCCGCGTTAAACCCTTTCCTCTCGGCTCGCGGCCCGCGAGGGACGCATGCCGCCAAGCGGCCGAATGGCCGCGTTAGTGGGTAAAAAAATAACAAATGCACGCCGTCTTGTCAATTGGGATGTCAGACGGCGAGTCCGGCCTCCAGAGGGGAACCGCCGTAGGAGGGGCCAAGGTGGCCGCGGGGCAGGGGGGCGGGCCGCTCGAAGGTGGAAGTCATCTCATAGAAACGGCGGGTCTCGCAGCTTTTGTACAGGCCAAGGAGCAGTTCAAGTCCGTGAAGGGCCATTTCCTTGCTGGTCCGGGGTTTACGCCCAAGGCGGAGGGACCATGCCAGTTCGGCCGGACCTATGCCCCGGTGGTTTTCCGTAAAGCCGTGAGTGGCCGGAAGAGTTACCGGTTCGTTTTGGCCCTTGAGGATAACCTTCACGTCTCCGCCAAAGCAGTTGGGATCGCTCATGTAGAGGATCCCTTCGGTACCGTACATCACGATCTGGGGCTTTTCGTTCCCTATGCTGCTGGAATTGAAATGGATGGCGCCCATTACGCCGCTGGAAAAAAGAAAACTGCCCACGACAAGGTTTTCCGCCTCCAGGGTGAATTGTTCGCCGAAGTTTTCTTCCGCGGGAAAATAGTGGGTCCGCACGGGATTACGGGTAGTGACAAAACCGCTCACCTCCCTGACCGGCCCCAGAATGCTTAGTATGGCGGTAACATAGTAGACCCCGACATCAAGGCCTATGCCCCCGCCCGGCCCGGCGGTAAAGGGGAACCGTTCGGCAAGAAGGCCCGCGTCTCTGTTCAGGGCCGCGTATACCGAGGTCACATCCCCTATGAGGCCCGAATCAATGTAGAAACGGGCGGTCTGTATGGCCTGGCCCATGAAGGTGTCCGGCGCGTTTCCGTACAAAAGACCCTTCCTGTCCGCGATGGCCGCCAGTTCCCGCGCGCCTTCCACGGAAAGATCGATGGGCTTTTCGGAATAGAGATGCTTGCCGGCGTTCAGCGCCTGGCTTGATACCAGATGGTGATTTTTGGGATCGGTAATATTCAGCACCAGCTCTATGCTCTTGTCGTCAAGAATTTCCTCCATGCTCATTTGCCTGATACCGTATTTCGACGCCCTGTCTTCCATCCGTTCCTTTTTAATGTCGCAGCATCCGGCTACTTCAAGAATATCAAACGCGCCTGTCATATTCTCCAGATAAATGCCGCTTATCATGCCGCAACCTGCAACCGCCGTCTTTACCTTCTTGAATTTTCCCATGATTCCCTCCTATATCAACTTATATCAACTTGTATACCCTGGCCGCACGGCTCAGGGCCTTGTTCCAGCATGGAAGAGAAAGAAACCCGCCCTGGACTTCCATGTCGTCTATGCGGCTTGCCCTGCGCTGCAGGCGTTTGAAGGCCATGCTCACCGCCGTATTCATGTCCACCTGCGGCGCCCCGGAATCTTCGAGGATACGGTAAAACGCGTAAAGATAAAACGCGCCGTTGGGGTCCATGTCCGAAAGCCCCTCGTCCCGAAGCATGCGCTGCATGGTGCGCACCGCCTCTCCGGCGCCGGTGCGGGAAAGCCTGCACAGGGCAAGGGAATGGTACACCGAAACCGTCCTGCCCCAGAATTCGGAAGGCAGAAGCATCAGAAGTTCGCACTGGGCAAAACCGCTGCGCCAGTCCGGCTGTTCGGTAAACACAAACTGCTCGGCCGGAGCGGAAAAGCGGCTGCACAGTTCCGCCGTTTTTTTGTAATCTCCGGCAAGATAGGACGCCTCAATTTCGAAAAGATCCGCGTCGGGGCAGCCGCCGCCGGGTTTCCGGATCAGGGGACTTTGCAAATAAATCTTTGACCGGTATACCCACGCGGCAAGAAGCTGTTCCTTTTCGGGCGAAGGATTTCCCTTCAAGAGGTCCTCGAACATATCCAGCGCGTCCTGGTAGCGGCCCGTTTCAAAATGGAATTTGCCCAACAGAAAACGGGCGCGGTCCGCCCATTCGGGCCTTCCTGTCTTTTCCGCCTGTTTTATCGTATCGGCGGCAAGCCTTTCGGCCCTGGATATGTTTCCGTAGAGAAACTGGGCGGCGGCGGTATAATAGAGGGCAATGCCCATCTCGTCGATGCTGCCGGTCTTTTCGGCGTTTTCAACCGCGAAAGCCGCGTAATCCAGGGTCTCGACCATACGCTGCCTGGCAAGATTTACCAGGGAAAAAAGACGGTACGCGCCGGCAAGGCCCATCCATGGCTTCCCCTGGGAAAGAAGTATCGCTTCCTTTACCGTTTCCAGCGCGGAAGCGGCGTCGCGCATTCCCAGATGGTAGGCCGTCAGGTTCACGAGGATACGCGCCTTGTAGGGCCCGTAGGGTTCAGGGGACGGCGCGGCAAAGGCGTTCCGTATGTCCGCCCCGGTACCGTACAGAAGGGCCCGTTCGGTTTCCGCGATATAGGCAAGCGTTTCCGTCCGTTCGGCCCCCGCGATTTTTTCAAACCGCTTTCCCCTGGCAAGCGCCCTGCGAAGGCCGCCGTCGGTTCCGCTTGTCAGATCCGCCGAAATCGATTTGAGGACAAGGGCGTCCCGGCTTTCCCTGAGGGACGGATCTGCGCCTGATGCCCCTTCGTCTCCAAGGCCGGCCAGTATTTCAAGAAGCCTGAAACAGGGGCGGATTTTGTTCCCGGTCCAGTCAAGGAGCCTTTCCCTGACCAGGGCGCGCACCGCCCCGGCCCTTTGTCCAAGGCGGCTTTCGGCCTGCGCGGCAAAATCCGGGATGCGGGGACGGGGATCGGCGGCTATATCGATAACGTCAAAATGCCGGAGCAGGGAATAGGCGCGGGCTATCGCGGCAGGGCTCTTGCCGCCTTCCTCGAAGAGCCGTTCCAGAAGAAAGCCGGGAAAACAGCGGCAGAAGAGTTCCAGGGCATAGGCGGCCTCCAGAAGATCAGGGGAAAGATCGGGGAACGGCAAGGGCGCGGCGCTGCCGGCGTTAAGGCGGACAATTCTGGGGAACATGCGCTCCCAGGGTTTCAGCGCCTCTTCCTGGCCGGCGTCGCCGGTGAAGGCCGCCGTGCCGTACACCGGAAACGCCTCCCCGCCTGAAAAGGCCCGGCAGGCCTCCATGAAGATTTCCGCCGCCGCCGTTTCGGCCTGGTGAAGGTTTTCAAGGACAAGCACGGGTGTAAGCCCCTTGTGTTTCATTCCGCCAACGTATAACGCAAGAAGCAGATCAAGAAAACGCCGCCCCTTTACGCGCATGTAGGCGGGAATTTCATCGCGGAGCCGTTCCCTGAAAAGAAGAGCGGCCAGCCCGTCCAGTTCTTCACATTCCTTCAGGGAAACCGCTTCCCCCAGAAAGGAACGGAGGGACGGGGACCAGGCGTCAAGAAACGGGCAGAGCCCGCTTCCCCCCGTTCCGAAACGGAAGACAAGAACGGGGGAAACGTTTTCCCTTTCCGCTTCGGAGATTCCGGGGAAAAGCCCGGAGGCGAAACGGAGAACGCCGTCCCGCTTCCCCGAAAAAGGCGGCCCCTGGACAAGGACGTTCCGCCCGCCGCTTTGCCGCAACGCCCTTAGTATGGTTTCGCGGAAAGGAAAAGCCTTTCCGGAGGCGGCGTCGAAGGTTTTAATGCCCTTGAAACGGACATACGCCGGGAAGGGGGCGGGACGTTCTTTTTCAAAGTAGACATAGGGGCTCATGTCTTTTTGCGCCTCTTTCCCGAACCAGATTCCCCCGCCTTCGGAGGCAAGCAGGCGGCCCTGCCCTTCGTAACCGTCTTCTTCTGTCATGGGGCCCAGGACAAGGGAATACCCATAGAGGCCAGGGCCGTCTTTTTTCAGTATATCAAGGATGCCTTCAAGGGCGGTGAGTATATCAAGCCGCGCGGCGATTTTTTGTTCATCGAAAGAAACCGAAAGCAGCCGCCGTTCCCGCTTTACATTCCCGCCCGAAGCTCCGCACGCGCGCACGATTGATTCTTCCAGCCGGGAAACCAGGGCCGGCCGTGTTCGGCTGAGCTGGGATTTATACCGCATGAAAAAAAGCAGCTGCATTGGCGTCCTCTGGGGTACCGGGTTGTTCCCGAGAAAAGCTATACACCACATTGGGGCAAAAATACAAGGTCCCGGTCAGGGAAGAAGGGCGCCTTATACATTCACCTAAGGAAAGGACACCATATAAATTTTGTCAGGGGTCCTGGCAGGGGTAAAACATCCTCCTTACGGGGGACGCTTTTACCCCTGCCACCCCATGGGGAAATTGTCGGGTGTCCTTTCATCTCCTGCCAACGATACGGCGCTTCTTGCGCGCCACCCCATGGGGGAACGGCGCCTGGCGTCTTATTGTGGGGGAATTATCGGGTGTTGCGGAGGATGCTTTTACCCCTGAACCTGAAAAGAGCCCTGAAAAACACGCCTGGGGGTCCTTGGCGAAAGGCGAAGTGAAGCTTTGCCTTTCGCCCCTGTCATTTTTAGGGGCATCTTTTCGGACCCTCCTGTTCAGAAAGAGCCGGGCCGAAGGCGAAGCAGAGCTTCGCCTTCGGCTGGGGAGTTTTACGGCGGAAGTGCGATGTTTGCCGGCGGCGCGAGGTTTGGATGCCGTAAAACTCCAGTGGAACGGCGGCGGGCACTCTTACGTCCCACTTTATATTACGTGATGAAAGGACCCCCGATACATCCCTATGGTGTCCTTTCTTCCTGTTAGTGCTGTTGGTGAGATGTGGAGTTTTGCGGTTCCGAAGTGCGCGCCGCCTTCAAACAGCGCTCCCCCGCCGCAAAACTCCCCAGGTAAACCCTAGAATTTGGTGCCAGGCACTGGAATTTTGTGTCTGAAGGGCGGAATTCTGGTGCCTGGCACCAAATTCCTAATTCACGCCCAAAGACAGGTTTTCTAACAACAAGTTCGTCCTGTTCGCGTGGTTCGTAGTGAATCCTCTTCTCTTATGTCCGTATTTGTCCGTTCCTTGTCCGTGCCATCCGTGGTTAATCCTTCCAAGGGTTGTTGACACCATGCGGACATGGTACAGTGTCGTCATGGTTTCATTAAAAGGAAGATCCCTTCTAACCCTCCTCGATTACACAAAAGAAGAAATACGCCTGCTCCTTGAGCTTGCCAAAAAGGTAAAGGCCGAAAAACAAACAGGGCCCGTGCGGCAGCGTTTTAGAGGCAAAACCCTTGCCCTTATCTTCGAAAAACGGTCCACGCGGACCCGCTGCGCCTTTGAAACGGCCTTCGGCGAGGAAGGCGGGCATCCGGTGTTCCTTTCCACACAGGACATTCAGCTTGGGGCAAAGGAATCCATAGAGGATACCGCC
>JAIRXH010000020.1 GCA_031268385.1 Treponema sp. | reverse complement strand
GCCCGAAGCGTCGGAACCCGCGATTGTCGCCACTTTAATCATC
The DNA here is from genome assembly GCA_031268385.1 of Treponema sp. Lineage (GTDB taxonomy): Bacteria > Spirochaetota > Spirochaetia > Treponematales > Breznakiellaceae > JAIROE01. The sequence goes on along the minus strand of JAIRXH010000020.1, from coordinate 7,599 downwards.
TCCTGTCCTCCTGGATGATAATATAGTAATGCTAGGGTTTTAATACTATATCGAACGGCAAAAAACAGTCAATGGAGCATTTCCCAAAACTCGGTTAGTTTCGGGAAATGGAACTTTTGGAATCAGCGTTATCCTAATGCAGCATGACCTGTCCCCCGGTAACCGGGACCGCCTGTCCCGTTTCGTATTCCTGTTCGATAATGTAGTAGATTGCCCTCATCACGTCCTGGCCCGAACAGCCCCGCTTCATGGGGACTTTTTCCTCGTAGAAGGTTTTTACGTCCGCCGCGGTTTTCGCGCCCTTCACCTTTCCCGCTTTGAGGTACTGGACAAAAAGTCCCTTTTCGCTGTCAGACCAGAGCGGCCCGTCAAAAAAATTGCCGGGACAGACGGCGTTTACCTTTATGTTGTATTCGATCAGTTCAAGGGCGAAACTCGCGGTAAGTCCCAGCCCGCCGAATTTTCCCCCGGCGTAGGCGCCGTTTTTGTTTGAGCCTTCAAGCCCCGATTTTGAGTTGATCTGGATGATATCGGTTTTCCAGAGCGGGGCGTTCCGGTTCTGCCGTCTCATGAGGCGGCCCCCGTGTTTTGCCATGATGAAATAGCCGGTGTAGTTTACGCCGGTGGCGAATGTAAAGGACGGGAGATCCTGTTCAAGAACGCTTCCGGCCTTGAGGACCCCCGCATTGCTTATGAGGATGTCGAGTCCGCCGGCGGTTTCGGCGATGGCGGCGGCGGCTTCTTCGGCCGATTCTTCCCTGGACACGTCAAGGGCAAGGGCAAGGGCCGATGTTTTTCCGAGGGCGCCGTTGATCTTTTCCGCCAGTTGTTCCGCTCCTTTTATGTTGAGATCGGCAATAAAAACAAGGGCGCCTGACGCCGCGAGCCCTCGTACTATTTCCTCTCCAAAGCCCTGCGCGCCGCCGGTTACAAGGGCGACGCGGTTTTTCACCACGTCCGCTCTTGACCGGGAAGAGGCTCCGGGGGGGCATAGTGCGCCGGCGGCGTTTTCCCTGGTTCCGCGCCCGTCCTCCAGGGCAAGCGGCGAGGGATCGCCCCTTTTCATCCGGGCGCGGGCGGCGTCAAGTGTGCGATCCATCCAGTATGTTCCAAGCGGTTCCCCGTCCGCCTTGACATGGACAGAGGAAGGGAGCTTTGCTCCCGCGCCGGCCGCCGCGTCCCGCAGTATGGCCGCCGCGTCTTTTTCGTCTATGAGCCCGTCCCTGACGGCGGGCCCTATGTCCGCCTGGAGCGCGCCCTCCGTCTTTCCGGCGGGACCCGGAACAACGGCGAGCGCTTCGCCTGACGCGTTAAGGCCAAGCCCGCGCACAAGCGGGGCGAGGATGGCGTTGACGGATTTTTCCGCGAGTTTCATGAGGGGTACCTTCCTTTACGGAGATCTTCGATTATGCCCGGAACCGATTCTTCGGGCCGTCTCAGGTCGAGCGCCTTTCCCGCCGCGGCGTATACGGCGGTTCGTTCGGCAAGTCCAAGGGACGCGAGGGGATTTGACCGGGAAAAAAAACCATAGGAGGGTTCCGCCGAGGCGAGCCTTTCATGGGCGATGAGGGCCCAGGTGGTGTCTATGAGATGGCGGAATTCATCCCGCAGAACTTCCGGACAGTTAAAGGACTGGCGGGAACTGTTGATGTCGACGCCCGAAATTTCCATGAACCCCTTTTCGGCGCACAGGCGTTTTATCTTCCGAAGCTGTCCGGCGGTGTTCCGGGGGGGCATGTAGGTGACGGCCCTGTAACCGGCGCGGGCCAGCTCGTCAAAAAGCTCCTCCAGAAAATCATCCTCGAATTTTTCGGCCTTCTTGTCGCCGGTCGGAGATTCGCCCACATCCCCAAGGTAGGCGTAGGCGGGCACCGCCTCTATGGAAAGGGCAAAGTCCACCGCCTTCTTTGCGGAGATACATTCGGCCCCGTCCGGCTGTATAAAGAAACGGGGAAGCAGTCCTGTTTTGAGGATCCCCAGAAGATCGTAAAGGTAATGGGGATTGCCGGGATCGGCGAGGTAAGGTCCGGCTTTTTCCCCCACATCTATCCCGAGGCGATCCTTGAGGCCCCCGGGGAGCGAAGGCCCCTGACCCAGAGCGCCGGTAATTTTGCGGGCGGCGGCGGCCAGGACATGCCGTTCGGTTATTTCCCCTCCGTCCCGGAAAAGCGAGGCGTCCACGATGTCACGTTCAAAATCGACGGCGGGGAAGCCCGAATCGCCAAGAACGGCGTTTGCCTTTTCCGTCATGGCCGCCGTCCGTTTGAACCGTTCTTCCCGTATGGGTTTGAGGAACTCCCCTGTTACGGGAATTGCCGGGGCGGGAACGCCCTGCACCGTCATGTACGCTATTCCCCGGGAATCGGGGTTGTTGAGCTTCCGTTCCGCGAAAGGCCCCCTCCCGTCTTTGCCCCTTAAGCTCACCCTGATCTCGAAACCGCAGCATCCCCCTATTCCCAGTACGGCGCACGCGGCGATCATTTCGCGGGCCGCCGCTATGGAGTCGTGATCCACCGAACCCGCGGCTTCAAGTCCGGCGTCGCGGGCCCTTGCCGCGGCCATGGCGGGCGTGTAGGGGCTGAAGCTGTAAACCGTATGAATGTGGTTGTTTACTTCGCCCTTCCCGGTAACGCCTGAAGCGTTATTTTTTTCCATGGCCATGAGGGCCTTGACGCGCTCTTCGCCTTTGGCGCGGGGATCGTTTACGGTGGCGGGGTAATCCTTTGCCACGGTTATACTCCGAGCCTGTTCCGGCGCGCGAGATCCAGCGTGGTCTGCACCGTTCCGGGGGTGTAGCCGGGAAGAGGAAGGATACGCTCGTGAATGGCGTCCACTATCCAGCCTGTCTGGGGAAAGTACAGTTCTTCCATTTCGGCCGCCGGGGTTATCCAGTTCCGGCTTCCCACGACCGCCGCCGGGGCGTCGAGGTAATCGAACGCGAACGTGTTTATGTTGCTTGCCACGGTATGGAGAAAACTGCCCCGCTCGGCGGCGTCGCTTGCGAGGATTATCTTTCCCGTCTTCTTTACCGATTCGATTATCTTTCCGTAATCAAGCGGGTTGATAAAGCGGAGATCTATCACTTCGGCTTCAAGGCCGAAACGTTCCTTGAGGATCTTCGCCGCATCCATGGCCTTGTAAAGCGACGCTCCAATTGCCGCGATGGTAATGTCTTTTCCCTCAAGGCGGACGGCCGGCTCCCCTTCGGGGATTTCGTAGTAGCCTTCGGGGACGCCTTCTTTTTCAAAGTGTTCGCTCATGTCGTAAAGGAGCTGGCTTTCAAAGAACACAACGGGGTCCGTTCCCCTCAGCGCCAGGTTGAGCATGCCCTTCGCGTCGAAGGGGGTGGCCGGAAAGTACGCCTTGAGTCCGGGTATGTGGGCCACAATCGCCGACCAGTCCTGGCTGTGCTGCGCGCCGTATTTGTTGCCGACGGACACGCGGATTACAAGCGGCATTTTAAGAAGCCCCGCGGACATGGACTGCCATTTTGACGCCTGGTTGAATATCTCGTCCCCGGCCCGTCCCATGAAGTCGCAGTACATGAGTTCCACCACCGCCCTTCCCCCCGAAAGCGCGTAACCGACGCCGGCCCCCACGATGGCTCCTTCGGAAATGGGACTGTTAAAGAGGCGGTTGTAGGGGAGCAGTTCGGTGAGCCCCCGGTAGACGGCAAAGGCGCCGCCCCAGTCGCGGTTCTCTTCTCCCCAGGCCGCCATGGACGGATCGGCGGCGAAGCGGTGGATCATTGCCTCAAAAAGCGCGTCGCGGTACTGGAAGACCCTGTTTTTCGAGACGGGTTTTCCGGCGGCGTCAAAACCGTAGCGGGCCTTTCCCGCGAGGGCCTTGACCCGCGCGTTTTCCGAAGGAGGGCCAAGCAGTTCGCTTTTCCTGTCGTCAAAGCGTTCGGCCTTGCCGTTGGAAAACATTACCCCTTCAATAAAGGCGCCGCCCAGCCTTGGGGACTCTTCGTTGTTGACGGCGAGTTTTACCACTTCGGTCAGTTTTGCCGATATGGTTTTCCGCGCGTTTTCAAGGTCCGTCTTGCCGGCTATTCCGTTTTCGGCAAGGTAGGCGCCGTAGGCTTCGATTGAGTCGGCTTCCTGCCAGAGCTTTACCTCTTCGGGTGTGCGGTAGCTTGACGCGTCGGAAGGCGAATGACCTGATATGCGGTAGGTGATTGTGTCGAGGAGCACCGGTCCCCGGCCTTCAAGGAGGATCCGTTTTTTCCGGGCGACGGCTTCGGCGACGGCAAGGGGATTGTAGCCGTCAACCCGTTCGGCGTGCATGTTTTCGGGATTGACGCCCGCGCCGACGCGGGCAACACAGCCGTAGCCCATGGTCTCTCCCATGGTCTGTCCGCCCATGCCGTAGAAGTTGTCGAAGAAATTGAAAAGTATGGGCGGCGCGCCTCCGGCTTCCGCCGGCCAGAGTGTATGGTACTGATCCATGGCGGAAAGCATCATCGCTTCCCAGACGGGACCGCAGCCCATGGAGGCGTCCCCTATGTTGGCGATAACGATTCCCGGTTTTTTGTTGATCCGCTTGAAGAGGGCCGCCCCGGCCGCGATGTCGGCGGAGCCTCCCACGATGGCGTTGTTGGGCATGGAGCCGAAGGGTGTGAAGAAGGCGTGCATGCTGCCGCCGAGCCCCCGGTTAAATCCGGCCCTGCGGGCGAATATTTCCGCGAGCGTTCCGTAGAGGACAAAATTTTCCGCGAGATCCCGCGTGTCCCTGTAGGGGATCTTCTCCGCCATTGCCAGGGTTTCACCGTCGAGGAATCCCTTCATGATCCCCTCAAGTTTTCGTTCCCCCGCCTTGTCCTGCGTCAACTGCCATACCGACGAATAGCATTTGGCGAGAATTTCGCCGTGGCTCCGGTGGCTGCCGAAAATAAAATCGTCGGTTGTAAGAAGCAGGCACTGCCCGACAGAAGAGGCTTCCTGTCCCATGGAAAGATGGGCAGGTCCCTTGTGATTGTACTCGATGCCGTTCCAGGTTCCCTGTGTTTTGAAGGAATTAAGCATCGTTTCGAATTCCCGGATGACGGCCATGTCGTACCAGATCCGCACGAGCCGTTCTTTTCCGTAAAGCTCCGTTTCCTTTTTGATGTCGTTCCTGTATTGATTGACCGGAATGTCCCCGATTTTGATGAACTGCGGCTTCCGCACTTCTTTGGGATCGACCACTTGTGACTTGGGCATACATTACTCCTCTGTTGTTTGTTCCTATAGGCCCCACACCGCGTCCCGTATCAGTTCGCATACGGTGGGGTGGGGGAAGATCATCTGTTTTACATCCTCAATTCTGAATTCCTGTTCTATAAGCGCCGCTCCTCCCCAGATGAATTCCGACGCGTAGGCGCCGACGGCGTGTACGCCCAGGATCTTCCGGCTTTCCGCCGAGGCGATAACCTTGACCGCTCCCTGTCCGGCGAAGGTGTTTTCCGCGGCAAAGCGGCCCGAGATCCGCATGGGAAGGCTCGATTCAAGAACCGCCGTTCCTCGGGCCGCCGCCTCCTGGCTTGTGATCCCTACGCCGGCGGCTTCGGTGACGCCGTAGACCGCCCAGGGAATGGCGTTGTAGCGCATGCGATTCGGGACGGCTTGCGCCGCGGCCTTTCCGCCCGCCGCCCCGCCGTCTGTCCTGTCAAGGTACGCGGAAATGTCGGCCGCGGCAACTTCCGCCATGCGGTAGGCCGAATGGGCAAGGAGGCTTCTGCCGGTAACGTCTCCCGCGGCCCAGATGCCCGGCACGCTGGTCCTCATTCTGTCGTCCACGACGGCCCCTTTCGCGCCCGAATCAATGCCTGAATTTTCCGCGCCCCATCCTTCAAGTACGGGCCGCCTGCCCGCCGCCATAAGGACAAGGTCCGCCCGCGCCTCTTCTTTTTTTCCGTCCTTTGTCGTGTAATGAACGGCCGCCCCCTCAATTTTTTCGACCCTGCATCCAAGACGGAATTCCACGGGTTTCATGGCGCGGCGGAGGAGGGGAGAGTGCTCCCTGTCCATGAAGGGGACTATCTCGTCCATCATTTCGATGACCGTTACTTTGGCGCCCAGCGCCGAAAAGAGTCCGGCAAATTCGACGCCGATAACCCCGCCGCCGATGACGGTGAGTTTTTCGGGAACGGCGGTTGTCTGAAGAAGGGCCGTCGAATCGAGTACCAGCGGATTGTTCCTGCTTCCGGGAATGGGGGGAAGGGCGGGGACGGAGCCGGGGGAAACAAGGATGGCGCGGGCCTCGTATTCGAGGGGACCGGCCCCCCCGCCCGGGCGGGAAACCCTTATCCGTCCGCTTCCGCTTCCCGAAGGGGCCGCGACAATTTCGCCCCGGCCAGGAGCCACGTCGACGCCGTACATCTTCATCATGGCGGCAATGCCGTCCCTGAGTTTTCCGGTTACCTCGTTTTTCCACTTTTGTACGGCGCCCCAGTCGAAGGAAACCCCTTCGGCGTGTACGCCGAATTTTCCGCCTTCCTTCGCGTGTACGTACAGTTTTGCCGAGTTGACAAGCGTCTTTGTCGGGATGCATCCCTCGTTAAGGCAGGTTCCCCCCAGGTACTTTTCTTCCACAAGGAGGATCTTTTTCTTTTCGTGTCCCAGCCGTTCCGCGGCAAGGTAGCCCGCGGGCCCCGCCCCTATTATCGCAAGATCGTACATGTCAGCCTCCGGCAAGCAGAAGATCGATATTTCCGACGGCGCCGCACAGTCCCGCAAGGAAACGCGCCGCCGGCGCGCCGTCCACCACTTCGTGATTGATGGTAAGACTCAATCCCATGCGGGGTTCAAACGCCGCGCCGTCCCCGTCCGGAACGGGCTTCAGTTCAATGCCGCAGACGCCGAGGATTGCCACCTCGGGAACGTTAAGGATGGGGGTAAAACCCGTGATCCCAAGACTTCCGAGGTTGGTGACCGTGAAGGTTGAGCCGCCCAGTTCCTCCTGTTTTACCGTTCCGTTTTGGCACGCCCCGGCAAGGCGTCCCGCCTCTTCCGCTATCTGCTTGAGCGTAAGGAGGCTGGCGTTCCGTATCACCGGCACCATGAGCCCCCGTGGCGTGTCCACCGCCATGCCAAGGTGCACACGTTCAAAGGTTGTAAGCGTGTCTCCGTTTTTGTGGGCGTTCATGAAGGGGAAACGGGGAAGCGTGCGGGAAACCGCGAAGAGCACAAGATCGTTGATGGTGATATCTGAAAGACCGTCGAAGCCCCGCTCCCGCGAAACCTTGAAGCGCGCCCTCAGTTCCTGAAGGCGGGCCGCCGGTGCGTTTGTGTTGAGGGTAAACTGGGCGCTTTCGGCCAGCGACTGGAACATGCGGCTTGCGATGACTTTCCGTATGCCCCGGATGGGGGTCCTGGTGACTTCTCCTTCATCCTGAAAGGAGGGAACCATCCCCGGAATGTCCGCGTCTCCCCGCCGCGCCCCGGCGATATCTTCCAGGGTAATCCGTCCCCCCATGCCCGTTCCCGCCGGGGGGGCCTTTTCTCCCGAAAGGACAGCGGCCCTGGCCGCCGCGGTAAGGGGCGGCCGCGCCAGAAGCGCCGCCGCGACATCCCGTTCGATGACGCGGCCTCCGGGGCCCGTTCCCGCAAGGCCGCC
>JAIRXH010000004.1 GCA_031268385.1 Treponema sp. | reverse complement strand
AGTACAAACCCCAGTGGACAAAAATGCCGAACTTCGCGTCCTCAAACCATCCGGGCACCTTGTGCTCGCGGATGGATTCCAGTTCAGGTCTGAAATGCATAGTCTTTCTCCTTGTCTTTGGTATTGCAAACAAAAACTCTTTCAGGGCGCCGGTTTTAAAACCGGCCCGTTTGTTTCATTGGCGCTCTTCCCCCATGACGCATCCCCGCGCCGCGCTCAGCCCTTTACGGCGCCGGCCACCATGCCGCTCTGCACCTTCTCGTGGAAAAGGACATACAGGATAATCATGGGAACAACCGCGATAATGATGGCCGCGAACACCGGCCCCATGCGGGTAACGCGTTCGCCGGTAAAAAACATCAGCGCGCGGGATACGGGGAATTTATCCTTTGTGGTAAGGAGGATAACGGAGAAGATCAATTCACTGTACCCGTAAATAAACGACAGAACCGCTATTGTGGATATAATGGGAGCGGAAACCGGCAGCATTATCTTCATCAGAATGCTGAACATGCCGCACCCGTCTATGGTGGCCGCTTCGTCAAGCTCCTTGCTGACGCTGTTCATGTACCCCGTCGCGAGAAAAATGGACTGGGGAAGCTGAAACGCGGCGTATACCAGTATCAAATACAGGTAGTTGTCGGTGAGCCTTATGCCCGCCGCGATCCTCGACAGGGGGATAATCGCGGTGTGCACCGGAAGCATCATGCCGGTAAGAAAAAGGAGATAAAGCGGCTTTACAAAAAAATGCTTCTTCCGTGAAAAAATATAGGAGGCGAGCATGGATACAAAGACGACAATAACGGTAGTGCCCAGACCCAAAACAATGGAATTGAAAACGCTTCGCATGATATTGGCGCCAAACATGGCGTCGTAATAGTTTTGCGCCAGCCATTTTTTGGGAAGACTCAGCATGCTGGAAAATATTTCAGGATTTGATTTGAACGACGAGATCAGCGTTGTAAAGAGCGGCAGGATCGTAATGACCGACCAGATGACGGCAAAGACAAACATGCCCGCGGAACGGCCCCTGGAACTCCTGCCCCTGTACATATATTTTGATCTCACGGGTCCTCCTAATAATCTTCCTGGGTGATTATTTTATTTATAACAAGGCTCAACCCGAGTCCCAATACAAGGATAACGGCGCCTACCGCGTTGCCGACTCCGAAATTGCGGTAACTGAAAGCCTGGGCGTACAAAAAACTGGCCGGGGTTTCCGATGTATGATTGGGGCCGCCCCTGGTCATGGCGTAAATCAGGTCGAAGGTTTTAAGGCAGCCGGTAACGCACATGACGGAAAATATCTTGAACGATTCCTTTGTTAAAGGCAGGGTTATCCGAATCATCCTCTGCCACCTGGAGGCCCCGTCGATTGCCGCCGCCTCGTAGAGAGTCTCGTCAATCGCGATAAGACCCGCGGCAAAGATAAGCATGTTAAAGCCCGCGTAGATCCACTCGTTTACCAGCACTACCACCACTACATTGAGGACAGGAACCCCCAGCCAGACCCTGGCCCACTCCGGCTTGCCCACCCATTTCAGGACCATATTCACAAGGCCCCAGTTGGGTTCCAGAATATAAACCCACATCAGCCCTACCGCGGTTATTGGAAGCATGACGGGCATAAAAAACGCCGTCTTGAAAAACTTGATTCCCCTGATCTTCGACGTGATAACCAGGGCCAGCAGAAAAGAAAGGGGCATCAACACGATAAAACCGCCCAGCATGAAAATGAGCGAATTCCTCATGCTGGTCCAGAACAGGGAGTCATGGAGGATAGCCCGGTAATTGTCCAGGCCGGCCCACTTTAACGGGACCCCGGCTACGCCCTTCCAGGAAAAAAACGACTGGTATATTGCCTGTACAATCGGGTTCAGGAGCAGTACGCAAAAAAGCGCCAGCGCCGGCAATATAAAAAGAACCGAACAAAAAAGATCCTTGCGTTCGCTCACGCTGCGCATGATCACCCTCCGCATAACCGTCAGTTACTTGATCTGTTCCCTGGCGACGATTTCCCGTCCGGCCTGCTCGGGAGCATTGCCGAGGAAAAGCCCCTGGACTGCGGCGCGTACCGTGTCCAGCATGTGGCTTTCGGGATCATAGGTCTGCACGTCGTCCCGGAATTCCTTCGCCTGGGCAAGCAGCGCCTTTGCCGCCGTCGTGACGGGATCAATCGTTACCCCCGGAAGCGTGGCAAATTTACTGACATAAAGGCCGCCTTTGCTGTAGGCTTCGGCGGCGGCCCAGTAATCGGAATTGGTAAAATATTTTACCACTTTTATGGCAGCTTCGTTGGCCGCCGCACCCCGTTTGGAAACGGAATAGGATTCCGCGGTCCCGCCCTGATAGGAATCCCTGTAGGCGGAGTTGATATAGGGAAACCTCGCGACGCCGATATTGGAAATATCGCCCTCATAATCGCTGATAATCTGCGGGATATACCACGAGCCCTGGAAACACATGGCGACCTTGTTGGTAAGGAAATCGGCGTCCTCGGTGGCGACATCAACCCCGACCGCGTTGGGCCCCCAGTAACCTTTTTCGTTAAATTCCTTGATGATGGTAAACAGGTTAAGTACGCGGGGATCGTCGTACTTCAGGGTACGGTTCGCAAGATTCGTAACAGCCTGAGCCCCAAAACTCTTCATGACAAGGTTGTTAAAGAAATGTCCCGCCCGCCAGTTTGATTTTTCACCCAGCGTCATTGGCTGCTGGCCCTTGGCCAGGAGGGCGTTGCAGATCCTGCGCCATGTGTCAAAATCGGCGGGGGGCTCGTTAAAGCCGGCGCCGGCAAGCATCTTTTTGTTGTAATACAGGAACACCGCGTAGAACTGGGTGGGAACGCCGAAGGTACCCGGATAATCGGCAAAATGCCATTTGTCAAAAAGGTCGTCAAGGAACGAATCCCGCCAGGCCGGGTCGGCGTCCAGGTAGGGCTGGACGTCCAGCAGTATGCCGGCTTCCACATAATCCACAATACGGGAACCGCCGTATTCGATAAAAACTTCAGGCTGGTTGCCTGTGGCTATGGATGAACGGAGCTTGTCCAGATAGGACGCCTCGTCGGACAGTGACTCGTCAACAATGGTGACGCCGTTTTTCTGATCGTTAAATTCCTTTATCTTCCCGCGCCAGAACACCGAATACGGCGCGTCGTCGGACCACCGGGTCATAATACGGACGTTACCGGACCGCGCCCCCCCTGATCCGCCGGAACAGGCGGCCGTCATGATCCCCAGAACCGCCGGAACAAGCGCCGCGGCAAGCAGCCTAAAACCTTTACTTTTCATGCTTTCCTCCAGAATATTGGACTTGTTTAGTAACCCGGTTGGTTACCAAACAAGTCTTGCGATTTTTCAGGCTAAAGCCAGGCTTTAGCCTTACAAAATCGCGTTTTAAAGCGGAATTTGTTCAATAACTGAAGTTATTGAACAACTCTATTGAAAAACTCCAATCTGCCGGCATTTTATCCGTCCTGATTTCCGCAGCGTCAAAAAAGTTAAAAAGAAAGAGGGACGAAGCGTTGATTTTTTTTCCTGAATATCGACTCCTTCCTGGCAGTAAAAGATTTTGTTATTTCTCTCCTGCTATAATTATTTTACACAATCCCCTTTCTGTCAAATATTTATTTGATATCTGAGGCCGCTCCAAAAAGAGATACGGCCGGGGGATTATTTGACGCCGCATTCCTTTTTCCCCTTTTGAAACAGGAACATTCCCGAAAAAAAAGTCCGTATGGTTTTCTCGTTTTCGTATACAACCTGTTCCCCAAGGCTTACCAGTTCTTTCTTGCGGTCAAAATCAAAGGGACTTGAAGCGTCCGACGCGTGAATGGTGAGGGACGCGTTTTCATACTCCCTTGTCTGCATCAGGTGAAGGGACGCCTCAAGGGAACGGTACAGGATGTCGGGCACGGTCTTTATGTCCTGCGAGGCAACGGGCCTGAAATTCACCACATCCACCGCGAGTATATGCCTGAAACCCGCGTTACGGGCCATAAAGACAGGGAGGTTATGGGCAAGGCCGCCGTCGGCGTAACAGCACGTTCCATCAATGAGCGGTTCAAAGAGGGCCGGAAGGGCCATGGATGCGCGTATGGCTTTGGCGACGGACCCTGAATCAAAGACAACCTCCCCGCCGCTTGCCAGATCCACCGCGTTGCAGCGGAAAGGGATGGATGTCTGATCAAAGCGTTTTCCGTCCGTAAGCCGCTCAAAAAGCTCAATGATGCGCTGTCCCGAATCAATGCCGGAGCGCGTCGCCAGGTTCCCGATGATCTGCCCCGCCCTGAACAGTTTGCCCGCGGGCCCGTTCATCCGGTAAACAAAACCGTCAAGATAATTGTTGATGTCGAATTCCTCCAGTACAAATCGACGGAGAGCCTTCGGGTCCATGCCGCAGGCGTAAAGCCCGCCCACAATGGCGCCCATGGAGGTTCCGGCGATAAAGGAAGGACAGGGAAAACCCAGCGCGGCAAACGCGTTGATGACTCCCACATGGGCAAGCCCCTTGGCCCCGCCCCCCGAAAGAACAAGAGCCCATTTCAGATTCTGATGTATCCTCATGAATACTATTATAAAATTTTTCCGGATTTTTTTCCTTTTTTTTGTCGTTTCTATTGACAGAAACATTTGTACATGCTATGTTTTTGTACGAAGAAACAGTTTCTATATACAGAAACGTAAATTCACGGGGAAATCCGGCGGAAAACAGGGACCGGAAAGCCGCGAAAAAACAGGGGTAAACCATGAAAACTATCGAAGGAACCGTACAGACGGAATCAGGCGCCGGAGAACACGCCGCCGGTGTCCCGGAGAATATGGGGGCGCGGGGACGCAGGCGGGAAATTGCCGAAAAGGCCAAAAAGGGACTGGGGATACGCGAAATACTCCTCACCGGCATACTGCTCGCGGCCGGCGCCGTGCTGAAATATTTTATCGGCTCGTTTATCAACTTCGGAATGAAGCCCAACTTCATCATCGCCATGTACTGTCTTGTCATCCTCCTTATAAAGCCCCGGCTTGCCGAGGCCGCGATCATAGGAATTCTTGCCGGGGCCATTTGCCAGTTCTTTCCGGGCCAGCCCTACATCAATTTTGTGAGCGAACTCCTGGGAGCCGCCGCGATGTGTTTCCTTGTCCGCATTCCGCTTGACACGGGAAAGGTCCCGGTAAAGACGCTGCTGTGCACCTTCTTCAGCACCCTGGCAAGCGGCTTCAGCTTTATAGGGGTCATGTACCTTATCTACTACGCGGGAGCCGATATTACCCCCACGCCGCTGGCAATTTTTCTGGCCATCATTCTGGGAACGGCCTGCATCAATTCCATCATAGTGCAGATACTGTACATGCCGCTGCGGCTCATCCTCAAAAAAAAGGACAACGAATGATCAGCATCCGGGACCTGAGCTTCCGCTACCGGGGAAGGGAAACATACGCCCTTTCAAACATAAACATGGAAATTCCCGACGGCGAATTTCTGGGGATCATAGGACCGGGCGGCGCGGGAAAATCGACCCTCCTCTGCGCGGTAAACGGCGTGGTCCCCCATCACCACTCAGGCGATTTTTACGGCGAAGTTATTGTGGAAGGCCATGACACCGCCCAGGCGGATCCGGAAACCATAGCCCGCTGTACGGGAAGCGTGTTTCAGGACATTGACGGACAGATGACCGCTTCCGTTGTGGAAGACGAGATCCTCTTCGGCCTTGAAAATTTCGGCGTTCCCAGGGAGGAAACAGAGGCCCGCATGGAAGAGGCGCTTCTGGCGGCGGGCATAGGGGACCTGCGGGATCGGAATGTTTATTCACTGAGCGGCGGACAAAAACAAAAAGTAATAATCGCCGCCGTCACCGCCCTGCGTCCCCGGATCATGCTGCTTGACGAGGCGACAGGCGAACTGGATCCCGTTTCAAGCAGGAACATCTTTGAATTCCTCCGCCGCCTCAACGGCGAATACGGAATTACCATCATCGCCGTGGAACAGAAGATCATGCTCCTGTGTGAATTCGTGAAGCGCCTCGCGGTGATGGACGGGGGCCGCCTCATCCTTTCAGGCGGCGTGAAGGACGTGCTGCAGCACGCGCGGGAACTTGAGGACGCGGGGGTAAACATTCCCCGCGTAACAACGCTCGCGCGGCGGCTCAAGTCGGGCGGGCTTTACGGCGGGGAACTGCCCTGGAATATTCCCATGGCCTGCCGCATGATGAGGAGTATTGTACATGCTTCGTCTTGAAAACGCGGGCTTTTGCTACGGCCGGAACGAGGTAGTGACGGACATTTCGTTCAGCCTTGGAAAAGGAGAATTCGCCGTCCTTCTCGGCGAAAACGGCGCGGGAAAATCGACCCTCTGCCGGCTCTGCGGAGGCCTTGTCAAACCGTCGTCGGGAAGGGTGATAAACGGCGGACAGGACACAAGAACGGCAAAGGCCAGCCTTCTGGCCCGGAACACCGGCTTTCTCTTCCAGAATCCTGACCGCCAGATCTGCCGGAATACCATCCGGGAGGAAATCATGTTCGGCCTTGAATACGCCCTGGACGACGGGGATGAACGGGAGCGCCGCTGTGACGAAATGCTTGATCTTTTTTCCCTTGACGGTTCCGCCGATCCTTTCAACATGAGCCGGGGGGAACGGCAGAAAACCGCGCTCGCGTCGGTGCTGGCAAGGAGGCCTTCCCTCCTTATCCTTGACGAGCCGACGACGGGCCTTGATTACCGCGAATGCGTAACTATTATGGAGGCGGTCTCGTCCCTTCACCGCGAAGGGACGGCCGTCCTCATGATCACCCACGACATGGAAGTCGCCGCCGATTTTGCCGTGCGCGCCCTTGTACTTAACCGGGGCCGTCTTGCCGCGGACGGCCCCATACGGACCATTATGAAAGACAGGGCAATCATGGAAGCGGCGTCGCTGCTTCCCGCCCAGATACCGTCCCTTGCCATGGCGCTCGGACTTGACGGCGTGTTTACGCTGGATGAAATGTACGCGGCGGCGTCATCATGAACGGACTCCTCGATTATGTTCCCGGCAATTCCGTTCTGCATTCCCTTAACCCGCTTTCAAAACTGGCCCTTTCCCTTGTCCTCTGTACATCATGTTTTATTTCGGACAGCCATTTTTTTATCGCGGGAATCATCGTCCTTGATTTTCTCATGTCGGCGGCGGCCGGCGTTCCGGGACGTTCGGCGCGCATAGTCCGCTCGCTCTCGAAGCTGTGCTGCATCCTCTTCATCGTTCAGATATTTTTTGTACGGGAGGGAACCGCACTCCTTTCCCTGCCGCTCAATATCTTCATTACGGATAAAGGGATCCTCTTTTCACTGCTCTTCGTCATGAGGCTCATCGCCGCCACCATGCCCCTTGCCCTCATGCTTTCGGTAACAAGGACGAGCGACATTTCGAACGTTCTTACCCGCAGTCTGGGCATACCGTACAAGTACACCTTCGCCCTTACCACGGCGATGCGCTTCATCCCCCTTTTTGCGGAGGAGGCCGCCGGGATCATGGAAGCCCAGACCGCCCGCGGGGTGGAATTTGACACAAAAAATTTTTTCAAAAAGACGGCGCTGATTCTTCCCCTCTGCGTTCCCCTGCTCATATCATCGGTACGCAGAATAGAAGGACTTGCCATTTCCGCGGAGCTGCGGGGATTCAGCCTTCGGGGCAGAAAGAGCGGTTACAAGCGTTACCGTTTTGGCGCGTCTGACGCCGCGGCGTTTATCCTGGGCGTCCTTGTCGCCGCCGGCGCGGTGATCATATAGTGCGCCTGTTCCGAATGAGGCGGCGCTTCCGAATTCAACATCCCAAACCCGAAAAGGACCTGGTAACCAGTCAGGAATTGCCGCGAATTGGAAATAACTGATTGACCCGTCTAAAAAAGTGTGCATACTTGTTTGTCATGGGTTTCTACGGTGATAAAAAAACCGATTCCACCGCGCCGCCGTCCCTGTTTGAAAGCGCCGTCCGCGGCATGGAGGCCGGACGTTTTGCCGAAGCCCTGCTCTGTCTTTTGGCGGCGGAAAATGAAGAGGAAACGCCGGCCCGCCGCTTTAACCTGGCGATCTGTTACATGAAGGCGGGGGACAATAAAAGCGCCGTAAGCCATCTGGAAAAGGCCCTTTCCCACATAAAAAAAACGCCGCCCCGCAAGAGCGGGCTGCCCCGGAGTGAAGCGTACAAAACCCTGCGGACCCTGGAAATCGCCGCCGAAAGATACCTTGCGCCCATGGACGCGGATTTTTCGTGCGCCTTTCCCGCCGAGGCCGCGGAGGATATAACGATGGCCCTGATTCACGGATACAAAAAATGCGGCCTTTTGGACAAGGCCAGGGTTCTTGTCGCGGGTCTTTCGGGGCCGGAATTCGCCGCTTTGCGGGAGGAAATTTAACCACGAAGAACCCGCTTGTGCGGGGGAACTCACAGACAGCACGGGCTTTCAGTTTGAAAATTTTGTGCTTGTCGGTGTGGTCTGTGGTCAGTATTTAAGGAAGGTACGATGAGAGAGCAGAACATCGAACGGCTTTACCTCAATGATCCCTGCGACAGGGAGGCGGTTCTTGCCGCCTACCGGGAAAG
>JAIRXH010000141.1 GCA_031268385.1 Treponema sp. | reverse complement strand
CAGCGCTATGTCCGCGGGGCTTTCGGACGCGATGTTTTTTACGCTCTTGTTGGCCCCCAGTTCCAGAAGCAGGACGATGAGTTCGGGTTTTTCAATCTTCGCCGCGTAGTGGAGTATGGTATTTCCGGCGCTGTCCCTGGCGTTAATGCCCCTGCCCGAAAAGAGGGCGCGTACTCCCTCTTCACCCGCGGCCAGCGCCGTTTCGGCGGGGGTTTTGCCGTCGTTCGCGGAAATAAAGGGATCGGCGCCCGCGTCGGCGATGAGCTTGGCAAGATCCCATGTTTTTCCTTCCGAGGCCAGACGCAGGGGCGTGCGGCCTTCCCTGTCAACGGGATTAAGGCGCGCCCCCTGATCGATGATGGTTTTTACAATGGCGGCCGGCGCCTTTTCCCTGACGGCGATGGTCAGCGGGGAGGAGCCGTCGTCGTCCGGCGCGTAGATCCTGTCTTTGGTGAGCAGGGTAGATACCATGCGGGGCGACAGGGAGAGCGCCATGAGGAAGGGGGTTTTTCCCCCTGAATTACGGGCGTGTATGGGGGCGCCGCAGTCAAGCAGCAGGGTGACCAGATCGCTTCGTTCAATTGCCACCGCCGCGTGAAGGGGCGTGTCGCCCCTGGCGTTCCTCGCGACAGGATCGGCGCCATGGTTTGCCAGCCGTTCCACCTGGGACGTGATTCCCCCCAGAACGGCCGCCATGAACGGGGTATTGCCGCTGTTGTCACGGGCCTCAAGATCCGCCCCCCGGCGTATCAGCGCCGTTTCAAGATCGGCGATTCCAAGCCGCACCGCGTCGTGCAGGGGAGTTTCCCCGGCAAGGTTATGGGCGTTAATGTCGATGCCCGCGTCAAGAAGGCTTTCCAGGACGGGGGGGGCGTTCCAGCGTACCGCCGTATGAAGGGCGGAGTTCCCAAGGCTGTCCCTGGCGTGGAGAAAGGCCCCGGCGGCAAGCAGGACCCTGACCGTCGAGGCGCCGTTGTACTTGGCCGCCGTAAAGAGGGGAGTTTCCCCGGTGGCGTTGGCGGCCTCCGTAAGGGCCCCTTCCTGTACGAGATAGGGAATATACGCGTCAAGTTTCCACTGCGCCGCGTAATGAAGAACGGAATTCCCGAGTCCGTCCCTGGCTTCAAGCGTAAGGGGGGTTATCATCCATTTTCGCGCGGCGCCCGGTGAATGGAACGCGAGGTACAGGGGAGACTCTTCGCGGGCGTTTGGGGCAAAAATATCGGCCCCGCGGGAAAGGAGCAGGGATCCTGTTTCTTCCTCGTTCTGGCGCACCGCGATGTGCAGCCCCGTGTCTCCTTCCTTGTTGCGTACATTCACCATGGCCCTCCTGTCAAGGATAAGCCCCACGAGCTTCGCGTCTCCGTGGTTCCGTATGGTGATATGGAGCAGCGTATTGCCGGCGCTGTCGCTTTTCTGCACCGTTTCTTCGGTGACAAGCTGATCAAGAAACGGACTTCCGTCCAGCATAGCCTTTTCGTAAGGGGTAATTCCCGCGTTGTCCGCGGCGAATATGTCCGAACCGTATGAAAGAAGGGGAGTCACAATGCCCGCGCGGTTTTCCTCGATGGCCAGGTACAGGGCCGTTTTTCCGTCTATGTTGCGGATGGACGTGTCGGCGCCTCCCCCAAGCAGCGTCTGCAGTATGTCAGGGCCGCGGTCAAGCGTTACCGCGATATGCAGGGGCGATTCGCCGTGTACGTCGCGTATGTTGGGATTCGCCCCCCGCGAGAGAAAAAGGGAAAGGGCCGCGCGGTGCGCCGCTTCGGGAATGGCGACATGGAGCACCGTGTTGCCCTTGGCGTCCTGCGCGTTGACATCGGCCCCTTCGTCAAGGAGAAGTTCCATGGCCGCGAGGTTCCCCGACCTTGCCGCCTCGTGAAGCGGCGTGGTTCCCGACGCGTTCTTGATATTGACGCCGGCCTTTCTGGCGATGAGAAAACTGATGAACCCCGTGTAGCCTTCGCGGGCCGCCGCGTGGAGGGGGGCGGAACCGTCCGCGCCCCGTATGTTGTAGTTGATAACGCGCGCCGCGGGGGCGAAATAGCCAAAGAGGGGAAGATCCGAACGGGCGCCCCGCAGTATGAGCAGTTCCGCGCATTCCATGTGGCTCAACGAATCGGGCCGTTCCAGCGCGAGATCGAGGGGATTTTTTCCGTCATTGTCCTTCATATCAAGGGGACTTTCCCCCTCAAGTATGATACGGACAGCCGCCGTGTTGCCGTCACGGGCGGCGAGGTGGAGGATCGTTCTGCCGTTTTTATCCGTTGACTTTACGGAAGAAGGGGTAAGAATGGCCCTGAGAAAGGCGCCCCCCCCTGAGACGGCGGTGAGGGCGGGACTCGTTTCTCCCGGCATGGGGGCGTGAATATCCGCCCCGGCGGCGGCGAATACCCCGGCGGTTTTGTCGTCCCTTTTTCCGGCGCTTGTTCCCAGCGGCGTGCGGCCGTCGTTATCAACGGCGTCCACTTCCGCCCCCAGTGAAATAAAGAAGGACGCGAGGGCGGAATCCCCTGTTTCCCCCGCCATGTGGAGCGGGGTCCTTCCCCGGCTGTCCCTGTCGTTAACGCTGGTCTGCCCAAGGAACAGGGCTCTTGCCTTTTCGGTCTCCCCCTTTTCAAGCAGGGTCCACACATCTTCGGCTTCGGCTTCGGGCGTCTGTTTGGGGGCGGCGCTCCGGCCTCCCGCGAAAAGGAACGTGCACATGAAAATCCCCATTACAAGGGACGCGGCAAGGATTCTGGTTTTCATGGTATTATCATCGACAACAACAAGGCTCCAGTATAGGAAAACCGGAATTAACCTGCCGGGCCCTTGTGCCGATACTACGGTATGGATTATGAGACGTTAACCGCCGAAAAACGGCGCATCATCATGGATCTCGCCGAAAAGGCCATTCTTTTACGGCCCGCCCTCGCATCCCCTTCCGGCAAGAGCCTCAGCGAAAAAATAGAAGATTTTGCCCGGTTCATCGCCGAATCTTTGACAGACGCGTAAAAGGGAAAAGGCACACATCGCGGCGGAAAGGAGGCGGGGAAGAATCCGAAAACCTCTTCCGGATTCTTCAGGTGTCATTTTTCGTGTTTGCCGGTGGGGCTGTGTTTGCAGCCCATGCCAAAATCGACCGAACCGCAGTAGACACATTTGTTCGCGCCATGCCCGTGGATGTGCTTGCGGGTCGGCGTTTGAAGACATCCGTTTCCGTAGGATGTTTTTCCGCAGAAGATACAGCGTTTTTCATCATCGTTGTGCTGATGAAGTCCGTTGATGCTTTTGGGACAGCCGGGACCATAACTTGAAGAACCGCAAAATTGACATTTACTGACCATTGATAACTCCCCCAGGGCGCAATAGTGTAGAGTGTCTGTCCATAATGTGTCTACATTATGGATAGACTCTCTCTCTATCGGCATGTTACAGGTGACAGTAAAGACCTCATGGTAAGGCCCAGCAATTCTCATTGTAACCACTAACCTCGTGAACTGCGCGAATGGGGAAGAGGAAGGCAACCACTAACCTCACGAACTGCACGAACAAACCCGATAAGATAAGATGGAGAAGAACAAAGTAACGGGGGAACTGTTTTACAAGGATGAGTGCTATCGTATTCAAGGGTGTATTTTTGAAGTGAACAGGAAGTTGGGAACCGGTTTTTTGGAAGCGGTCTATCAGGAAGCCGGGTACTAAAGTACCCTGGAAATTGAATTAACAAAAGCACTCATTCCCTTTGAATCCCACAAGGTACTGCCCATACTCTATGACGGAATCCCTATGAAGCACTATTATCAGGCTGATCTTGTATGTTTTGGAGAAATTGTGCTGGAATTAAAGGCGGCAAGCACAATTACCAGTGAGCATAAG
>JAIRXH010000189.1 GCA_031268385.1 Treponema sp. | reverse complement strand
GTCCCCGCGGGACAGATTTCAGCTGGGGAGTTTCGGGGTGAAAGGCGCTTCGCGCCTTTCACCTGAGGAGTTTCGCGGCAGGGCGTGTGTGCTTCATGCGGCGCGGAGTTTGACGGCGGAGGGAATTCAAGCGGGGGGCGCGAGAGGTCGAAGAGCCGCGAAACTCCACGCTTACACGGCGGGGGCGGCCCGCAATTCCGCACGCCTCCGCAATGCACCCCTGGAGTTTTACGGCATCCAAACCACGCGCCGCCCTGAAACCACGCACAGCCGCCGTAAAACTCCCCAGGTGAAGGCGAAGCGGAGCTTCGCCTTCACCCACATTCCGCAAAGGCGTCCAAAAGGAAAGGATTGAGGAAGAGAAGGCCGGCGGCGGAAAGACGCGGCCCGTCCCCTTCGCGGGGGCCGTCCAGAAGAAGGCCGCGCGCCCGCCATTTTCGCGCAGTTTGGGGAATGGCCTCTTCGACGGAAAGCCCGAAGCGTTTCACGAAAAGATCTTCGTCTGGGCCCTCCGCGTAACGGAAGCCCATAAGAAGGCTCTCCTTCATCAATACGGACGCGTCGAGGAATTCCACCGTGTCGGCCCTGGAGCCGGGAACGCGCGGGGCAAGCCAGGCGTCAAGATCGGGCCCGGTAAAGCGGCGGCCTGCGGCCGGAAAACCGCCGTCTATGACGGTCCCCGAGGCGGCGGGTCCCAGGCCCAGCCAGTTTTCCATGCGCCAGTACCGTATGTTGTGGGCGCAGCGCCGTCCGGCCAGGGCGAAATTCGACACCTCGTACTGCCCGTAACCGGCCTGGACAAGCATGTCCCTGCCGGCAAGCCACAGCAGATCCGCCCTGTCACAATCCGGCAGAAAACCCGGAACACCGCTCTTTTCCGCAAGCGGGGTGCCGGGGGCGACGGTAAGGCTGTAAAGGGAAACGTGCCCCGGCCCGTACGAAAGCAGCGTATCGATGTCCCTCTTAAGGGTATCTTCATCCTGCAAAGGAAGGCCGGAGAGGAGATCGGCGGAAAAAGAAGCGCCGAAAATTTCCCGTACAAGGGAAAGCCGCTCCGGAACAAGGCTCCCCCTCCCCGTCCGCCGCAGGGCCCGCCGCGACGGCTCGTGGAAAGTCTGGACCCCAAGGCTTACGCGGGTAACGCCCCCCGCGCGGCAGGCTTCAAGGAAGCCGGGGCCGGCCGATTCGGGATTCGCCTCAACTGTCCATTCGCGGGGAAAAACCGGAGGGGGAAGCGCCGCGCCGACGGCCGAAAGAAGCCGCGCCGCGCCTTTTGCCCCAAGGACGGAAGGCGTACCGCCCCCGATGTACACTGTGGGAACTTCCGTAACGGCAAAATCACGGAGAAGAGCTTCGGCGTCACGGGAAACGGCGTCAATGAAAAGATCTGTTCTTTTGTCCGGGGTTTTGACGGGAACCGAATAAAAATCACAGTAGTCGCAGACGCCCGCGCAGAAGGGAACGTGGATATACAGGGACGCTTCCATGACGAATCAGGGAGGTCCCAGCGCGCGGGGGGGCCAGTACCTGAATATGGCCTTTCCGGCAATCAGATCCGCCGGCACGGCTCCCCATGTACGGGAGTCGTTGGTATTGCTCCTGTCGTCGGAAAGCACAAAACATTCGTTCTCCCCAAGGAAGATCCTGTCCGCGTTTCCCGCGAAGGGCAGAGACTCGTCCCAGAGGGCCGGCACCTGGGGAATGGTTATGTCGTAGGGTTTTTCGGAAAGCTCGAATTCGGTAAGGCTGTACGAACCGCCCCTGGGTTTTACGCGGATGATAAAATTGGTCATGGTAATTTCATCGCCCGGCAGTCCTATCACCCGTTTGATGTACAGATGGCCTTCCTTGCCGAAAAGATCGGCGCGCTGGGCGCTAAAGAAACGGACAAACCCGTCAAGCAGGGCAGCAAGCGCGCCGCCGTTTTTTCTTCCGTTCATGTCGACAAGAACAACGGTTCCCCGCCTGAAGGGCGGAAGCCTGTCGGCGGAGCCGAGATTTGAAAGCAGGGAATGTACCAGAAAGGAAGAGAAGATGAGACGATCCCCCGCGTGAAAACCCGGCTGCATGGCGTTGTTTTCCAGTACCCTGAAGGAAAAAAAGAACGATGTAAGGGAATTGTACAGGATATAGATGCCGGCGAAACAGAGCAGAATCCACAAGAGCCGGTAACGGCGGGTTTTTTGAGCCGCGTATGAATACCTCCGCCACTTGTCGAACATATTCTACCTGATAACCCCCGCGCGCCGTAACGGCCAGTAAATGACGGCGCCCCGGCCCAGAACCTTCGCTTCCCGCACCGGCCCGAAGAAACGGCCGTCCCGCGAATTGTCGCGGTTATCCCCCAGGGGAAACACGCGGCCCCCGGGAACATACCACCCCATGCGCTCGCGGGCCAGAAGACGCCGGTACCGTTCATCGCCGGGGGCAAGGCTGCGGAGGGTTTCAAGCCGGGCCATACCGGCGGCGAAGGTATCCGAATAGCGGGCCCTCCCGGAGGCCGCATCCGGCAATCCGGGAGGCGGCGGAAGCCCCATGTCCGCGTAAGCCGCCGCCCTGCCTGACGCCTCAATCGCCGGATACTCTCCTTCGGAAACAAGACGGCTCAGCGTATGGTTCCAGTTCCGCGCCGTTTTGTACTCCCCTTCCGTTATCCATTGATCGGCCCCGGCAAAACGGACGAGCATGTTTCCCTTTTCCGTAACAAAACGATCCCCTCCCATACCGGCGGCCCGTTTGATAAGAAAATGGGGCTTTGGCTGGCCGGATTCATCCCTGTCTATGTCCACAAGAGAAAGGGTGAGCATGTAGATCACCCGCTGGGCAATATCGAACACCGGGCCCCGTGAAACGTAATCGGGATTTTCAAATATGATCACGTCGTTCCTGGCGGGCCGTACCGGGCTGGGCAGCTTGCCAAGGCCGGGAAGCAGCTCCGGGCCGTAGATGATCTTGTTGACAAAGATATGATCCCCTATCAACAGGGTGTCTATCATGGAACCGGAGGGGATCTGGTACGCCTGAAAAAGGTACTGGTTGACAAGAAGCACCACCCCGGCGGCCCAGAGAAAGGCCTCCACCCAGTCAACGATGATGTTTTTCTTCCGCTGTTTTTCCTTCAGGATCCGTTTTCGCCGCTTTCTCCCGGTGAGAAACGCTTCGGTGAGACGCTGGACACGGCCAAAAAAATCGGATGTAGCGGGCATTGAACCAAAAATACCACGAACAGCCGTCGTTGACAAGAGCGGAGACCGGACCTATAATGCCGCCATGTCCGAAAAAGAAAGCGCGGAGGAAGACGGCGTCCGTCTTCGGGCCGTTCTGGGAATACGGCCGGGGGTGTACCTCACGGTCCTGTACGCCCTCATCATACTGGGCCTTGTCTTTTTTACGCTGTTTTTCCCCGGCATTACGGGGCCCGGAAGCGTCGCGGCGGTGTCCTCCGAGCCGGAAGGCGCGGCGTTTTACGTTGACGGGATCTACATGGGCGCCGCCCCGTGCAGGGTCTTTGTCCCCAAAGGAAGACACACCCTTACCGTTTCACTGCCCGGCTTTACGCCTTTTGTACGGGAAGAAGAATTCCCCGGCCGTCTTTTCGCCTCGTCCGTCTTTCCCCTGATCCATCCGGTCAACGCCGTTCTTGAGGCCCCCGACCCCGCCGCCGTCTTCGCCAGGGAGGCCGCCGATTTTGCCGCGTGGACCTTTGCCGGAGAGCCGACGGCGGCGTATCAAATTCCCCTGAGCCTTTCGGAAGGGGCGTACCGGGCGGCCCGGCCCGGCGGGGCGGAACTGCGGAAAGACATGAACGGGATCATCGAGGCTGCCGCCCGTTTTGCCGTTACCAGGGCGTCCCTGCGGGATCTGGCCCGCGCAAAGGCGCTTTCCGACAACGGAGGGCTCGCCCCGTCTCCGGTCAGCGCGCTTCGTTCCGCCGAGGAAAGCCTGGCCTGGCTTGCCAAATACCCCCAGGGGCGGGAGTGGCTTGGCCGGGTCCTCCCGGACAGGGCGGGCGGCGGTGTGTTGTGGCCGGGGGAAGACGCGGAAGATGCCGCCCAGGGGGCGGCAGGCGCGGCCTCAGGCGGAAGGGAGGCGGCGCGGATTTCCGTAGAGTCCCTTTCCTTTGTCTTTGTACGGGAGGGCGGCGCGGAAGAAGGTTCCGGGAGTTTCTGGATCGGCGAAACGCCCGTTCCCCAGGGCCTTTTCGCACGGTTCCTCGCGGAAAATCCCCGGTGGCTTGGGCCGTCTTCGTCTTACGGGGCCGATGAAAACGGGCCGGCATCAGGCATGTCCTGGTACGCGGCGGAGGCCTTCTGCGTCTGGTTTTCCGGCCGCCTTCCCCCGTCCATGGCCGGTTACGAGGCGCGGCTTCCCGCCCTGGCCGAATGGAAAGCCCTGGCGGAACCTTCCGGGAACGGCGGCTTGTGGGAATGGTGCGCCGATCCCTTCGCGCCCCTCCTTTTTCCCGCGGATCCCCGCGCCGTAAAGGCGGTCGGTTCCCCCGAACGTACCCTTGTACGGACAGGCGCGGGCGCTCCGGGTCAAACGGCCCAAACGGAACGCGCTTCCCTTCCCCCGGATCTCTTTTCGCCCTTCGTCTCGTTCCGGCCCGTCATCGTCCGCACAACGGCGGGAGACTGATGTGGCGGAGGGGGTCAGGATCATCGCCGTAAACCGCCGGGCGCGCTACGAATATTCGGTGGACGATACCTACGAATGCGGCCTGGAACTCCTGGGGACGGAGGTCAAATCGTTCAGGGACGGAAAAATATCTTTCCCCGACGCCTGGGCCGAGGTAACGGACGGCGAAGTCTGGCTCCGTTCCCTGCATATCGCCGAAAATCCCTATTCGTCGGTTTTCAACCACGATCCCGGCCGGAAAAAAAAGCTCCTCCTTCACCGCGATGAAATAAAACGGATACACCGCCGGGTAGATGAAAAAGGGTACACCCTCATTCCCCTGTCGTTTTATTTCAAAAAAGGCAGGGTAAAGGTGGAACTGGGACTGTGCAAGGGAAAGAAAGCCTTCGACAAACGGGCCGGCATACGGGAGCGGGATGTCAAACGGGACATGGAGCGGGAATTCCGCCTTCGCCGGGGCTGA
>JAIRXH010000122.1 GCA_031268385.1 Treponema sp. | reverse complement strand
CTGCGCGGGCTGTCCCCACCGCGCGTCGTTTTTCGCCGTAAAGGAAGCGTTCGCCGCCTGGGCCCGGAACAGGGCCGCTTCTCCCCCGAGCAGGCCTCCCGGCGCCGCGCGGGGAGCACCCCCTGATGCGGCGGGACATCCCGCCGGGGCAAAGGGGCCCCCGCTCAGGGCGAATCTGCCGCCGCGCGCCGCGAATCTGCCGCCGCCCGTCGTGGATCTGCCGCCGCCCGAGGCAAAGGGGCCGCCGCCTTACGCGCGGGAGCTGCCGCCGCCCGTGAAGCCGAAGGCGGTTTTTTCGGGCGATATAGGATGTTACACGCTGGGGAACGCGCCGCCCCTGGATATGACCGATACCTGCCTGTGTATGGGGGCGGGCATTACCGTGGCCCAGGGCCTGCACCGGATTGAGCCCCACACGGTGAATTTCGCGTTTATCGGCGATTCGACTTTTTTTCATACGGGCATTCCGGGGATAGTAAACGCCGTGTACAACCGCGCCGGTATTATCGCCGTCATCCTTGACAACGGCACGACCGCCATGACGGGAAACCAGCCCCACCCGGGAACGGGAAAAACCGCGCCGGGTCTTCCCGCCGGAAAGGTGGACATATACGCCATGCTTGCCGCCCTGGGGGTGGGGCACATAGAGCGGGCCAATCCTTTTCACCAGAAGGAAGCGCGGGAAGCGGTGCGCCGGGCGCTTGACGGGGACGGGGTGCGGGCGATCCTCTTTGAGGCCCCCTGCGTCATGGTATCCGGAGGGGGACCTCTTCGCTTTGTCATAGACGGGGACGCATGCACGGGCTGCGGGGCCTGTGTCGCGCGTCTTGGATGCCCTGCCATGTCCCTTTCCGCCCGCGCGGCGAAAAAAGGCGCCCCCCTGGCGCTCATTGACGCGTCGCTCTGTACGGGCTGCGGCGTATGCGGGGAACTGTGCGCCTTTGGGGCGATAGGGCCGGCGGGGGGCGGCGCGTGACGCTTAACTGCCTTGTCACCGGCGTCGGCGGCCAGGGAACGGTGCTTCTTTCCCGGCTCATAGGGGCCGCCTCGATGCGGCGCGGCCTTGCTGTCAGGGGAACGGAAACCATCGGCATGGCCCAGCGGGGGGGCAGCGTGGTAAGCCACCTCCGCCTGGGCGGCGTGATTCATTCACCCCTTATTCCCCCCAAAAAGGCGGATATTGTCATCGCGTTCGAGCCCGGCGAGGCGGTGCGGGTTCTTTCGTTTCTCGCGGAAAAGGGAACGCTGCTTGTCCTTGACCGGCCCGTTATGCCTTTTTCCGCCGCGGGAGGATCTCCTTATGAACCTGAGCGCATGATTGACTTTCTTCGTGAGCGCTACGGAAAAACCGGAAGGCTTGCCGTTCTGGACGGGGCTTCCCTTGCCGAACGATGCGGCCCCAGGACTGTCAACACCGCCCTGCTTGGCGCGGCGCTGGGAAGGGGGCTTTTCCCCTTTGGCGAAGACGATGTTTGTGAGGCGCTTTCCGAACGGCTTGGGTCCTCTCTTGTCGATATCAACATGAAGGCCCTGAAAACGGGCAAGGAGTATGCGTATGCCCTGTAAGCCGGAGGCTGTTATATGAACATGACCGAAGAGATGCTTGCGGCCCTGCGGAAATCCACGGCCAGGGCGATGAAGGGCGGTTTTTACCGCGAGCGCTTCAAAGGGATACGGCCCGAAGACATTCAAAGCCGCGATGATTTTGAAAAACTTCCCTTTACCCAGAAAGAGGATCTCAGGGAAGCGTATCCTCTGGGACTTGCCGCGGTGGATGAGGAAAAAATAGTCCGCGTGCATTCGTCGTCGGGCACCACGGGCACGCCCGTTATCATCCCCTATACCCGGCGTGATGTTGAGGACTGGGCGGTGATGTTCCGCCGCTGTTACGAAACCGCGGGGGTCACCAGGGCCGACAGGGTGCACATTACCCCCGGCTACGGCCTGTGGACCGCGGGCATAGGTTTTCAGCTTGGGGCGGAACTGCTTGGGGCCATGACCATTCCCATGGGGCCGGGGAACACGGACAAGCAGCTTCGCATGATGGAGGATCTTCACTCGACGGTCCTTTGCGCCACGTCTTCCTACGCCCTTCTTCTTGCCGAAGAAATAGAAAGGCGGGGGCTGCGGAAAAGGATATGTCTTAAAAAAAGCCTCATCGGTTCGGAGCGCTGGGGCGAAAAAATGCGGAAGCGCATAGCCTTTGAACTTGGCGTTGAGCTTTATGATATTTACGGCCTTACCGAAATCTACGGGCCGGGCATAGGCATAAGCTGCAAATACGAGTGCGGTATGCACATGTGGACCGATTATCTTTACTACGAGATTATTAATCCCCGCACGGGAAAGCAGGTAAAGTCAGGTGAAACGGGGGAACTTGTCATTACCACGCTTCGCAAGGAGGGCGCTCCCCTTATCCGCTACCGCACGCACGATCTTACGCGGGAGCTTCCGGGCGCGTGCGCGTGCGGCCTTGACTATCCGCGCATCGATACCCTCATAGGCCGTTCCGACGACATGGTGAAGGTCAAGGGAACCCTTGTCTATCCGTCGCTGATCGACGAACTGCTTGCGGCCATACCCGGCGTTTCAAGCGAATACCAGATTCAGATAGATCATCTTAACGGAAAGGATATTGTCAACCTTTTCTTTGAGACCGCCCTTACGGGGAAGGATGAAATGAAGAACCTTGAAAAAACCGTCGAGGACGCCTTCAAGCGCGCGGTAGGCATAACGTCCAAACCCATAGCCGTCGCCATGGGAGAGCTTCCCAGAAGCGAAAAAAAATCGACGAGGATCTTCGACAACCGTTATTGACTCATGTTACGCAGACCTGAGAAATTTAACCACCAACCACACGAAAAACACGAACTTTTTGTCAGAAATTCTGCTCTTTATTCGTGATGTTGGTGTGGTTTGTGGTAAATTCTCTTTTGATTTCCACAGCCCTGCGTACCATGAGTTATTAAATGAAATACATGTACGATTCGTCGGGGTCTACGGTTCCGGTCAGCGAGGCGAGGGTCCTTTTGTCTATGACGGCCGCGATGCGGTCGTTAAGGCGGTTGAAGACGGTAAGCCGCACACAGCGCTCGATCTTTGTTTCCTTCGCGCCGGGAAGGGGAGGGTCGACCACGAGCATGTCCCCTTCGAGGATGCGCAGCGCTTCCCCTATGTTGATGTCCTCCGGCTTCCGCGCCAGCGCGTAGCCGCCCGAGGCTCCCTTGACCGAGCGTATAAAGCCCGAACGGCGGAGAATCACGGCGACCTGTTCAAGGTAGCGTATTGAAATATTCTGCCTGGCGGCGACGCTGGCGAGGGACACGTGATCTTCGTCCATGTGTTCCGCAAGATCTACAAGGAGCCTTGTGCCGTAGCGTCCCCGCGTGGAAATTTTCATATTGTGTACTCCACCAGATCCATTTTTTCATAGGCGCGGGCAAGATCCTCAAGGCTGATGGAATCGACGCAGTCAGAAATTTCCCTGTACAATTCGCCCCAGGTATGCACCGAACGGCAGCTGTCCTTTACCGGACATTCGCGGGACGCAAGGCAGTCAACCAGTTCAAGCGACCCTTCTACGGCCCGCAGAACGTCCCCTACGCTTGTCTCTTTGGGATCTTTGCCGGGAAAGTAGCCGCCCTGCGGCCCCCGCACGCCCTGTATGATCCCTTTTTCCCGGAGCGGAATGAAGAGCTGTTCCAGATAACCTTTGGAAACGCCGATGCTTTCGGCTATTGCGCGGGTGCTCGTAAATTCGCCTTTGGGAAGAAGTGTCATGAACAGAAGAGCCTCAAGCGAATAACGGCCTTTGGTTGAAATTCTCATTCGCCGTTTTCCTCCTTGCAGCGAGACAGGGCGGCGTCAAGATCGGCAATGATGTCCTTTGAATCCTCTATGCCCGCCGAAAGCCGCAGAAGCCTGTCGTTAACTCCGGCCGCAAGCCGCATTGCTTCCGGAATGGCGGAGTGTGTCTGGACCAGCGGGTAGGTGATAAGCGACTCGACCCCGCCCAGGCTTTCGGCAAAGAGGATAAGGGAAAGACTCCTTAAAATGACCGGAACATCCAGGGGATTTTTAAGGTAGAAAGAAAGCATTCCCCCGTAGCCCCGGGCCTGCTTCCCCGAAAGTTCATACTGGGGATGATCCTCAAAGCCCGTATAAAAAACCTTTTCAACGCGGTCCTGCCTTCTAAGCCATTCCGCGACGGCAAGGGCGTTGGCGTTGTGTTTTTCCATTCTGACGCCGAGGGTTTTAAGCCCCCTGAGGACAAGCCAGGAATCAAAGGGTGAAAGCGAAGCCCCTTCGCTTTTCTGGACGTTTCGCAGAACCGCTTCGTTCTTTTTGTCCGAATGAACAATAAAGCCCGAAAGGGTGTCGTTGTGGCCTCCCATGTACTTTGTTCCGCTGTGGATCACAAAGTCAGATCCCAAATCCAGGGGATTTTGAAACCAGGGCGAAAGAAAGGTATTGTCGGTAACAAGAAGGCCTCCCACCTCATGGACAAGATCCGCGGCGCGCCTTATGTCGGTAACTTTCATCATCGGGTTGGAAGGCGTTTCGATAAACAGGGCCCGTGTCCGCAGGCGCAGCGCCTTTTTGACAAGGTCAGGATCGCTTGTGTCCACCCACGAGAAGGAGTAGCCGTAGGAACGGTAGAAGTCGTTGAAAAGGCGGTAGGTGCCGCCGTAAAGATCCTCGGAAACGACGATGTGATCCCCCGGATTGAACAGCTTGACAAGCGCCGATATTGCCCCCATGCCGCTTGAAAAGGCAAGGCCGTACGCGCCGTGCTCGATAAGGGCGACGGTCTTTTCAAGCTCGTCCCTTGTGGGGTTTGCCACGCGGCTGTAATCGTAGCCGGTACTGTCGCCCAGTCCCGAATGGCGGAATGTGGCGCTTTGAAAGATCGGCGTACTGACGGCTCCGGTACAGGGATCGAAAGGCGTCGCCCCGTGTACCAGAACGGATTCCATGGAGATTTTTTTTTCGTTTTTACAGTCGTCTTTCCCGTTCAATGTCCGCTCCGGTTTCAGTCGTCTTCCAGCGCCCTTTCAAAGTCCTCGACAAGATCGTCGCTGTCTTCAAGTCCGCACGAGATGCGGATCAGTGTGTCGGTAATGCCAAGCCTTTCCCGCTCGGAGGGGGGAATGGCGGCGTGGCTCATCTTTACGGGGTACGACGCGATGGTTTCCACCCCGCCCAGGCTTACCGCCGCCGCGGCGTAGGTTACCCGCCGAAGAAAGGCAAGCGCCTGTTCCCTCGTTTTTGTCCTGAACGAAAAAACCGCCCCCGCCCCCGATGACTGCGCGTCGTGGATCTCTTTTCCCCTGTGGCCCGGAAGTCCCGGATAGTACACCTGGTCAACGTTTTTGTTCTCCGCGAGCGAGCGGCTCAGTTTATGGGCCGACTGTTCCTGCGCTTCCATCCGCACCTTGAGGGTCTTGATGCCCCTGAGCACAAGCCAGGCGTCCCAGGGGCCTGGAACCGCGCCGAAGCCGTTCTGCACCGCGTACACCTTCTTCCCCAGTCCTTCCGTGGCGGTAACGGCAAGCCCCGACACAACGTCGCTGTGGCCCCCCAGAAATTTGGTGGCCGAATGCACGACTATGTCGGCCCCCAGTTCAAGGGGCCTCTGGAGGTACGGGGTCATGAACGTGTTGTCAACAATAACGGTGAGCCCCGCCTCCTTCGCAATGCCTATACAGGCGCGGAGATCGCAGATCTTCAAAAGAGGATTCGACGGGGTTTCAAGAAACACGGCCCTGGTGTTTCCTTTTACCGCCTTCCGTATATTTTCGGGATCGGAGGAATCTACGCCGGTAACTTCAAGCCCCCAGCGTTTGTAGAATGTGTTGAGTATGCGGTAGCTTCCGCCGTAGATATCCTCGGCGGCGACTATGTGATCCCCCGCGGCGAAGATTCCCAGCACGGAAGAAACCGCGGCGATGCCGCTTCCGAACGCGTAACCTCTTGCCCCGCCTTCAAGAACCGCGATGGTTTCTTCCAGCGCCTTTCGTGTGGGGTTCCCCGACCGTGCGTAATCGTATTCCTGGGACAGGGAAACGTCTTTTTGGGCAAACGTGGATGTCTGTACAACAGGCACGCCCAGCGCCCCGGTAACGCCGTCCGTCTCGTGTCCGTTATGAATGAGCTGTGTTCCCTTGCGCATTTCTTCCCCTGTGGCTTTGTTTCAGGAACCGCCTCAATTCCTATATAAATTGTATGATATGCGGGGGGAAAAGGCAAGGGCCGAAAGCGAAGTTGCACTTCGCTTTCGGCTGGGGAGTTTAGCGGCGGGGCGCGTGTGCTTCTTGCGGAGCGGGGTTTGATAGCGGGGAGGGGGCAAGAAGGCGGCGCGAGGGATCGAAGAGCCGCAAAACTCCGGGCCGGCTATCTGGATTTCTGGGCCAGCTATCTGGATTTCTGGGTCAGCCGTCTGGACTGCTGGGCCAGCTGTCTGGACTGCTGGGTCAGCCGTCTGGACTGCTGGGTCAGCTATCTGGACTGCTGGGTCAGCCGTCTGGACTGCTGGGTCAGCCGTCTGGATTTCTGGGTCAGCCGTCTGGATTTCTGCCCAAAACCCGCGGTAATGGGCTGCCCACAGTCTTCGACTTTGGGCTGGGAAGTTTAGCGGCGGGGGGCGCGGGTCTTGCGTGCGGGAGATCGGAAGAGCACACGTCTGAACTCCAGTCACCCTAGAGAATCTCGGTTTAAGTCGTAGGAGTGTAAAAGG
>JAIRXH010000110.1 GCA_031268385.1 Treponema sp. | reverse complement strand
TGATTATGGTGGAGGTGTCATACCCGTTCCCATTCCGAACACGGAAGTCAAGCCCTCCAACGCCGATGATACTGCCCCCCGGAGGGGTGGGAAAGTAGGAAGTCGCCGGGCTTTTTTTTGTTTCAAGATTGTCCCTTGACGAAACCTCCTTCTTGTGTCAACGATTATTCATGCGGAGGAACGCATGAAACAGCATGTGGTGTCCGCCCTGGTGGAAAACCGGGCGGGTACCTTGAGCCGGGTTTCCGGTCTTTTTAGCCGCCGGGGTTTTAACATAGACAGCCTCACCGTGGGGGAGACCGGGGATGCCGCCATTTCCCGCATGACGATTGCGGTTTCCGGAGACGACGCGGCGCTTGAACAGATAGTCAAACAGCTGGAAAAACTCGTCGACGTTATCGCGGTACGGGAACTGGATTCTTCCTCCTGCATACGCCGGGAGATCATGCTGGTCAAAATAGGAGCCGGGGAAGAAACCCGTCCCGCCGTAATAGAAATAGCCGGTATTTTCCGTTCCCGCGTCATCGACGTTTCCCCTTCAACTATAACAATAGAGGCCACGGGAAACATTGAAAAGCTCAATGGCCTCCTGCTTCTTTTACACCCTTACGGGGTCCTTGAACTTGCCCGCACCGGCCTTGTCGCCCTTGAGCGGGGTTCCCGGGTACTTTCGGTACCCCGTCCGTCCGAACTGTCAAGCATTACCGGTTAACCGGAATTGTACGGTTCGGGGACCCCAGGCCGCGGCCGGGGTTTTCCCGAGCGGAAACAATCGCCGGATTCTCAGGGAAGCGCTGATTTATTCGAGGGGGGTCTAATACCCAAGAACCCGCCTTTCCTCCCCCGCGTAAGCGGGTTCTTGGGAGCCTTGGGGCGGTTCAATTTCCTGCCAATGATGGCGGGGCAGCAGACCCCCAGTATAAAATGAGAAAAGTCCGTAGGACTTTTTCTTCTCGAACGAAGATACCCCGCCACAAACTCGTTTGCGCGCTCTGCGGCGGGGTTCTTCATTCAACCGGGAATAAATCGGCGCCGCAAAATTATGCCTGTTCCGAAGGAAAATCTTTCGGAAAGGCGGTGTTATCAAGGAGGAGTTTCATGTCGGATAGTCGACAGACCGGAACTGTCAGGGTCTTCGATACTACCCTGCGGGACGGCGAGCAGGCCCCCGGATGCAGTATGAACCCCCAGGAAAAAATCGAGGTGGCAAGGCAGCTTGAAACACTCGGCGTGGATATCATAGAGGCCGGTTTTCCCGCCTCAAGCCCCGGCGATCTCGCGTCGGTCAAGGCCATTGCGGGAATTGTCAGGAAGTGTACTGTGGCGGGGCTCTGCAGATCCCTTGAAGACGATATAGACGCGGGCTGGGAAGCCCTCGCGGGGGCGGTAAGTCCCCGTATTCATATCTTCCTTGCTACTTCTCCCATACATATGGAATTCAAGCTCAAGATGACGCCGGAACAGGTACTGGAGCAGGCGGTCTCGTCGGTACGATACGCGAAAAAATTCTGTGCCGATGTGGAATTTTCCGCCGAAGACGCCTTTCGAAGTGATCCCGGTTTTGTCTGCAGGGTTTTCGGCGCCGTCATCAAGGCGGGCGCCCTCACGGTGAATTTTCCCGACACGGTGGGCTACGCCATGCCCGATGAATTTGCCGCGCGCATACGGTATGTCAGGGAGCACACCCCGCGCATTGAAAAGGCGTGTCTTTCGGTACACTGTCACAACGATCTGGGGCTTGCCACGGCAAATACCATAGCGGCGATAAGCGCCGGGGCGAATCAGGTGGAGTGCACCGTTAACGGCATAGGGGAACGCGCGGGGAACGCCTCGCTTGAAGAAGTGGTCATGGGCATACGGGTAAGAAAAGACTGCTTCGGCGTCGATACCCGCATAGATTCCACCAAAATCTACGGTACAAGCCGTCTTGTTTCGCAGGTGACGGGTGTGAAGGTTCAGCCCAACAAGGCAATTGTCGGAGACAATGCTTTTCTCCACGAGGCGGGCATACATCAGCACGGCGTCCTTGTCCGCCGTGAAACCTACGAGATCATGACCTCCGAATCGGTAGGAATACCCCGCACCGGCATGATCCTCGGCAAGCACTCGGGCCGGCACGCGTTTGAGGACAGGCTTGAGGATCTGGGGCTGCAGGTAGACAGGGACACGCTGGAACTTGTTTTTGCCCAGTTCAAGGATCTTGCCGACAAGAAAAAAGTGGTGAGTGACCGCGACATAGAGGCGCTTGTAATGGGCGCCTCGGCGGCGGCGCCTGAAACCTGGAAGCTCGATCACTGGGCCGTAAATACCGGCTCCGCGCTGGGCGCAAGCGGAACCATCAGGCTGCGCCACAAGGACGAGCGCCTCAAAACGCGCGTGTCAACAATGAAGGGAGACGGTCCCATCGACGCGAGCTTCAAGGCCATCAACCGTATTATAGGAAAGGATCCCAAACTGGAGCTGTACGAACTGGGGGCCATTACCGGGGGATCCGCCTCGCAGGGGGAAACCATGGTAAAGATAGCCTGGAAAGGCCGCCACTGGAACGGCCGGGGGGTTTCCACCGATGTCCTGGAATCTTCGATCAAGGCCTATCTTTCGGCTGTCAACGCGATGGAATGGGAACTTTCCCTGGGGGCCGAAAAAAGGGGATAGGGAAGAAGTCATTGGATAAGGAAGAAGTCAATGGAACAGGAAGACAGGATCGAAATACTTGATACCACGCTTCGTGACGGCGCGCAGGGGGAGGGGATCAACTTTTCCCTCAGGGACAAGCTCGCGGTGGCGGAGGCGCTGGACGAACTGGGGGTAAGCTGGATAGAGGCGGGGAACCCCGGCAGCAATCCCAAAGACATGGAATTCTTTCTGCATGCCGGGGAACTGAAGCTGAAAAACGCGAAGCTCTGCGCCTTCGGCTCCACCCGGAAGAAAGACACCGCGCCGGCCGGCGATCCCATGATACGGAGCCTTCTTGATTCCGGCGCCCAGGGGATCGTCATTTTCGGCAAAAGCTGGGATCTCCAGGTTGCCGAAGTGCTCCGGGTGAGCCCCGAAGAGAACATTGCCATGATCGCCGAAACCATCGCCTTTCTCAGGGCCGAAGGCCGCGAAGTATTTTACGACGCCGAACATTTTTTCGACGGCTGGAAGGCCAACCCCGCCTACGCCCTTGCCGCGGTCACGGCGGCCGTTGATGCGGGCGCCGGTCGCGTCATCCTCTGCGACACCAACGGCGGCAATTTTCCCGATCTTGTCACGGAAGGGGTCAAAGCCGCAATCAGGGCGGTGGAAGAAAAAAAGAAGGCTTCTTCCTCCCTTATAGGCATGCACGCCCACAACGATTCGGGGCTTGCCATCGCCTGTTCCATCGCGGCAGTACAGGCGGGCTGCCGCCATATTCAGGGAACCCTCGCCGGATTCGGGGAGCGCTGCGGCAACGCCTGCCTCGCGTCTCTTATCCCCAGCCTGGAACTCAAGATGAACATGCGCTGCCTTCCCGAAGGAAAGCTCCCCATGATCTCGGCCATTACCCGGCGGGTGGCGGAAATTGCCAACGTGTCGCTCGGCGACGACATGCCCTATGTGGGGGCCCACGCCTTTTCCCACAAGGCCGGCATGCACACCGACGGCGTGCTCAAGAACAGCCGGACCTTTGAGCATGTCGATCCTGCCATGGTGGGGAATGATCGGCATCTCTTAATGAGCGAAATGGGGGGCCGCTCGGCCGTCGCGGAGCGGGCCAGGAGGGTGGATCCGGACATTACCAGGGAACATCCGCTTGCATCGGTGCTTGCCGGAAAGCTCAAATCGCTTGAAGCCGAAGGGTGGGCCTTTGAAGGGGCCGACGCCAGTTTTGAACTGCTCGTCCGCCGTGAACTGGGCCGCTACAGGCCCCTCTTTCTTATAGAGGCGTACCGTGTTGTCAGCGAGCATCCCACAGGCTCCACCATCGCCTGTTCCCACGCCTGGGTAAAGGTGCTGGTGGACGATCAGTACGAAATAGCCGCCGCGGAGGGGGACGGGCCGGTAAACGCCCTGGACGGCGCCCTTCGCCGGGCCTTAACCCGCTTTTACCCCGAGCTTGAAAAGGTGCGCCTTGACGATTACAAAGTACGGGTCATAGACGGCAA
>JAIRXH010000109.1 GCA_031268385.1 Treponema sp. | reverse complement strand
TGATTATGGTGGAGGTGTCATACCCGTTCCCATTCCGAACACGGAAGTCAAGCCCTCCAACGCCGATGATACTGCCCCCCGGAGGGGTGGGAAAGTAGGAAGTCGCCGGGCTTTTTTTTTGTTTTCCCGCCCGAAAAGCGGTGTAACCGGATACCGCCCGGCGCGGCTTCTTCCCATGAAACAGGTTCAAGATCCCCGTATGGCGGGAAATCCGCCGTGATCATTCTTTCCGGTGGAAGTAATTTCACCGCGGCGGTCCCTTGATGAAGGGAAATTTTGATGGTATAATATAAAATGGATGTTTTGTCCGATTAAAGGCGCGGGAGAGGGGTTGTCATGTCCGATCAAAACCAGTTGGTTACTTTTCAGCTTGGTGAAGAGTTGTACGGCGTCAATATAATGGACGTAAAGGAAATAGTCCGCGTTCAGGAGATCAGGTCCATACCGAATGCCCCCGTCTATGTGGAAGGAATTTTCAATCTGCGCAGCGAAATCATACCGATTATCAACCTGCACAAGCGTTTTCACCTTAAAAAGGTCATCAATTCCGAAGAAGACGAATTGTTGTCGGGCTTTATTATCATTGATATAGACGGGATGAAACTCGGGGTTATTATTGACCGGGTTTCCCGGGTGGTAACCATAGAGAAAGAGGATATACAGCCGCCGCCCCAGATGCTTAGCGGCATAGGGGCGGAGTATATTCAGGGAGTGGTGCGCCAGGAGCAGGGGTACCTCATCATTCTGGATATCCGGGACCTCTTTAATCCCAAAGAACTGCAAAAAATTGCCGACCTGAGAAGGTAAGCGCGGTATGATAGAGGTCTACTCTCCGACCATCAGACGGAAAGAGATGGACGCGGTGCTGACCGCCCTGGTGGAAGACCGTGTCGGTCCGGGGGATCAGTCCCGTCTTCTCGTCCAGACCGCGAAGGAGTATCTTCATTTCGATTACTGCCTTTCCCTGAGAAGTCCCGCGACGGCCCTGTACCTGGCCATCAAGGCGCTTGACCCGGAGGACGGCCGGGGGGTGATCATTTCGGCCCTTTCGCCCCGTTACTATGTCAGGGTTATTGAGGATCTGCGGCTCCGGCCTGTGTTTTGCGATGTGGCCCCTTCATCACCTTCGGCAAGCAGGGAAACCGTCGCGAAGGCCCTTGCCGGGCCGGACGGGGCCGCTCCCTGCTGTATAGTTCTTCACCATACGCTCGGTTTTGTGCCGGATGTCGCGGCTCTTGCGGAACTGGAAATTCCCGTTATTGAGGATGTGTCCCAAAGTTACGGCTTTTCCGAAGGGGAAGAAAAGGAAAAGGCCCACGGGATCTTTACCATCCTGGGACTTGAGGAAAAAGACATGCTGACCGCCGGAGGCGGCGCGCTGCTCTACGCCATGAACAGGCGGGACGGGGCCCTTTTGCGGAATTTCGCCGGACTGCCGCGGGAGTACTCTCTTCCCGACATGAACGCCGCCATGGCGCTGGTACAATTCAGGGAAGCCGGGAAAAACATCATCAAACGGAACGAAATCGCCGGAATATATACAAGGTCAAGCCAGATGACCCGGCACCGGCGTTTTATTCACCGGGATAATACCGTATACAACAACTACGCCTTTCCCCTGGTTCTGGAAACAGGGCTCAAAGATGTCAAAACCTACGCCCGCAGGAAGGAGATCGCCGTGGAAAGCGCCTTTGAGGATACCCCGGCGGCATCCGGCGCGGCGGACGCTCAACACTGTCCGGAAAGTCATTCACTATCCCTGCGGACCGTGCTTTTTCCCCTCTATCCCCGTCTTCGTTCCCAGGAAGTTGAACGGGTATCGAAATTGATCCTTACCCTTCCGTAGGAGAGCGGGATGGCGGAAACAAATTTCCGGGTCAGGACGCTGCTCTTTGTCAACAAGTCAAAACCTGAGGCTTCGGAACTGGCTGGGGAAATGAAGGAAGAACTGGGGAGGCGGCGCATAGCGTCGCGGTTCTGGTTTTTTGAACGGGGGGCCCGTGAGGACGGAGGGCCTCCGAAAATCGATTTTGATAACGAAGGCCCCTGGGATCTTGCCTTCAGTCTTGGCGGCGATGGTACGGTACTTTATACCGCCAGGGCCGCGGCCCCGCGCGGCATACCCATTATCCCGATAAACCTTGGTACGCTGGGTTTTATCGCCGATGTGCGCCGGGTGGAGTGGATGGAAGTCCTGGACAAGTGGATGTCGGGCGCGGCTGTTGTTTCGCGGCGGCTCATGCTGGAAGTACGGGTTGAACGGCGGGGCAGGGAAGTATGGAAAAGCTGCTGCCTTAACGACGCTGTTATTTCGGCCTCCGGCATTGCGCGCCTCATACGGCTCACGCTTCTTTCGCCCGCCCTTTCTTCCTCCGGGTTTACCCGCCTGGCGCGGTACCGGTCCGACGGCCTTATTGTGGCGACTCCCACCGGTTCGACCGCCTATTCCATGGCCGCCGGCGGGCCCATCCTCGATCCCGAAATAGAGGGAATCATCGTAAATCCCATCTGCCCCTTTACCCTTTCAAACAGGCCCATCATCTTTCCCCCCGGAGAAGGGGTCACAATAGAAGTTGAAAAGGAACAGCGGAGCGGGGTGCTGCTTACCGTCGACGGGCAGGAAACCGGGGCCCTTGAACCGGAGGACCGGATTTTCATGCGGGCGGCGCCCTTCAAGGCGCTGCTTGTCGGATCGGACCGGAAGGCCTTTTACGGGGCGCTGCGAAACAAGCTGTCCTGGTCGGCCGTCCCGCTCCGGGCGGATTTCGAAGCCGCCGGGGAGGAGGGCGTTCATGCTTGAAGAACTCAACATACGGAACTATGCCCTCATCGAGAACATCAGCCTCCTTTTCGGCGGCGGTTTCAATGTGCTGACCGGCGAGACAGGGGCGGGAAAATCGATCATCGTAGGCTCCTTGAGTTTTCTTCTGGGCGCGAAGGCGGACGCCGATGTGATAAGGACAGGCGCGGAAGAGGCGAACGTTTCGGCCGTCATATCACTACAGGATGATTCATCAGGCGCCCTCGTCTGGCTTTCCGAGAGGGAAATAGGGCCGGAGGACGGGACAATCGTCATAAGGCGGAGCCTTAAATCTTCCGGACGGGGATCGATATACATACAAAATGTACCGGTCACACGGGGCGATCTGGAGGAATTCATGGGCCTTCTTTTCGACATTCACGGCCAGCACAACCATGAATCGCTTCTCCGCAAGGAAAGTCACCGCCGCTATCTGGACCGTTTCGCGGATCTTGAGGATGAAACGGCGGGGTTCAACCGGGTTTTTCTGGAACTTGCCGACAAAAAAAAGGCCCTCGAACTTTCTTTGAGTTCGGAGCGCGACAGGGAAAACCGTCTTGAACTCCTTTCTTACGCGGTGCGGGAAATAGACGCCGCCGCTCCCAGGGCGGGCGAAAGCCGGGAACTGGAAGCGGAATCACGGCGCCTGGCCGATTTTGAAAAACTTGTTTCGCAGGCGCGGCATGCCGCGGACGCCCTGTTTGACGGGGAACTTTCGGTGTTAAGTCTTGCCCGGCGGGCAAAGACCGGCCTTGACGCCGCCGCCGCCATTGACGGCGGTCTTGCGGCTCTGCAAAAAAGACTGGAGGACCTGTACTACGAGGCGGAGGATGTTTCGGCCGAATTGCGTTCGTACCGCGACGGCCTTGCCTTCGATCCGGGCCGTCTTGAAGAAGTGGAAGAGCGTCTTGCCCTGCTTTTCAGGCTGAAAAAGAAATACGCTGAAGGGACGGCGGCCGGAGAAGGGGGAAGCGCCGAAGAGGCGATTCTGGCCCGCCGGGTCCAGGCACAGGCGGAAATAGAGGCGCTTTCGGGGGCCGGGGAAAACCGGGACAGGCTCAGAGCCGAAATAGGCGCCCTTGAAAAAGATCTGGTCCGCCGCGCCTCGGCGCTCAGCGCCAAAAGAAGGGCCGCGTCGGGAAATCTTGGAAAACGCATCACGGAAATACTGGTCCGCCTGGGGATGCCCCACGCCCGTTTTGAGGCCGCGGTGATCCCCAGAACCAGGGATTCGGGTAAAACCGCGGACGGCGGAGGGGCCGCTCCCCCGGAAAAACAGGGCGGTCTTGTCTGTGGTCCCTGGGGGGCCGAAGACATCGAATTCCTCATTTCCGCCAATACCGGCGAACCCTTGAGGGATCTTTCCCGCATAGCCTCGGGAGGGGAACTTTCACGGGTAATGCTTGCCATAAAAACCGTATTTTCCGAATCCGGTTCCGCCCCGGCGGCCGGCGCGGTTCAGGCGGGCGGGGGAGCGGCGGAAACGCTGGTCTTTGACGAAATAGACGCGGGCATAGGGGGGGAAGTGGCCCTTGAGGTGGGGGAATACCTTGCCCGCATAGGCGCCCGTAAACAGATATTCTGTGTTACCCACCTCGCGAGCATAGCCGTCCGCGCCGACAATCACATCAAGGTTGAGAAAAAGACCGTGGGGGGCAGAACCAGCACGGTGGTAAGTGTTCTTGACGCCGGAGAAAGGCGCCGGGAAATAGCCCGCATGCTTGCCGGGGATTCCGGCAAGGCGGCTCTTGCCCATGCCGACGATTTAATTTTAAGATACGGCAAGGCGCCGCGCGCGAACGGCTGAAGGGGCGTCCGGAGGTAGCATGGCGAAGATTTCCAATGAGGAACGTCACCAGTATTTTGAAAAGATAAAGATCTACAAGGCGTCCGTCGACGCCATTCTCAAACGGGAGCAGAGCCTTATTCCCGCCATCAAGCAGGATCCCGCAGGGGCGGCCTTCAAGCGGCTCGCGCTGGCGGATGAAATGCTGAACCTTACCTCGAACTACATCATCCTTTCGGGGGTTTCCCAGGCCGTTCTCAAGGTAAAAAATGAGGACGCCCTCAACGACGGGCGCAAATCCCTCTACAAAAGCGTCATCTACCTTGAAGAGATAGTCGGCAGCCTCGTAGACGCGCCGTTTTCGGATTATGAGGAAAAACTCGCCGCCATTGAATCGGTGGACGCCGCGCGGCGTTATCTTCTGGTACGGAAAATGGGGCTGACCCTCGATCTCCTGGAAAACGCGTACGGTGACAATACCAAATGGAAGTGGTCTTTTGTGGAACTGGAAGGCCGGTTTGCCGCGCTTGTCAAGAATATCATGGACATGAGGAACGCCGTCGCCAATACGGATCCCAGGTCTCCCAATTACGAGCCCACCGTGTACCACCTCCGCATGCTGAAAAAACTCCTCATGCAGGCGGCCGACCGTTACCGTGAAAAATACGAGCTTTCCACCAACAGGATAGACGACTTCAAAATGGGCATTACCTTCCTGCTTGCCCTGCGGAGAATTCACATCATACTGGGCGAACGGGAAGAAGCCGAAACGGTAAAAAAGAAATTTGACATCTGGTCCGCGAAGCTGGAGGCGGACAAAAGAAAGCAGGAAGATCTGTCCGCAAAAAAGACGTAGTATGCCTTCATCGAGAAAAGAAAGTTCACTCGGGGAATACAGGAGCCTTCTTCCCTATTTTTCCCGTTACCGCTGGCGCTACCTGGGCGGGCTTGCCTGCCTTGTGACGATAGACGCCGCGCAGATTGTCATTCCCCAGTTAATAGGACGGGCCGTTGACCTTATCACCGGCGGGTCTTTCAGGCCGCGAAGCCTTCTTTTCATCGCGTTCTGGATGATCGCCGTTACGGCGGTAATTTCGCTGGGCAGGTTTTTCTGGCGCTACTTCATACACGGGTCCTCACAGCGCATAGAGACCGAAATGCGGGAACGGCTCTTTGATCATCTCCTTACCCTGTCCTACGACTTTTACCAGAAGAACAAGATTGGGGATCTCATGGCCCGCTCCATAAGCGATCTTGGGGCGGTAAGAATGTCCATAGGAATGGGCCTTGTGGCGTTCATCGATTTTGTTTTCATGGCAACGTCCATTCTTGTCATCATATTCATTCAGGACGCCCGTTCCGCTTTTTTTGCCGTTCTGCCGCTGCCTGTCGTCACCCTTCTTATCCTCGTCTTCGGTCACACGGTGGCGAACCGCTTTCTCCAGGCCCAGGAATCCTATTCCCGCATGAGCGATACGGTTCAGGAAACTTTCGCCGGCATACGGGTAGTAAAGTCCTTTGTAAAGGAAAGGTGGTTCATAAAAAAATTCGCCGATACGAACGACGACTACCGGGAAGCCAACATGGAACTCGCGAAACTGGAGGGCTTTTTCTTTCCCCTGGTAAGTTTTCTTTCCGGGCTTGCCTCCGTGATCCTGTTCCTTGTCGGCGGCAGAAGGGTCATTGAAGGCGCCATGAGCCCCGGCGGGCTTGTGGCCCTGTTTCGTTACCTTCAGATGCTGATATGGCCGCTCATGGGGGCGGGTTTCATGGTGAACATGATACAGCGGGGCGCGGTGGGACTGCGCCGGGTAAACGAGGTGCTGCGGACTGTCCCTTCCATACATTCGCCACCCGCGTCCATCCGTGAAAACGCCGTGGCCGCGGCGGCATCCTCTTCGGGAACGGCGCCGGCCATAGAGATACGAAATCTCTCTTTCGCCTATGAGGGAAAAGGGGACGCACTTTCCGGAATAAGTCTTTCTGTTCCCCGGGGAACATGGCTTGGCATCCTGGGCAGAACCGGATCGGGAAAATCGACGCTGGTTAAATCCCTTGTAAGGATGATAGATCCTCCGGAAGGTACGGTGAAAATTTTTAGCGTCGATGTCCGCGAATGGGATCTGGGACATCTGCGGAGCCTCTTTGCCGTAACGCCCCAGGACAGCTATCTTTTTTCGGATTCGATAAAAAACAACATAGGGTACGGCCTTGAAAATCCCCGGGAA
Source organism: Treponema sp. (assembly GCA_031268385.1). Taxonomy (GTDB): domain Bacteria; phylum Spirochaetota; class Spirochaetia; order Treponematales; family Breznakiellaceae; genus JAIROE01. The sequence continues at coordinate 4,259 of JAIRXH010000109.1, read as the reverse complement.
GAGCCGCTTGGAAAGGCGGCGGACATTTCCGCCCTTGAACGGGATCTCTCGAATTTCAGCGGCGGCTGGGACACCCTTGTAGGGGAACGCGGGCTGACCCTTTCGGGAGGACAGAAACAGCGGGTCGCCATATCCAGGGCGGTGATCCTTGACCGGGAGATCCTCATTCTTGACGATTCCCTTTCCGCCATTGACGCCGATACGGAAAAGCGCGTCCTGTCGCGGCTCCTCGCGGAGCGGAAGGGAAAGACCACGATCATCATATCGCACCGGGTATCGAGCCTCCGCCACGCCGATACGGTGGTGGTGCTGGAAGAGGGCCGCCTTGTCGAACGGGGAAGTCCCGCGGAACTGGCCGCCTCCGGCGGCTACTATGCCCGCATGGCGGCTCTTCAGCAGCTGGAGGACAGGGATGGCTGACTTCTTTGAGGCCGACACCGGCGAACAGGTAACGAAGGAATATGACGGCCGCCTTGTCATGCGCATTCTCTCCTGGCTTAAACCCTACCGGGGTCTTGCCGCCGCGACTGTCGCCGCGCTTTTTATAACCACGGCGGGGGAACTGTACCTTCCCGTTCTGGAACAGAGGATCATCGACGACGCGATACTGGCAAAATTTGTCTGTCTTGACAGGGAAGAGTACGAAAGGCAAAAGCCGGATCTGGAAGGCGAAACGGCGCGCGCGGCGGCGGAACTTTTCGGGGCCCCGAAGTTTCCCGTCCTTGAAGCGGGGGGGCTGTACTTCATCCCCGCGGGCAAAAGTCCGCGCCTTGCCGGAGAAGTGGAAAATGAACTTGCGAAGCGTTCGATTATACGGGATGGGGACTGGTACGCCTTTCCCCTTGAGGACAACGCGGAAGCGCGCGCCGTCGTGGAAAGGCACGCGGAACTTTTTTTCCTGGGGGAAAAGGCCGCGGCGGTAAAGAAAGCCGATCTGTACGCGCTTCCTCTTTCCGAAATAGCCGCCGCAAGATCAGGCGATCTTGAGACGGTGCTGAACGCGGCGCTCGTGTTTCTCGCGGTGCTTGCCCTGGTCTTTGTGTTTACGTTTTCCCAGACTTGGACCACCAGTCTTATGGGACAGAAGGTCATGAAGGATCTGCGGATGGCTCTGTTCAAAAAGACCGTCTCCCAGTCGACGGCGTTCCTTTCGCGCCACCCCGTCGGCCGCGTCGTGACCCGCCTGACAGGCGATGTTGAAACGATCAACGAATTCTTTACCGCCGTTCTTGTGGCCTTCCTCAAGGATCTGTCGATTATGCTGGGCGTTCTTGTAACCCTTTTTATCCTTTCTCCAGGGCTTGCCCTTGTGGTCGTCGTCATTCTGCCGCCCGTCTGCTTTCTTACCATGATAAGCCGCGTCAGGGCCAGGGACGCCTTCAGACGGCAGCGCGTCGCCTCGTCGCGGGTGTACGCCTACCTTGCCGAGCGGCTCGCGGGTGTACAGGTGGTGCAGCTTTTTCTGGGGGAAGGAAAGAGCCGCCGTGAATTCAGGGAACGGAACGGAGAACTTCTCAACGCCAACCTGGGGGAAATGTACGTCTTCGCGGTTTTCAGGCCCATTGTCGAGTGGTTTTCCGCGGTTACCTCGGCGGCGGTTATTGTTGTCGGAGGGAACATGGTGCTTTCCCTGTCCCTTTCCCTTGGGGTGCTTGTCGCCTTTATTACCCTGGTACAGATGTTCTACGCCCCGGTGACGGACATAGCCGAAAAATACACCCTGCTTCAGTCCGCAATGGCCGGAGGGGAGCGGGTGTTTAAATTCCTTGATACCGAGGAAAGAATTCCCGATACGGGCGGGCGTGGAATTGAAGGAAAGGTAAGGGGCCGCATCGAATTCGACAATGTGCGTTTTTCCTACAAGAAAGGGGAAGAAGTGCTGAAGGGGCTGAGCTTCACGGTGAATCCGGGGGAAACGGCCGCCATTGTCGGCTTCACGGGGGCGGGGAAGACTACCGTTACCAGCGTGCTTGCCCGGCTGTGGGATGTCGATTCGGGAATGATACGGATAGACGGCGTGCCTGTCCGCGACATACCCCTTGAGGAACTGCGCCGTTCGGTGCTGCCGGTACTGCAGGACGTGTTTCTTTTTTCGCTCTCCGTGGCGGACAACATAAGCCTCGGGCTTCCCCTTTCCAGGGAGGAGATCGTCGGGGCGGCAAAGGCGGCGCACGCCCATGAATTCATTTCCCGCCTTCCCGGCGGCTACGGCGCCATGCTCTCCGAAGGCGCGGCAAACATCTCCTCCGGCCAGAGGCAGCTTGTCAGCTTTGCGCGTGTCATCGCCCATAACCCGGCCGTCGTGATCCTTGACGAGGCAACAAGCTCCGTTGATACCGAAACCGAACATCTCATACAGATGGGCCTGCGCCGGGTCCTCGCCGGCCGCACGTCCATCGTCATCGCGCACCGGCTTTCGACGATACGGCACGCGAACCGTATCCTCGTGCTCGGGGCGGGCCGCCTTGTCGAAGAAGGAACGCACGAGGATCTGATTGCGAAGAATGGCCTTTACGCGCGGCTGTACAGGCTGCAATACGGAGGTGAATAAGTGAACAGAACGGCGCGGGGGGAGGGAATGCCGGTGTTCGGGCCGCTTGCCGTTTTTTGGGGCCTTATGTCCCTTTCCATGACGGTCCCGCTTGCCGCCGCCCTTGTCTTTGGTGAAAAAGATATGGCAGGGGCTTTTTGTCTTTCCATGGCCATTCCCGTCCTTGCCGCCCTGGCCGTTTTTGTTTTTTCGGCGTCAAGAAGGGGAGGCCGGTTCCCGCGCTTCGCGCAGTTCAGCGCGTCCGAAGGCATCAGGTTTGTCTTTTTCGCCTGGGTCCTCTCCTGTCTTACCGGGGCCCTGCCGTACTGGTTTTCCGGCCATATTCCTTCGTTTACAAGCGCGGTTTTTGAAAGCGTTTCCGGTTTTACCACAACGGGGATCAGTGTTATTCCCGATGTGGAAACGCTTCCGTATTCCATGAACCTTTGGCGGGGACTTACCCACTGGCTGGGCGGCATAGGGATCATCGTCTTTACTGTCGCCCTGGTTCCGCTTTTCGGCGTCGGCGCCTTTCAGCTTGTAAATGCCGAAACGACGGGGCCGGAAAAAGACAGACTGACCCCCAGGATCACCGGGACCGCCAAAATACTCATCCTTATCTATGTTTCACTGACTGTCCTGCAGACGTTTCTGTTTTTGCTGGGCGGCATGAACTGGCTGGACGCCGTGTTCCATTCGTTTTCCACAGTGGCGACAGGAGGCTTCAGCACGCATAACGACAACATTGCCCATTACAATTCGCCGTATGTGGAATGGGTTTCCCTGATATTCATGATCATCGCCGGGTTCAATTTTTCACTTGTTTACCGCATTCTTAAGGGAAAGCCGGGGGAAGCCGCCGCCAACAGCGAAGCGCGGGCCTATGTTCTGGTTATCGCCGTTTCCGTTATTGTTATTACCGTTTCAATTCTGCCGGTGTCCGCTTCGGCCGGCGCGGCGGCAAGAAGCGCCTTTTTTACCGCAGCTTCCGTTCTTACGACAACCGGTTTTATGTCGGCCGATTATACGCTTTGGTCTCCCCTCGCGCAGGCCGTTCTTTTTCTGCTCATGTTTTTGGGGGCCTGTTCGGGATCAACATCCGGGGGCGTCAAATTGGTCCGTTATGTCATACTCGGCAAACAGATGAAAAACGAGATGAAGAAACTCCTCTTTCCGAGGGGGGTGTTTTCCATACGGCTCGATCAAAAAACCGGCCGCAAGGACATAGTCTACAGTGTAGCCGGTTTTATATTCCTCTATTACGTGTTTGTTGTGGCCGGCGCCCTTCTGGTATGCAGTTCGGGGACCCCCCTCTTCGATTCCCTTAACACATCCCTGCTCGCGGTGGGCAACATAGGAATGGGCCTTGGAAAATCAAACGCCGTTCTTCGCACGGCCCCCCCTTACGTACAATGGGGGCTTTCGTTCCTCATGCTGGCGGGCCGGCTGGAACTGATGACCGTCCTTGTACTGTTTACGCCCGGCGCCTGGCGCGGAAGGCGTTTGTAGCCGGCGCCGTTTTTTATTGCCGCTCGTAGGCCCCCATGTCTATTGTCCCCTGTACGCGGTTATTGCCGGCAGGGTCTTTGGACAGGGCCGGAGCTATGAACCTTTCAAAGACAGGCCGCGAAACGGGGTTGGACCCGGCAAGAGATGTTATCCATGAATCCCACGCGGCCCAGGCGGACGGCGGGTAAAAGCCGTTACTCCCCGCGCCTATGGCGGGGCT
>JAIRXH010000107.1 GCA_031268385.1 Treponema sp. | reverse complement strand
GCCGGGGGTCCGGTATTTCCTTGACCTTTCTGGTCAATCCTCCTATGTCCATACTATCCCCTCCCAAGGATAGGTTTATTTTACCCCTCCGGGGACAAAAGTAAATGCAGGAACCCTGACCCTGCCGCCTCCTGTATTTATTTTTTCCCCTCTCCATGTTATAGTTCCCCATGTTTTGCCTGTGGCGGGGCCATTTTTTTCGTGGAGAGGCGTTATGCGGAATTTTAAGTATTGCAACCGGACGAAAATTATCTTCGGCAGGGGAACGGAAGAATAACGCTTGCGGCTGTTGGGTATGGTAAGGGACAAAAAGTTTTACGGTACACTGGTTTCCATTGCCGTACCTCTGGCGCTCCAGAATCTTGTTACCTACGGAATAGGACTTGCCGACAATTTCATGGTCGGCTCCCTGGGAGATATAGCGCTTTCCGGCGTCTTTGTCTCGAACCAGGTGCAGTGGCTTCTTCACATGCTCAACGCGGGCGTGGGGGCCGCCCTGATTATACTGGGGTCCCAGTACCTGGGCAGACAGGATACGGTCAGGGCAAAAATAGTCGTGTCTCTTGTCCTCAAACTGAGCCTCGCCCTGGGCGCCCTGTTTACCATAGTGGTAAGCCTCTTTCCGGCGCGGGTGCTTGGTCTTTTTACCGGCGACAAGGCGGTAATTGCCGAGGGGATGCGCTACATAGGGGTAGTCTCTTTTTCCTATGTTTTTTTCTGCGCGAACACCGTTCTCCTGGCTTCCATGCAGTGCGCCCAGAATACCAAAACGGGTTTTTTCAGTTCTCTTACCGGTTTCTCCGTCAATATTTTTCTTAACTGGGTGTTGATCTTTGGTCATTTCGGCATGCCCGCCATGGGGGTGCGGGGAGCCGCCATCGCGACCCTCCTGGCCCGCATGGGTGAATGTGCGGTCACCTTTTACCACGTACGGTTCAGGGACAGGGCGCTGCGGTTCAGGCTGAAGGATCTTCGCCTGTATGATTCCGGCATCTTCGCGGATTTTCTGAAGTACGGCATCCCGGTCATCATGGGAGACATACTCTGGGGTATAGGGGGCAACGCCCAGATTGCCATTCTTGGACGCCTGGGCGTCCAGGTCCTTGCCGCGAACACCATAGCGGCGAATCTGCATCAGCTTCTCAGTGTCATGGTGTACGCGATTGCCGGCGCTTCCGGGGTTATTATAGGGCGTACGGCCGGCCTTGGGGACAGAGCTCTGATAAAAACATACGCGGGGACCCTCCAGGTTATTTTTGTCCTCTTTGGACTGTTTACGGGGCTGCTTGTCTTTTTTTTGAAAGATATTATTGTCACGTTCGGCTTTCCGGCCATTTCCGGCGACGCCCGCCGTTACGCCCTCCAGTTTCTCACGGTTTTTTCCGTCGCTATTGTCGGAACATCCTACCAGATGTCGGTGCTTACCGGCATAGTCCGGGCGGGAGGCGCGACCAGTTTTGTGCTTGTCAATGATCTCATCCATGTGTGGCTTATTGTCATTCCTTCCGCGCTGCTTTCCGCGTTTGTGTTTCACTTCCCGCCCGTCGTTGTTTTCGCGTGCCTGAAATGTGATCAGGTGCTCAAATGTGTGGTTGCCGTGATAAAGCTCAACAAGTGGGACTGGATGAAAAAATTGACGCGGTAAACGGCCGGCGGGGCTTTAACGCGCCCCGGGCTTTAACGCGCCTTTGAAAGTATTTCGGGGTTATCCGCCGCGAAATTGGGGACATCGGCCATGACAGGCCAGGGGTTGCCAACGCTTTCGCTTTTTTCTTGCCGGGGACGGGAGTTGAACCCGTACCCCCTTGCGGGGAGGGGATTTTAAGTCCCCGGTGTCTACCATTCCACCACCCCGGCAGGATCGTTTTCCGCATCTGAGGCTGTCTTGAAACCGGAATTTCAGGACAGCTTCATTTTACAGGAGAAAGAAGCCCGGATCAATCGCGGGGCCGCCGCAAAACTCCGGGATGCGGACGGGCGCTTTTCCGCCTGAACGGTTCAGGAGCTTTTCTTCACTGTCTTGTCCTTTATTTTCATCATCACGCTCAGCATGGCGTAACCGGAGGAAAGATCTTCCCGCTGGACCATCACATTGTCGGATACCTTGAGTTTTACATTGGTAAAATTCCAGATTCCCTCTATTCCCGCCCTCACCAGAATATCGGTAACGGCTTGGGCCTCCTCGGCGGGCACCGTAAGGACGGCGATTTTAATTCCCCACTGCCGGACTTCTATTTCCAGCGTTTCCATGGATAAAACATAAATTCCGTGGACCCTCGCGCCGATCTTCCGGGGATCCGTGTCAAAGGCCGCCACAAAATTAAGGCAATGGGACTGAAATTCCCGGTAACCCATGAGGGCGCTTCCCAGATTGCCCACGCCCACAAGGACTGCGTCCTGAACATCGTACCAGCCCAGAAAACGTTCAATGGCGTCCACCAGCCCCTCGACGGGATACCCTATTCTCGGTTTGCCCGTTATACCCGTGATGGCAAGATCTTTTCTTATCTGAATTGATTCAAGGCCCATTTCCCTTGCTATAAGGGTTCCGGAGACATGCTCGTTACCTTCGTGTTGAAGCTGTTTTACAATAGTCAAATATGAAGGAAGCCTGCGTACCGAAGGCGCCGAGGGAATTTTCCGCTTTGTCTTCATACGTCATACTGTACATCGTTAAATAAATATCGATCAATAAATATCGTATCAATATTTTGACGATTTTGGTGAAATTTCGTCCTTTCCCGGATTTTTCCGAATTCAACATTCCAAAACCGAAAAGAGACCTGAAAAATCCGTCGGGGGTCCTGTCTGTGGAAAAAACACTATTGACCAATTTTTTATAAGTAAGTATATTTATATCGATATTATAAAATCGATAAATAAATATCGATGTTATAAGATTATTTTGCTTTGAAGACAAGGAAAAGACCATGACAACAAGAATCCGGGAGACGGTACGGGATCCCGAAAGCCTGGAACGGGCGCTGACGGACATACGAAAGGCACAAAGGGCCTACGCCCTGTTCTCCCAGGAGCAGGTGGATCGTATCTTTTTTGCCGCCGCCAGGGCCGCCGATATGGCCCGCATTCCTCTCGCGAAAATGGCGGTCCAGGAAACCGGTATGGGTGTTGTTGAAGACAAGGTGATCAAGAATCACTACGCCGCCGAGTACATCTACAACGCCTACCGGAACACAAAAACCTGCGGAATAATAGAAGAAGATCCTTCTTTCGGGATCAGGAAAATCGCCGAACCGGTGGGCCTTGTGGCGGCGGTTATTCCCACGACAAATCCTACCTCGACCGTCATTTTCAAGGCCCTTATCTGCCTGAAAACCCGGAACGGGGTGATCTTCTCTCCCCATCCAAGGGCAAAGAATTCGACCAACGCGGCGGCAAAGGTAGTGCTGGACGCCGCCGTCGCGGCCGGCGCGCCCGAGGGGATCATAGACTGGATAGACGAACCGGGCCTTGAACTGACCGGCGCGGTAATGAGAGAGGCGGACATTATCCTTGCCACGGGCGGGCCGGGAATGGTAAAAGCCGCCTATTCCAGCGGAAAACCCGCCATCGGCGTGGGCTCGGGAAATGTGCCGGCCGTTATCGACGAAAGCGCCGACATACTCCTCGCGGTCAATTCCATCATCCACTCAAAAACATTTGACAACGGAATGATCTGCGCTTCGGAACAGTCGGTAATTGTGACGGAACCGGTGTACGACGCGGTCAAAGAGGAATTTTCCCGCCGGGGCTGCCGCTTCCTCAATCCCGCGGAAACGGAAAAGGTGCGGAAGACGATCATCGTCAACGGGGCATTGAACGCGAAGATTGTGGGGCAAAAAGCCGCGGCGATTGCCGCGCTCGCGGGGGTCGAGGTTCCCCGTACTACAAAGATCCTTATCGGAGAGGTGGAAAGCGTGGAACTTTCCGAGGAATTTGCCCACGAGAAACTTTCCCCGGTGCTTGCCATGTACCGGGCGAAAACCTTCGGGGAAGCAATGGACAAGGCGGAGGTCCTTGTCCGCGACGGGGGTTACGGACACACGGCGTCGCTGTACATCAATACGGCGGCGGAAAAGGAGAAGATCGCCGCCTTTGAAGCGCGCATGAAGACCTGCCGCATCGTAATCAATACCCCGTCGTCCCATGGCGGCATAGGGGATCTCTACAACTTCAGGCTTGCCCCTTCCCTGACGCTGGGCTGTGGAAGCTGGGGTGGCAATTCGGTGGCGGAAAACGTGGGGGTAAAACACCTCCTCAACATTAAAACGGCGGCGGAACGGAGGGAAAACATGTTGTGGTTCAGGGCTCCCGAAAAGGTGTATCTGGGGAAAGGGTGCCTCCCCACAGCCCTTGATGAACTTGAAAATGTGCTGGGGAAAAAGCGGGCCTTCATCGTGACCGACACTTTTCTCTATGAAAGCGGCTGTACCAGGGCGGTAACGGACAGGCTTGATGAAATGGGCATTGTCCACGAGACATTCTTCAACGTGACCCCCGATCCGACTCTGGCCTGTGCCCGCGAGGGGGCCGCCCTTATGAGGGCCTTCAGGCCCGACGTGATCATCGCGCTGGGGGGCGGTTCCGCCATGGACGCGGGAAAGATCATGTGGGTTCTCTATGAGCACCCGGAGGCGGATTTCCGGGACATGGCCATGCGCTTCATGGACATACGGAAACGGACCTATACCTTCCCCAAAATGGGGGAGAAGGCGTACTTTATCGCCGTACCGACCTCGGCGGGAACGGGGAGCGAGGTAACTCCCTTCGCGGTGATCACCGATGAAACAAGCGGGATCAAGTATCCCCTTGCCGATTACGAACTCATGCCGGACATGGCGATAGTGGACGCGGAATTCCACATGAACGCGCCGAAGGGGCTTACAAGCGCGTCGGGGATAGACGCCATGACCCACGCCCTTGAGGCCTATGCGTCCATGCTGGCTACCGATTACACCGACGGCCTTGCCATCCAGGCCCTCAAACTGATCTTTGAATGGCTGCCTGCGGCCTACGAAAAGGGCGCCGCCTGTCCCCGGGCCCGCGAAAAAATGGCCAACGCCGCGGCAATTGCCGGCATGGCCTTTGCCAATGCCTTTCTGGGGGTCTGCCATTCCATGGCGCACAAGTTGGGTTCCTTTCACCACCTTCCCCACGGGATCGCCAACGCCCTCATGATAGGCGAGGTACTCAGGTACAACGCGGCGGAAGCGCCGCCCAAAATGGGAACCTTTCCCCAGTACGATTATCCCCGTACTCTGGAACGGTACGCGGAAATTGCCGGCGCCCTGAATCTCGGCGGAAAAACCGACCGGGAAAAATTTGAAAACCTCGTTGGGGCCGTTGAAAAACTTGAAGAAAGGGTGGGGATCAAAAAGACGATCCGGGATTACGGGATCGATGAACAGGATTTTCTTGCCCGGCTCGATGAAATGAGCGAACAGGCCTTTGATGATCAGTGTACCGGGACGAATCCCCGGTATCCCCTGATTGCCGAAATCAAGGAAATGTACCTAAACGCGTATTACGGAGCCAGCCGGACTTTGGGGGGTGCGTCATGAAAGATTGTATCGTTTTGGCCGAACGGCCCAACAAGACCATTTACCGGGACGGAGACCGGGTGATAAAGCTCATGGTCAGGGAACATCCGGTCTCCGACGTGTTCAACGAAGCCATGAACATGGCCTGCGTCATGGAGACCGGCCTTACCGTTCCCCGGCTTCTTGAAGTTACCAGGATAGACGACAGATGGGCGCTCGTAATGGAGTACATCGAGGGGACGACGCTGGCGGAACTGATGGAAAAAAATCCCGGCCGCTTCGATGAATACCTGGAACGCTTTGTGGACATACAGCTCAAGATGCACAGTTATTCCGCGCCCCGCCTTCCCCTGCACACCGAAAAGATGCACCGGAAGATACGGCAGTCCGGCCTTGACGCCACAACCCGTTACGAGCTTCATACCCGGCTTGACAGCCTTCCCAAACATACCAAGCTCTGCCACGGGGATTTTAACCCCAGCAACATCATCATTACCGGAAAGGATGAAGCCTGCGTCATCGACTGGTCGCACGCCACCCAGGGAAACGCGTCGGCCGGCGCGGCGCGGACTTTTCTGCTCTTCTCCCTGGCCGGCCGGCGCGATGCGGCGGAAAAGTACCTCAATCTTTTCTGCAAAAAAAGCGACACCGCCCGGCAGTATGTCGAAAAATGGATCCCCATCGTGTCGGCCTCGCAGCTTGTAAAGAACAAGCCTGAAGAACGGGAACTGCTCCTCCGCTGGGCCAGCGTAGTGGACTATGAATAACATGAACACGGCG
>JAIRXH010000030.1 GCA_031268385.1 Treponema sp. | reverse complement strand
TTATTCGAATGCGAATAAATCAGTGCTACTTTAATGTAGTTTTTTCGCAGTTTTCCGCAGGAAAACGAGAAAAAACATAGGGTAACGCTGATTAGCCACAAGTTAATCAGCGTTACCCTAATAACCGACATTTTCCCTTACCCTGTCGTTAAGGCGGTTAAAAACATAGGTAAAGACAAATATCATCAAAAATAAAATTGCCGCTATGGCGGTGGCATAGCCGAATTTGTGGTCTATAAACGCCTGACGGAACATATACAGAGAAGACACCATGGTCGCGTCTCCGGGACCGCCCGCCGTCATGGTATAGACAAGATCAAAGGCCTTGAAACCGCCGATAAGGTGGAGCATGGCGCAGGTAAAAATGGTGGGCAGAAGAAGGGGCAGCACAATGGAGAAAAACTGCCGTATCTTTCCGGCGCCGTCCACCGCCGCCGCTTCAAGCAGTTCCTGGGGTATGTTCATCATGGCCGCCGAGATGATCACCATGCCGAAACCGGACCACTGCCATACGGCCGGTACAAAGGCGGCAAAAATGGCGGTATTGGCCCTGCCCAGCAGATTCAGGGGCGCCATGGGATTCATGAGATGCATCTTTACAAGCAGGGTATTTAAAAGGCCCATGGTCGGATTAAAGATGAGGGACCACAGAAGCCCCACCGCCACAAGGGACATCATCATGGGCATGAAGAGTATGGTCCTTGAAAGACCCGCCATAAACCGGGCCTTTGTGGTGTATTCAATCAGCACGGCCAGAAGAAGGCCCCCTATGGGAAGTATTACCGTGCTGAGGAGAACCCACAAAAAGGTAAGCCTGAGGGAATGCCAGAATGTCGCGCTCCCGAGGGCGTTCGTGTAATTGCCAAAGGCGACAAATGTGCGCGGACCCATGCCGCTCCATTCGTAAAGGGAAATGTCCAGCGCGCCTATTACCGGATAATAAAGAAACACTATCAGCATTGCCGTGGCCGGTAATATAAACAGATAGGGAGTGTAATTCCGTTTGGTCATCGCGCTATCCTTTAACCGCTCCGGCGGTCAGTCCCTTGATGAAATATTTCTGCAAAAAGAGGTACAGAACCAGAATTGGGAGGACCGTCATAGAAAGGGCGGCAAATGCCCCCGGCCAGTCGCTCTGATAGGCGCCGAAGAAATTTTTCAGTTCCAGGGTTATGGTCCTGGAATCGGCCCGGTTAAGGAAGGTAAGCGACAGGAGATACTCGTTCCATATACCCAGTGCCTGAAAAATGATTACACTGGCGAAGATCGGCATGGTAAGGGGGATCAGGATCTTGAAAAAATACTGTAAACGCGAACATCCGTCTATCTCCGTAGAATCGTCAATTTCCCTTGGTATTTCCTTAAAGGCGTTTACAAAAAGCAGGGTTGAAAAGGGAATACCGCCCGCGGACACCGCGAGGATCACCGACCACAGATTCCCCAGAAGCTGCAAATTGCGGAACAGTACAAACAGGGGAATAAGGATGATCTGGGCCGATACTATTTGGCCGCTGATTATGAACATATAAAGAAAACCCCGGCCCCTGAACCGCATCCTGGCAAGGGGATACGCCGCGAAAGAAGACAGCGAAACGATAAGTGTCGTTGTAATCACGGTAAGAAAGACCGTATTTCTTATGGCAAAATCAAAATGGGCCTTCCCCCAAGCGCGGGCAAATACGCTGAAATCGAAATTTTTGGGTATATCCAGCGGATTCATGTATAATTCGTTTATCGTACGGAAAGAATTCAGGATCATCCATACAAAAGGAAAAAAACTGCACACCATTATCGCCGCCATAAAAATGATAATCAGGAGATGTCCAATATTTACCGCTTTTGTCCGGGTCCGCACCGTATATCCTCCATACATAATAAGTTAGACCGTCTAAATTAATGCGATTAAGGTATAAGCATAAACCCACTTTTTCCGTTTGTCAAGAAAAATTTTTCATGTACGTTGAGGCTGTTCCAAAACGCCCGATTATATGGGCAGCGCCCGCTGGACCCAAAGGGTATTCACAAGCACCCGGCAGGCTCCGTTTGCCGTACTGTATTCTCCCCCGGTTCCGGCGGAAAGCAGCAGACTGCGGCTTGACCTGGTCACCACATGTTCTTCCATGCTGGCCCTGATCCTTTCAAAAAAGTAAGGACCATTCCGCATAAGCCCGCCGCAGATAACCACCCGGTCCGGGTCGAGTATGTTCACCGCCATGGAAATCCCTATGCCTATATACATGGCCGCCGTATTGATAATCTTGAGCGCCGGGTTGTCCCCGGCGTTCGCGGCTTCAAAAACCATCTTCGCGTCAATATTTGCCGCGTTTCCCCCGCAGAGTTCCGTCATCATCGAGCGGCCGTGATGGGCAATAATTGTCTGCGCCTGGCGGGCAATGGCCTCCCCGGAAGCGACCGCCTCCAGGCAGCCGATATTGCCGCATTTGCACAAAGGGCCGTCCCGGTCAACCACGCAATGCCCCAGTTCGCCGCTGATGCCGCCGGTTCCGTCATAAAGATCTTCCCCGGTGATAATGGCGGCGCCTATGCCGTAGCCCAGATTTACGCAGAAGGTGGTATGCACATCGTCAACGCCGGGAATGTAACTTTCGTTGACGGCCAGCGCGTGGGTCGAATTTTTTACCAGAACAGGATATGGTACATTCTCCTGCAGCCAGTCTTGCAGGGGAATATCTTTCCAGCCAAAATCGGGCGCAATGATAACCTTCCCCGTTCCCCGCTCTATAAGCCCCGGCATGGCGATACCGGCTCCCAGAATATGGGAGGCGTCTATACGGCGCTGTTCCACAAACTGCAGTATGAGTTTCTGCACATGAGCGATAAATTCCCGCCCGGGAAAGGGGTCCCCTGTGGGCTCCCGCATGCAGGCGATCTGCTCCCCCACCGCGTTATTCATCACAATGCGGATTGTACCGCGGCCTATATCCGCGCCTATAAAGAAAAACCGCTCCGGTTCTATCTCCAGAATTTCCGGCTGTTTCCCAACCCCGAATTCACCCTTGCCCATGGACCGGACAATCTTCTTTTTGAACAGGTCGTCCACGATTGCCATAACCGTGGGAATGCTCAAATCCATCCGCTTGGCAATGGCCGCGCGGTTAATCGGCCCTTCCCGTATCAGGCAGCGGTACACATTGTATTTGTTCGTCTGTGCAATCTGAAATTGATTGAGTTTTTTGTCGTAGGGCACACATCGAGATTACAGAAAAATGCGGAAATTGCACAAGGTCCACAATCGTGATTTTTGGAATGCAAACCGGTTCCAGAATCAGTCCATCGGACTACCGAATCTTGAAACCGCCCCTTTCGTTACTTCTGATTTTCCTTCTTGAATCCCTGCCTGAAACGTTCCAGAAGGCCGTCAACCTGTTTTTTCGTGTGGATGCCGTAATTTTCCAATATTGGAAAATCAAACTGATCAAAGGCGACATTGCCCGCCTCGTATTCACAGAACATGTTTGCCAAATACACCGTATCAACAAGATTCCGGGTGTCTTTGGGCGCCGATTCCGGATCATGGTGAAACCGTATGGCGGCCACAAGGCCTTCGGGGAAATTCCACTTTTCGGCGATAAGGGCCCCTATTCCGGCGTGGTTAAGGCCGGCCGCCAGATCTTCAAAGGTAGACGACGGCAGGTTTTTTTCGGCGCAAAAATTCTTTATCTTGTCCAGAAGATCCGGGTGAACGTTGGAAAAAATGATCTTCCCCATATCGTGCAGAATGCCGCCGACATACGCATCGTCCAAGAGGTTGTTGTCTTTTTTGAAATTCTTGACAAGGTTGTAGGCGTAAAAGGCGGTTTTGTACGAATGTTCCCAGAGTACTTTCTTGTCCGCGGTATCATCGCCCAGAACCTTCTGCGTCCCGTAGGAATACAACAGGTTTTTGATGCCCCGTATACCCACCATTTTGACCGCTTCGGAGATGCTGTCGACCTTCTTGGAAAGCATATACTGGGCCGAATTGACAATTTTCAGCAAATCCGCCGTCAGGGCCGGGTCCATGGAAATCTGCCGGGCTATATCGGACATGTCGGACTTTGGATCGTTGATGAGTTTTTGAACCATGAGGATGTTTTCGGGGAACTGGGGCAGTGAATTGACATTATTGACAATGGTCTCCGAAAGAACCGAATAGCTTTCCACCTGCGTCTGTTCCAGGGGAATCACAATTCTGGCGATGGTCTCTTTGTCGGTTCCCGTAATGTCAAAACAGTGCTCATCAAGGCCCATCTTTTTCAGCATCAGCACCAGAATTACCAGTCCCAGCCCGGCGCCTTCCGAATCGTCCAGAACCTGCGAAAGGGCGTCTTCCAGATTATTGTACTGCCGGGAACGGGCCAGTTTGTCATGAATGCGGATCAGCTCGGTTTTGGTAACCGCTACGTTGTTTCGTACCTCAATATGGACAATATTGTTCTTGATCTGGAATATCAACTTGATGTACAGCCCCTGATCCTTTTGAAGCTGAAGGTAATGGGCAATATTATTGAGGGTATTTTCCTTGAAATTCGTCATTCCCTCTTTGTAATCATCAGGATTGGAGAGATCCAGCCCCCGTTCGTTAAAATAAACCCTTTTGGTATTGGCCTTTTTGGCATTTACCGACAGCTCCTGGACGCAGTATACAATATAATCTTTCAGTTTTTCCTGGTTCACGAGACGGAGAAAAACAGTAATAACCTGTTCAATATACAGTTCTATCTCGTGAGGAAGGGTAAAAGTAGTAATAGTCAGCGGTATTCCCGACTGGACGGCCTTTTTTACCTTTGTTTCATCAACAACCAATTCCTGAACAGGCATACTTACAATCCTTGCATTCGAGTCAATCCCAAAATCATATTTTGAAAAAGCCTCATTTGTTAAAATTTCAAACGAAACAGAATTCTTATACAAATAATATAATACCAGCTGTACATAATGATCAATCACATTATAGTAGGAGTATATGCGGGAAATAGTAATTCCGGAGCTTGTCGCCGCATTTTTCCTCTTTTTTCCCCTTGTTCAACCTTTTATCAAGGGGCTTTGGGACATTTCCGGCATTTCCTGGCTGCCTCCGACCGCTCTGTTGATCGTTATAGGGATCTTTCCCGCTTACGGCTGGAGGCCCGAATGCGTCCCCCTGTTTGCCATGGCGCTTCTGTCCAGCCTGGTTTTCGTTCCGCCAATGTTTCGCGGCGCCGTTTTTCGCCCGGAAAGACCCGTTTCCGGTGATTTTCGGAAACCGGGCCTTTATATTACCATTCCCGGCCTTGTACTCCTCGCCGGGGCGGTTTTCACCGCCCTCTTTTTCTCACCCGCCGTAAACAGCCGCTTCACATCCGAAGGGGTACGGGAAGTAACCCTGCGAAACGGCGAACGGGAGTATTTTCTGCGTATATATGGGGAAATTGAGCCGTCCGCGGAGGCGAAACCCGGACAGACGGCGGAAAAGCCCCGGAACACCCCGGTCCGGCCCTTCATTTTCCTGATTCCCCCTGAAGGAGGATCCGTTCCCGCCGTCGATCCGGTATGCGCGGGTCTTCGGGATCGCGGTTTTACCGTGATAAGCTATTCCCGGCGGGGTTTCGACTCCCCCGCGGCGGCCGGCGGCCGGACCTACCCCCCTTCGCTTCTGACCATCAGGCGGATTTGGCGGAATTTTCGCCTGGGCGCCGCCCGGGAAAAGATCAACGCATACGGCCGGGCCCTTGAAACAGGCCGCCGTGAGGATATCGATTTCCTGCTGCCCCTTGTTACACATAATTACCTGCCGGAAGGAAGCCCGCTGTTCCTCGCGGGATACAGCGCGGGCGGCGGCGCCCTGGTGTACCGCGCCGACGCCGGATTTGCCGCCGCATACGCCGCCGTGAAGGGAATTATCGCCATCGAAAGCCCCCTGTGGTCGGTTTTTCAGGGTAAAGAACGTGTCCTCCGGGAAATACCCGAAAATTCACCCTGGTTTACCGCCGTCCGCATACGGGCAGAAAACTGGTTTGCCCAAAGAAAACCCCGTGTCCTTGTTCCCGGAACCGTTCCCCGGCCGGCCCTCCCCGTTCTGTATCTGATGTCCGACCGGATTCTGGACAAGAGCCCCGGCAAAAACCGCTATGACGCGGTCTATACGGCCCTGCGGAACGCCGTGAGCCCGGCGGCGCTGGCTGCTGTAGAAGGAGCGGGACCGCTGGACTACACAGGGTATCCGGTAACCCATCCGGTGTACCGTGTTCTCTTTCCCGGAACGGGAAAAACACCGCCTGCGGGAAGGGTACTCGTTGACAGTACCATTGCCATAATTACCAATTTTGCCGCGCTTTTGTCCGGAGACGGGGCCGAAGCCCTGGATCTGCGGAAACCCGGCTCCAGTGTCCATCTGGAAAGCCGGTCTTGGACTTTACCGGACTTTCAGGGTATACTGACTCCGTGATCGGCATGCAAACGGCGCGGCTTGACGCCTTTTTCAGAAGTCTTCTGGATTTGGAAGGGTTCAGCGGCATTGACTCATCCCTGAACGGCATACAGGTCGATAATGACGGTTCGGATGTAACCAGAATAGCCTTCGCGGTTGACGCGAGCCTTGAAAGTTTCGAGCGGACGGCAAAGGCGGGGGCGGGCCTTCTCTTTGTTCATCATGGTCTTTTCTGGGGTTCGCCGTTGCGTATTGACGGCAACCTGCGGCGGCGCGTCAAATTTCTTCTGGATCACAATATCTCTCTTTACGCGGTTCACCTTCCCCTAGATCAGCACCCGGTTCTTGGAAACAACGCCGGTCTTGCGGAACTTCTGGGATTAAAAGATATTGAGCCTTTCGGACTGTACCATGGCCGCAAAATAGGGTATAAAGGAATACTTGCGGAACCTCTTTCTGTGGAAAAAGCGGCGGAAAAAATAGGTTTCATGGGCCGGCCTCCTCTGGGGGTTTATCCTTTTGGAAAGGATACAAACCGTACCGCCGCGGTTGTTTCGGGCGGCGCCGCAGACGAGGCCCTCCAGGCCATTGAGGAAGGCGTGGATCTTTACATTACTGGGGAAGCGTCCCACAGCGTGTACCATGAGGCGCTGGAAGGCCGCCTCAACATGATAGCCGGGGGCCACTATTCTACCGAAGTATGGGGTGTCCGCCGTGTAATGGAACGCTGCGCCGCGGAACTTGACCTGGACACGGAATTTATGGATATTCCCACGGGACTGTAATCCCGGCCGCAAAAACAGAAGGAACGAAACATAAACGGAGTGGAAATGACTGTGACATTCAGGAAGAAAATACTTCCCTTTTTATTAACGGCTGTCATCTTGATAGCCGATCAGGCGAGCAAGGACTATATAGTCAAACACTGGCCCCAGAATGTCAGGATATACGACGCATTCAACAACGGTTTTCTGGAAATTTGGCATGTACGGAACAAGGCAATCGCGTTCAGTCTTGGCAGAAATATTCCGGATCTGTTCAGACCCGTGCTTTTTATTGTCATTCCGCTTCTTGTACTCATCGTGCTCCTTGTGTATTTTTGGAAGACCGGCGATCTTACCGGCGTACAGCGCTGGGCCGTGGCGGGGATCATGGGCGGCGGACTGGGCAACATCATAGACCGCATCTTCCGGCCGGACGGAGTGGTTGACTTTATCAGTATAAAATTCTACGGGCTTCTTGGAATGGACAGGTGGCCTACCTTCAATATTGCCGACGCCAGCGTGGTTGTTTCCTGCCTTGTTCTGATTGTTACCATGCTGACATCCAAAAAAACCAAAAGCGAGGCTGCGTGATGAATAAAAAAGCCAATACCCTTGTTTTTATCCTTGGGGCAACTGTTTTCAACATTCTGGTAACGGTGATGTGCTTTGTCCTTCTCTTTGTACTGTACGCCCGTTTCCTTGCCGTTCTGCTTCCGGAAAGCGCGGCCGCGTGGGGTTTTCCGGTCATCTTCATTGCCGCCATTGCCCTTTCCTTTATTATTTACCGGCTTATTCTTAAACAGCTTCTCAAGCGCGTCGATGTGGAAAAATACTTTGACCCGATTTTCGGCAAGCGCCGGCCGCCCTCGCGCCGGGACTAGGGGTACAGGCAGTTTGTTTTTCGAAGCTGCCGATTATTGGCCGGAACTGCTGCCGGATGTAACAGACGGGTTAAAAAACCTGCTGCGGGATGTAACCGGCGGCGATCCTCTTTCCGAAACAAATTTTTACGAACTTGAAAGGTATCTTTCCTCTTTTCAGGACAGACCCCGGTATATGCAAAAGCTCCTTTTTTTATTCAGCGGCCCGGAAAATCTGTCTTTTTTGGATGCCGGTGTACTGGAATATGAACGGATACAGATAATTCCCGAGTTGTTTCATGACGGAAGCGGTGTTTTTCATTTCTATATTGCCGAAATTCTGGAGGAAATAAAAAAATACGCTCAAACCGCTAAAACATTCGGTGAAAAATATGAACGGGCAAAACGAAACAACAAAAAGAACCATCTGCCCGCGAAACGCATAGAAGCGTATCTCAATAAAAAATACGCTCTGGAATTAATAGCGGAATACGAGGGATTCCCCCTGTCAATGCTGGATCGCGGACTGCTTCCCTTTCTTTATTGGGGACATGAATCCTACAGGGCAATATACGACATAACCTTTGGCGGTGGAGAGAAAAATCATCACAGCCTTCCTCTGTGGAAAGACGGGAGTTATGCATTTCTGCCTTTTTTGGGATATGCGGCGCTGACGGGAGACGTGGATGTGGTTGACGGCCTGTTCAAGGGCACACCTCTTCCCGAGGCAATCGGAATTCTCGCGGAAATATTTTTTGATCAAAGAGATATGTACGGACCCGTCTGGCTGGATGCCGCTATTCAAAAAGATTTTTATAAGGATGATAAATGCATGTACCGCTCGTATACCGGTATGGAAATAATGCCGGATGAAAAAAAGAAGGCGGATATGTTTCTCAAATTTACCGGGAAAAGGATAAAACAGGATGATCCGGGCGGCATGAGCGGGACAATACGGCTGTTTTTTCCCAACTTGAGCAGTACATCACGGAATACTGTGATCTCCGCCTATCTGAATTATATTTCTGAAACGGGAAAAAACGGCGGTGAATACCGGAAATTTATCAAAACAATCGCCCGAAAAGCCGCCTCATTCTCCGCAGACAGCCTGTTTCTCCCCGAATATTTCAGAGAATATTCGGATGGAAGAATCGGCGGATACGTGATTGATTTTCTACAGGATTATTTCTCGTTCATAAGGCCTCAAAAAGAAGAAGTAATCCTTCTGGGGCATTATCTTTATAACATACTTGAAAATCAGAATGGGTACATACAGAGGGAACTTGACCATCTTTTGGGATCAGGCGGTTTTGGACATTTGTGCGCCGCTTATATTGACGACGCCGCTTTTGTCCTTCACCTGCTTGCAATACCCGCCGAAAACGATGGAGAACGGTGTCCGGCAAACACATGGACGGCGGACAAATGGATCGATAAAATTTTCTCCCTGTGGTTTTTGAACAAATACGGGGAGGCCGAAAACGATCCCCTCTGGCCGCACGACGAGGACATAAAAGTTTCGCCGGAAAAAATTGTTTCACGGCTTCTTTCCGCCGGGGATATTGATTCCACGCTAACTGATTTTATGTGGCGTCATATTAAAGAATCCGCGTCCCTTCCGGACGGGAAGATTCACACCGGCGGCAATTTTCTATCCGCGGGATATTTCATAAGGACAAACAAGGAGGCCGAAAGGGATATTTTTCTGTTAAACGCCGTCTGCGACATTCGTGCAAGGAATGAACTTGATGTAATGCGCTATATAAAAACCCATGGAAAATTCAACTTTATTGATTTCGCGTTACATGAAAACACACTGGAAAATATCGCGTTTTTTCCCGAAAGGGCCTTTTATTTGTATAACACAAATTTCGCCGGATTGTGCCTCCTGTACATGCGGGAAAACGGAAAAACCTTCGCGGACGTACAGCAAATACACCGCGCTTTAATTACCGGCATAACGCCGCCTGAACATGATTTTTCACCCGCCTCCGATGCCGCGCCGGAATTCTGGTTTGATTTTTATATTGACAGGGCCGTCAACGAGAAGCCCGGAGAATATTTCCATCTGTACACGTTTCTTGCAGTACATGATTTTTTCAGGGGAAAAATGAAAATCCGGCCTGAAAAACAATCCCCAAAAGTCTCCGCAATTCTTGACCGTTGCAGAAAACATCTCTCATTGTTTCGCCGGATGGAAAAACGGGGATTAAGCGCCGAAGATGAAAAATTTTTTTCCATGACCGCCTGTTGGGCGGCTTCTATTGTTTATGAAACGGGAGACTGCTGGAAGGGAATAAAACCACTGCTGCTGACTTTCAGAAATTCAAGAAATATTCTGTTGGATAAAAAACTGCTTCCGGTAAACACGGAAAATACCGCTGCGGCCATTTATCAGTTACTGCACCGGCGGGATAATGATGACAGGCTTAAAAAACTGCGCCGGGATATGGCCGATGAATTCTGCGATTATCTTAAACCGTTGCCCGCAAAAGACCGGGGCGATCCCCTGGACAGGCTGGAAAATTATACTGGCGCCGAAAGGAAACTCGAAGGTTTTGATCCTGGCTTCCGGGAGCCGAATCCTCACTGGCGGTACGCCTATGTACGGGCGATTGCGGACTTGGGGGTTGACACGGACGGGAAGGGGCATTTTTTTCATTCTGTGCTGGAAAAAGCGGCGGAAAACGATCCTTCACCTATGGTAAAGGAAGCGGCGGCAAAGACGGCGCGGCGTCTACGAAAAACGGGGGACAGCCCGGAAGAAGGTTCCCACAGGCGGCGTCTTATACAGGCCTTCTGGTGGCTGCGCCGCGCCCACATGCTCACCCTCGATGTCTTTTTTGATGAAAAGGAGGCGCTTACAACAAGAAACAGCGAATTCAGAAGGAATATGTAACAGGGCTAACCGGCAGCTAACTGCCGCGCAAGTCCAATCTATTTTCTTGCATTCCCTGTGACCCGCCATAGTCAAAAAAAGGGAAAATAACTCTGTTTTAGGCAAACGCAAGGAGAAAAATGTGCTGCCCACAAAACATTGTATTTCCATTCAGGACCTTGTTATTGACTTGCATATATCACCGGCGGGGAACAAATTTCGCGCTTCTTCACCCCTGCATTGTCTGATTGAGAAAGACGGAAAAAAAACAAACAATGGCGAGGTCTTCACAATCGATTTTTCAGTATCGGAACTTAACGGCGGGGAGCTTTCTTTTTTAACAAGCGGGTTTGAGGCGCGGGTGCGGATTCGTTTTCGGGGTTAAGGGTTTTAAGAAGACCGTCGCTTATGGCGTTCATGATGCTGTCCAGCAGGAACTGCCGGGATTCGGACGGCAGATTCGTGAAGTAAGCGGCGATCTTTTCATTGTTTTTGTCCTCGGCGCCCTTGTCTACAAAAAACCGGTATGCCTCTATGTCCAAGGCCTTGGCGATTTTTTCTATCATTTCCACGGAAGGAAATTTACGGCCGGTCTCAATTTCACCAATATAGCTTGCGGCGGTATTGCACATCTCGGCCAGCTTCATTTGCGAAACGCGCCGCTCTTTTCTGGTCTTTTTCAGGTTGACAATGAAAATGTCTTTTAAGGCCATAAATTCATGCTAATAGCCAATGAAAAAACTTGACAATTGGCTAAAGACTAGGTAAAATATAGTATAAAATTAGCTGTAAGCTAGTTTTATGTTTTTATGGCGCGGATTCCAGTGAATTACAGGCGAATTCCGCCGAAACCGGGAATGAACAACGAAAGGCAGGGCTTTAAATGCGAACGAAAATAGCTGTACTGTTTATAACGGTAGTTTTGGCAGGCTGTACATCAGTCCCTGTTCCAACCCCGGAACAAAACACCCTTGTGGCCGGCAAATTTTTGGTAAACTGGAAAACCACGGATAAGATGCGCGGCGGTAACGGAACCTACAGGTTTGGCATAAGAATTTATTTTCGGAACAACCAGTCCGGTAAAATATTTTTCGTCTCGACCCAAAAAGACGGATGGTTTCTCACGGGCAAATTGGCCGGCGGCAGCTATACAATTCAAAAATTTTTCATAGAACGGAACGCAGGGAGAATCTATCAAATGACGTTAAACGGGCCGTTCTTTATTACTCTTGAAGAAGGAATGGTAAACAATATGGGCGTAATTCAAATAGATCTGGAAGATGACGGATATTCATACCAGCTTGTTGATTATGATGTCGTAAAATTAGACTTCCAGAGTGAATTTCCGGATTCAGAATGGAATTTTCGTGAATGGAAGACAAACAATGTTTTTGCCAAGTAGTAAGGGAGGTTATCATGCGTAAAGGGATTTTTTTCGGTTTAGTTCTGTTGAACCTGTCAACTTTTGGATATTCCCAAAACAGATTCTATGTTGCGCCCTGGATACAAAAAATATTTCTGGGTTTTAATGTTCTATATGATTACGAGCAATTTTCGGAAGGTGATTTTGTCATTAAAACAAATAATATGCTGTTCGAGATTGCGCTTGGTTATGATTTTGGAAGAGTTGTTCCACGTGTTTTTTTCGATATTGGCCTGCCTTTATACGGCGTAGTCGGTTTTACCGACGGCGCTGAAAGCCTTACCGGCGTAATGGACACAGAGAATTTCAAATTTGGTCTGGAAGCGGGTTTCAAGCCAATAAAAACTTCAAGATTTGACTTGACAATTCCTTTGGGGATGCTGTTTTGCTGGACATCCTATACGCAAAAAAATCCCAGCTATACGTGGGGCTGGGATCCCGTACCCTATGACAGAACCTGGGATTATAGTTATATAAATTTGTTCTCGGGAATTGACGCCCTGTTCCGGCTAAATGATCATTTTAAAATAGGGCTTTTTTCAAGAATTGGATTCCCCGTAAAAAAGGAGTATGAATACAAAGAAAAGTTACGCGGCAATTATTATTGGACTGATACCGGAACCAACGTTTATTCTTATAAACCATCGAATATAGACATTCTCACATTTTCTGTGGGGGTAGGGGTATTGGCAAATTTGTAAACGCGGGGTACGGTTTCCGTATCGGTATGTTCAAGCGTTACAAGGTACGGGAACACGGAACAGGGCCTTCGGGGCCGGCCTCCCCCCGTTAATCCATGTGAAACACTTCTTCCAGGGGGTCTGAGACCGGCGACTCATCGGGATTGGTATCCATCAAATCCCGCATCATGTGCCACCATTTTTTCACGATCTCCTGTTCCGCCAGCCTGTCATCGGTAGCGTCGTCCGCCAGACACTGAAAGGCGAAGAGGGTATTTGTTTTCGTATCCAGATAAATGGAATAATTCGAAACTCCCGCCTTTCGGAGTTCCGCCTTGAGATCCGGCCATATTGCATCGTGCCGTCTTTTGTACTCTTCCCCGCATCCCGGACGCAGATGCATGACAAAGGCTTTGCGTTTCATGTGCCGCCTCTTCACGGTCCGCCCGCGCGGCGCGCGGCCCCGCGGACAGACCCCGGAGAACCTCTATCAACCGGGGTTTCCAGAGGTTCCCGGAACTGTTAATACACGCTCTTCCAGTCGGCAATGTTTGATTTGTCGAATTTGAAGGGCGGGCCAAGGAGCACTTCGGTGCCGCCGTCGGGGGCTTTGGTGATGGTGTATTCACCCAGCCTGCCGGCGGAGAATTTTTCCCCTTCCTTGCCGGTGATGGTTCCGGCGGTAAGGCCCGTGGCCACATACGCCCCAAGGTAGCCTACGTCGATAGGATTCCACAGGTACATATAGGGGCAGGCGCCGTTGTCTATGTATTCGGCCATTTCCGAAGGCAGGCCAAGGCCGGTAAGATACACCTTGCCCTGTAAGCCCCGGTCGGAGAGTACCTTGCCCGCCGCGGCAATGCCTACGGTGGTGGGGGCGATGATCACCTTCAGGTTCGGATAACTTAAAAGGAGCCCTTCCGTCTCGGAAACGGATTTGTCGCGGAGGTCATCCCCGTAGGCAACCTTGACCAGGTTGAGGCCGGCATACTGGGGTTTCGCCAGTTCCTTTCTCATGTAATCGATCCAGAGGTTCTGGTTCGAAGCCTGACTGGTAGCCGAAAGAATGGCGATTTCTCCCGATCCGCCGGCGAGGTCGTAGGCCGCTTCCACGAGGGTAATGCCGATCTTCTCGGAGTCCGCCTGGTTCACGTGGGTAAGACGGCTTGCGGGATTTACCGACGAGTCCAGCGAATAAATCTTTATCCCCGCGTTTTTCGCCTTTGTAAGGACAGGCTGCAGCGCGTCAAAGTCATTGCCGACAATGCAAAGGGAAGCGACCCTCTGGGCGATAAGCTGATCAACCATCTGGATCTGGGCTTCCGCTGTGGGAAGATCCGGAGCGCGCAGTATCGCCGTTCCGCCCTGTTCCTTGATGCCGGCCTCAAAGCCGCTCATCTGCCGTTCGCCGTAGGGATTCCCCGTACTTTTGAATACGAACGCGTGAACATTACCGCCGCCGCCCGCCTGGGTTCCGCCGGCGAATACCGCGGCAAAACCCGTCAATGTCATGATGAGCGAAAGCAACAGTACCTTCTGCGTCATGTTTTTCATTTTCAACCTCCATCAAAAAATATCAAATAGTCCGCCCCGTAATGTTCACACGGCGGACTTTTTGCCCGTAGAAAGGCGCAGGTTCATTACCAGCACCGAAAGAACAAGGAGAAGTCCCAGTATGATAAGAATTATCTGGGCCGATACATTTATCAGTCCCAGTCCGTAATTCAAAAAACCGATGATAAAGATAGCGAGAAGGGGCCCCGCGATGCGGCCCGCGCCGCCCGAAGTGCTGACCCCTCCAAGAACCACCATGGCGATCACGTCAAGCTCATAACCCAACGCCACGTTGGGCCTGGTGCTTCCCATGCGGGACGTGAGGAAGAGGGAGCAGACCGCCGACATCAGCCCCGTAAGCAGTCCCACGATGATCACGATACGATCCGTCCGTACCCCCGAATACCTGCAGGCAAGGTAGTTGCTGCCCATGCCGTATACCCGCCGCCCGAAAGCGGTCTTGTGCAGCAGGAGTCCGAACAGCGCCGCCGTGATTACAAAGACCAGCAGGATGAAGGGGACAGGCCCCACATAGCCCCAGGCGAGAAATGAAAACCACTGGGGAAAGCCCCCCGACGCCCTGTCCTCAAGGATCACATAGGCGACGCCCCGGTAAATGGTCATGGTGGAAAGGGTGATGATCATGGCGGGAAGTTCCCTGAATTTTATCTGCAGGATGCCGTTGATTCCCCCGCAGAGTGTGCCGATAAGCAGTGCCGCCGCCATAGCCAGGGGCATGGGAACTCCCGCGTTGAAAATGATCGCCATCATTACCGAGGTAAAGGCGACGATGGACGCCACCGAGATGTCGATGTTTCCCAGAATGATCACCAGCATCATGGGCAGCACGATGAAAGCCTTGTCGAGGAAATTCATCGGCGCGCCGAGAAAGGTATCCGGATGGAGATAGTAGGGGGAAAGGAAACTGTTGATGATGTGGATCAGGATAAAGACAATAAAGAGAAGCCATTCCCACTGGAAAAAAAATTTCTTCCAGCTCCATTCCCGTGTTATATCCATCGTTTTTCCCATTTCATTCTCCTGTACAATCTGTCCGCAAAGGGCTGCCGAACAAATCCGCTATATAACCCGCCGGCGCAGGACGGCCCTGTCATTGTTCCGTTTGATCAGCACATTGGTGATGATCGCCGCCAGGATCACGAAACCCTGAATCGCCTGCTGCCAGAAGGGGGACACTTTTACCAGCGGCAGGGCGTTGGCGAGAATGCCAAAGAGGATCACCCCCAGCACAAGGCCCAAAACCTTTCCCCTGCCGCCCGAAACGCTCACCCCGCCAAGGACGCACGCGGCGATGACATTCATCTCGTAACCCACAGCGGTGTCTCCCTGCGCGGAGGCAAACTTGGCAACCCAGAGTATTCCCCCCAGTCCCGCGAGGGCGCCCATCAGCACGTAAGCCAGAAACACGATACGCTTCTTTGGAAGGCCGGTAACTTCCGCCGCTTCGGGATTGGAGCCTACCGCGTACATGCGCCTGCCGGTACGGGTGTAGTTGATCCAGTAATAAAAGACAATGTAGATAATCACCGCGATAAAGACAAGGTTGTTGATCCCCAGCACGAACCCGGTAGCCAGATTTTTGAAACCGGCCGACATCTGGTAGGCGCTGACCCACTGCCCCTTGCTCACGAGGTACGTGAGTCCCCGGACAACGTTCATCATGCCCAAACTCGCGATAATGGGAAGTATCGAAAACCGCGCCACCAGAAGCCCTATGACGACGCCCACGGCGGCGCCGGCGAGGACGCCTTCAAACACCAGAAGTATCGTGGGGCTTTCCGGATGGGCGCTCACCGTAAGGGCCGCAATCATGCCGGAAAAGGCCATGGTGGCGCCTATGGAAAGATCGATGCCGCCCGTAAGGAGCACCATCATCATTCCCACCGAAAGAATTCCCAGAATCGCCGTGTTGTTAAGGAGGTTCCGTATATTAAGTATTGTAAGAAATTCCCGGTTGCGAAACTGTATGACGATCACTACCACGATAATAAACACCACAAGTCCCAGTTCACGGAACCGTTCGGCGATCTGTATTTTGCCCGTTTTGCCCATCTGTTCCTCCGCCCCGGTCCCTAATCCTGAATAGCGGCTTCCAGGATTTTCTCCTGGGAAGCGTCTTTGGTATCCATGACGGCGGTAACCCGGCCGTCCCTCATGACGACAATGCGGTCACTCATGCCCAGAACTTCGGGCATCTCCGATGAAACCATGATAATGCCGTAACCCGCGGCCGCGAGGTCATTCATGATGGCGTAAATCGCCGTCTTCGCTCCCACGTCCACGCCCTTTGTGGGCTCATCAAGGATGATCACCTTCATGTCCACCGTGAGAAGTTTCGCCACGATCACCTTCTGCTGGTTTCCCCCGGAGAGGGTGGAGACAAGGTCGTGAACGCTTGCCGCCTTTACCCCAAGTTTGCCGGCCAGCTCCCCGGCTTTGGCGTCTTCCTTCCTCCGATCAAGCCAGAGGCCGGCGGTAAAGCTGTCCAGCGCGGGAAGGCTGATATTCCGCGCGATGGCCCAGCGCAATATCAGTCCCTGCTTGAGCCTGTCTTCGGGAAGATAGCCGATACCGGCGGCGACAGCCTCCGTGGGCCCCGCATGGTTGAGCCGTTTTCCCTCAAGCGTAATGGCGCCCCCGTCGCAGGATGTGATGCCGTAGATTGCCTCGCAGACTTCGGTGCGGCCCGCCCCGACAAGACCCGTCAGCGCCAGGACCTCGCCTTTTCGGAGGCTGAAATTCACGTCCCTGAAATAGCCGGTTCTGGAAAGTCCCTCCACCCTGAAAATCTCTTCCCCGGGCGATGTATTCCGCTTCGGAAAAAACTGGACAATTTCCCGGCCCACCATGGCCATTACCATGGTGTGATCATCCACTTTGGAAACATCCCATGTGTTGATGTATCTGCCGTCGCGCAGCACCGTAACCCGGTCCGCGAGGCTGTACATGTCTTCAAAACGGTGGGAAATAAAAATAACGGAAACCCCTTTTTCTTTGAGTCCCCTGGTGATGCGGTACAGATCCTCGCTTTCCCTGTTTGAAAGGGGAGCGGTAGGTTCGTCCATGATGACGATACGGGCGTTGGCCGAAAGTGCCTTTGCTATTTCCACTATCTGCTGCTGGGCCACCGAAAGGCTTCCCATGATCGCCCGGCTGTCGAAGTTGGCGTCAAGCTGATCCAGCAGCTCCTGGGCCCGCCCGTTCATTGTCCGCCAGTCGATGCGCCCGAAGGGAGCGGTGGTTTTTTCATGGCCCATGAAAATGTTCTCCGCCACCGAAATATCGGGGAAGCAGGTAACGTGCTGGTAGATCGCCGCTATTCCCCGCGACTGGGCGTCCAGCGGCGTGTGGATCTGTACCGGCGTACCGTCGATGAATATGTCTCCCCCGTCGGGGGCGTAGACGCCGGTGATGATCTTGATAAACGTCGACTTCCCCGC
The DNA here is from genome assembly GCA_031268385.1 of Treponema sp. Classification (GTDB taxonomy): domain Bacteria; phylum Spirochaetota; class Spirochaetia; order Treponematales; family Breznakiellaceae; genus JAIROE01. Next base: position 14,684 of record JAIRXH010000030.1, on the reverse strand, counting down.
GCCGTTTTCCCCCATAAGGGCATGGATCTCTCCGCCCATGAGTTCAAAGTGAACATCGTCCAGAGCCTTGACTCCGGGAAAGGTTTTGGAAATGGAAGTCAACTTCAGAACAGGTTCCGCCACATGCGCCCCCTCTTCAGATCTCCCCGCGTCTCTCGGCGGTAATAACACGAACCGGTTTCAACACCGGAGTTTTGGAACAAGCTCAAATACGGACACACTCTATCTTCCAGAGTCCGGCCAGTTTTTCTATCATGCCGGCCGCGTGTCCCACGCCGATGGCACAGTGATGGGCCGGCCCCGCCCTGGTCCAGCGGTTTACGAAGTCCCGGGCCGGCAGGGAAAACCGGTAACGGCTGTTGGTATTGCCGATTTCAAGCACCGGCCCCGCCACGGATTCCCCTTCGGCGCAGAGAAGGAAAGTTTTCCCCCCCTTCCCCTGTACCACCGCCAGCAGGGTTACGGGGCCGTGTTTCACGGTCATCTGAATCGAAAGGCCCTTTCCCGGTTTGCCGTGATAGACAGGAAGGGGCACCAGTCCCACCGGCCCTTCGGCGATGGCCGCGTGGGCGGGACCGTCGTGACCCCAGAGAACCACGTCGTCATCAAAATCCATGGCGTAGAATTCGGAGAAGGAACCTCCCATTCCCAAGCAGTCCAGGATCTTCATGGCGATAACGTTCTTTACCTCGCACTCGCCCGCCACAGGCACGTGATGGGCCGTAAGGAGCGTGTTTCCCGCGATCACCGAGGTGACGATGTCTTCATGATCGCTGCCGCTCTGCCCCTCGTAGTAGTATGCCATGGCCCCCAGCCGCTGTTCTTCCACCAGGGCGTCCAGCGCGCAGGAAGTCCGGGCGGCCCTGTCCAGTTCGGCCTCCCCGCAGTCGGGCGAGACGGCGAACTCCGCCTCAAACTGCCGGCGTTTCTTTGCCGTGTCGCCGCCGCTTACCCTGTCGCGGAGGATCTTGAGCCTGTCCATTTCCAGAAGCTCGAAGTGACATCCGAAGACCGCCGCAAGCCCCGTCACGTCGGTGTAGACATCCAGCATGCCGCAGTAGTAGTGCCCCAGAATGCCGACCCGCGTCTCCCGCAGCCCGGCCCGCACCATGGCGGCGGCGCACCAGTCCTGTATCTCCCGCCAGGCGCCGGCGTCCTCAAGCCAGCCGGTAACAATGTCGTAATCGATTCCCGCGTTGTTAAAGACGTTGGCAATCTCCGGCGCCGCGCACGCCTGGCAGTGGGCAAGCCATTCGCCTGTCATAAGCCCGCGATCCCCCAGCGCGTTAAACGCGGCATAGTCGATGGCGGACACCGGCTGAAGGTTCAGGATCAGCACCGGCGCGGCGGCCCCCTGCGCCACGGGCAGCACCGTGTGGGAAAGGGCGTAGGTGGATATGTAGACAAACACCAGTTCCACCCGGTTCTCCCGGAAAAGTTCCGCCGTATGCCGGGCCATGTCGGGGTTGTCCACCAGTCCCGCATCCACCACCTCTACGCCGAAGCCCCTGATCCGCTCCGCGATAAAACGCTGGTATCCTTCAAGTCTGTCCTTGAGACCCGCGAACTGGGCCCAATACGTATCGAGCCCTATGCCCATGAGACCAACCCTGACCGGACCCGGTTCCAATCCCGACATCTTCACTCCTTTCTGTCCGCTAAATATCAAGTATCAGCCCTGTTTCGGGAAGCCGTAAATGGATTTTTCTATTGTGATGATGGAGAAAAGAAGGTATCATGAGCCATGGGCGATTTCGGGGAAGAAACGGCTTCCTTTCTGCACTATCTGCCCTTCAGTGAAGAGGATGAAAAACTGGGGATGATATGCACCACGGCGGGTACGATCACCGTGCCTCCCGGCGTCGCGTATCCTCCCCACAGAAACAGACATCCTGCCCCGTTCAGATCCGTCGCCAGGGGCCGCATCCTGCCCATCTTTCAAATTGTTTACATCACCGAAGGGGAAGGCTCCTTTTGGGCCGACGGCCGCGAATACGCGGTAAAACCCGGCTCGGTCATGCTGGTTCTGCCGGGAGTCAGGCACCGGTACAAACCGCTTCTTGAAACAGGCTGGCACGAGTATTGGGTAGGCTTTATGGGCGATTACTTTACCCGCATGCTGCGGGAAGGATTCCTTTCACGGGACAAGGTATTTTTCAACCCTGGATTGCAGAATTATATTGTTTCCCGGTTCAATCTTGTCTTCGACGAGATCAGGATGCAGCGGCCCCTCTATCAGTTTAAAGCCTGTACGGAAATTCTCGCCCTTATCGCCGACATCCTCACCCGCGAGCGGCGGATCGGACAGCCGGGTTACTACCAGAAAGTCGTCGAAAAGGCCAAATACATTATGGAAAAGAATCTGGAAAACACCCTCAGCCTCCCGGACATCTCGGATGAACTCGGAATAAGCAGCTCCCGGTTTACCGAAATATTCAAGACATCTACATCCATGACTCCCTATCAATACTACATTCAGATCAAGATTCACAAAGCCGAGGAATTTCTGGAAAAAGAAGATATTACCGTCAAGGAAGTCGCGTTACGGCTGGGCTTTGAGGATCAATACTACTTTTCCCGGCTCTTCAAACGGAAAACCGGCATTGCCCCTTCCCGGTGGAAGGAATACCTCAGACCGCGGGAAAACGCTGATTAACGCGCGGCCAATCAGCGTTTTCCTTGCTCAGTAGACGGTTTTCCACTCGCCTATATTGGCCTTGTCAAACCTGTAGGGAGGTCCCAGAAGTATCTCGGTGCCGCCGTCGGGCGCCTTCACGATGGTATAGCTGCCGAGTCTTCCCGCGTTGAACTGTTCCCCTTCCCTGCCTGAAATTTTCCCGTCGCTGAGGGCCGTAGCCACATAGGCGCTCAGATAGCCCACGTCGATGGGATTCCACAGGTACATGTAGGGACAGGCGCCGTTGTCTATGTATTCAGCCATTTCCGAGGGAAGCCCAAGGCCGGTGACGAATATCCTGCCCTGAAGTCCCCTGTCGGCGATCACCTTGGCGGCGGCGGCAATGCCCACGGTCGTGGGAGCGACGATACATTTCAGACCAGGATAGGAAAGGAGCAGTCCCTCGGTTTCGGAGACAGATTTGTCCCTGAGATCATCGCCGTAGGCAACTTTGACAAGATTGATCCCTGAGTATTTGGGTTTTTCCAGTTCCTTTTTCATGTAATCGATCCAGAGGTTCTGGTTTGACGCCTGGCTCGTGGCGGAAAGGATGGCAATGTCCCCCGAACCGCCGCACAAATCCCAGGCCGCTTCCACAAGGGTGACGCCTATCTTTTCCGAATCGGCCTGATTCACATGGGTCATGCGGCTCTGCGGATTTACCGCCGCGTCCAGGGAATAGACCTTGATCCCCTGACCCATGGCCCTGGCAAGGACAGGCTGAAGCGCGTCAAAATCATTGGCGGCAACGGCGATGGACGCCACCCGCTGCGCGACAAGCTGCTCCACGAGCTGAATCTGGGCTTCCACCGTCGGCGTGTCCGGCGCCCGCGCGATGGCGGTAAATCCCTGCTCCCTGATGCCGGCCTCCCAGCCGATCATCTCCTTTTCAACGTAGGGATTCCCCAAGCTTCTGAATACGCCGGCGTGCCGTACCTCGCCCTTGTCCTGCTGGCTGCCGGCGAACACGGACGCGGCCGTCATGACAAGCCACAGCGCCGCTATCTTTTTCATCGTCTCCCTCATCTGTCTTCCTCCTTTCAAAGGTATGGATACTATACAGGTCTCCATAACAAACAAAACTTTTGCCGGGTCCAAACATCCCGGCGGCCCTTTGGAGCCGCAAAGCTTTTCCGTGAATCAAGTTTCATCCCGAATACGATTGCCGTAAATGGATATTTTTGTCTCATTGATGTAAAAAAGGCTCATTTTCGCGGAGAAAATACCCCTCGCGCGTCACACGCGGAATATTCCCGAAAAAACCGGAGCGTTTTCAGGGAAATTACAGAGCCTGCACGATCTCCGCCACCGCCATTGCCAGCTTCCGGTGTTCCTCCGGCTCCAGGTGTATGCCGTCCGCCGCGCTGGACTTTATCACGGTTCCCGCGTCCAGGAACAGGGCGCCCGTTTCCCCGGCGAACTGCCGGTAGAAGGAGGGGAGTTGTTTTGAAAGTTCCGCGCAGTCGCCGAACATGGGCGCGAAGACCGGGGAAGGGACCGTCGGAGGCGGACAAATCATCAGTACCGACGGGGCCGTGTTCTCATGTCCGGTCCGGGAATCCCGTATCGCGCTTACTACCCGGCCCACTCCGCGCGCGATGTCGTAGGGACAGGGACTGTACCTGATTTTGAGGTCGTTGGTACCGAGCATAACCACCACCATATCCAGCGGCCTGTGGCTTTCCAGTATGGGGACAATCTGTCTGAGGCCGTTCATGTCCCCCTCCACCGGGTCTTCCCGGCAGCTTGTTCTGCCGCAGAGCCCTTCTTCGTCCACCCACCATGCGGGAGATTCAGGCGGACATCCCCGGTTGAGGATTTCTCTGAGCGCCATGGGCCAGCGTATCGTATGATCGTACCGGGACCAATCCGCCGGGTTATGTCCCCACGTATTGGAATCTCCGTAACACAACACCGTTTTCATACTTCACCTCCGACATGGTTATGTCCCGCGCATCCGCTTTCGCTCCGGGGACTTTTCAACTTACCCGGATTTTGAAACAGGTTCAATGGATATTTTTATTGAGAAGATGTAAAAAACCGTTTATACTATCCTGATGAAGCGGCCGGCAGGAGAAAACAATGAATTCTTCATGCGGTATATTACCGCGAGCCGGGAAGACGAAAAATTGGGAATGATATGTACCGACGCGGGTTTCACCAGAGTGAAGCCCTACGCCGTTTATCCGCCGAATATCGACGCCCACCCCGCCGCCTTCCGGAAAATCGCCGAAGGCCGAATTCTGCCGGAATTCCAGATAGCCTATATCGCCGGCGGCGAGGGAATCTTTGAGGCGGAAGGCAGCACCTACAAGGTAGTTCCCGGTTCCGTGCTGATCATGTTTCCCGGACGGAGGCACCGGGCAAAGCCGGTTTTTGAGACAGGCTGGGATGAATACTGGGTCGGCTTCAACGGCCCTTTTTTCACCGGGATGATCGAGGAAGGGATTCTCAGCCGGGATCGCGTATTTTTTGAAATGGGGCCGCACAATCAGATTCTTTCCATTTACGATGAAATCTATGAGGAAGTTACCACCCAGCGTCCCCTCTATCAGCTCAAGGCGTGCTCGGCCATATTGTCCCTTATCGCCGAAATATTGAGCCGCAGCCGCCGCATGTTACAGCCCGATTATTACGAGGCCATCGTGGAAAAGGCCAAATATTTTATGGGACTGAATATTTCCGGGGTCATCAACATGTCCCATATCGCGGAACAAATCGGTATCAGTCCTTCCAGATTGAACACTATTTTCAAAACCTACACCTCCATGACGCCCTATCAATACTACATCAATATCAAGATCCATAAGGCCCAGAGCCTTCTGGAAGAGAATGTCTCCGTCAAGGAAACGGCCTACCGCATGGGTTTTGACGATCAGTATCATTTCTCCCGGCTCTTCAAACGGAAAACCGGCATTGCCCCTTCCCGGTGGAAGGAGTACCTCAGACCGTAGAAGCGCCGGCAGCGGCATGACAGGCTCCGGCCGCACGTCAATCAGTGCTTTCCTGGGGAAGAGTTTTCTTTTTCGGCGAACGCTCCCGGGGTACGGATACGGGTTCATTTTCAGGGTCAAGAGTTTTAAGAAAACCGGTACGGACGGCGTTCATGATGTTATCCAGCAAAAATTGCCGGCTTTCCGGCGGCAGGCGGGAAAAATAAGCGGCCGTTTTTTGATTGTTTTTGTTCGCGGCGCTCCCATCCACAAAAAGCCGGTACGCCTCAATATCCAGCGCCCCGGCAATTTTTTCCATCATTTCCACGGAAGGGAATTTACGGCCTGTTTCGATTTCGCCGATATAGCTTGCGGCGGTATTGCACATTTCAGCCAGCTTCATTTGTGAAACGCGCTTCTCTTTTCTGGTTTTCTTCAGGTTTACAATGAAAATGTCTCTCAGGGCCATAAATTCATGCTAATAGCCAATAAAATTACTTTACAATTAGCTAAAGACCAAATATAATACATGAAAAAATCGGCTATTGGCTGATTTTATTGTTTGACGGCGCCGTTCCGGGAAAATTCCGGTGAATTTTGACAGGCCGGTATCTGTCTTTCGGCGAAGAACGGGGCATGACGGAAACGGCTGCGGTACGATAAAAAGTATTGTATCATCATTATAGACTGATTTTAGGGAGGAATGAAATGTTGAAAAAACAGGTCATTGTTTCATTTTTTTGTATTTTGGCTTTATCTGCATGTGAAACCTTTAAAGAAGGATTATCCTCATTGTCAAATTCAATTTCTTCAGTGGTTGGCGGACACAGTGGTGAAACATCAGAAAATTCAGACAGGAATATTTTATCTAAAGAGCCTGAGTCAGAACAGGTGGCCGAAATCAAGGTAAAATGGCAGCAATATAAACCAAAAATAGCAACAAAAATTTTCGTTGAAACTCCGTCTGTAACGAAACCTTATCATGCGGGAATATTAACGCCTGATTTTCTGACAAACGGTTTAAATACTTTAAAATTTGTTCGTTATTTGGCCGGTTTGTCGGAAAATATTGTCATGACCGATGAATTGAACGATCTGGGACAATACGGAGCGGTAATTCTTGCAAAAAATCGGGCGTCTATCGCACACGCCATCAAAACCGGCCGATATGGATCAAGCCTTTTATAAAAGAGCCTATGAGAGTACATCTTCGGCAAATATACACATGAGCAGTGCCTCAGCTACATTACAAGGGGCGGTAAGAAGTTTCTGTGACGATTCTGACGAGAGAAATATTGACAGAGTAGGACATAGACGATGGATACTTTACCCACATCTGGGAAAAATTGGATTTGGATATGCTGCTTCTGCCGCTGGGAGTTTTGTCACTTTACAGGTTTTTGATAAAAGCAATACAGAAAAAACCGATGCGGACTATATATTATGGCCAAACAAAGGGTATTTTCCCGGCAGTTTTTTCGAAACAACACAGGCATGGAGTGTCAGTTTAAATCCTGACAGCTACAACTTGGGCAGATGTAAACCGACTGTAAAATTAACTTGTTTAAACAATGACAAAAAATGGTCTTTTTCTTCCGGTGATAAAGACAGGAACGGTAAATACTTTAACATTGAGAAAAGCAATTTCGGACTGCCTTATTGTATTATATTCAAACCGGATGGAATAACATCATTCTTGTTTGAAAAAAGATTTAAAGTTGAAATAGACGGTTTAGTAAATAAAACAGGACAGAGTCAGAAAATTGAATACGAGGTCGAATTTTTTACGTTATTATAAAATCGATACAATTTCGCTCTGAAGCTCCCGGCCCTGAGCCTGGCCCAATCAATACCCGTCGGAAAGCGCCCTGTTTACATCGCGTTGGTACAGTTCCTGATAGACATAGCTGCGGTTTTTGAGTTTGTCCTTGACGGTTTTGGAGAAGGGTATATAACGCCAGAAAATGCCGCGGACTTCCTTGTCAAGTTTCTGTATGGCGTCGGCTTCCTTGGTCATCCAGATAATATAATCCTGTATGAAATATTCCTTTACGTCGCCCTTGAGCTTGCGGGCGGAAAACCACTGGTAATAATTGCCGGTAAGGCCCTCTTCCATCCAGTAGTATGACGCCTTTTCTTTGGCAACCTGCCAGCGGAGATCCGCCACCGCCGAAAGAACGGCTATGAACAGGTTCTTGGGGTACATGGGTATTACAATGCGGCCCCGGCTGGTAGCCCGGTTGAAGCGGTCAAAGGGCTCCCAGCATATTCCCATTTCCCCATACGTGGGAATAAGCACCACATAGGGCACGATCCGGTTGAGACGGTTCTTGTAGGAACGGCAGAAGACTTCGGGATCTATGCTTTCAATAAGGGTAAACTGGGAAATGATATTTTCACGGAATCCTACGTCATTCGGACCGCAGTGAAAATATTCGCCGCTCAGTACGGGGTAGTGGTTCCCCTGGCGGCCTATGGTCAATTTGGCCATCTGGCGGATCGTCTCAAATTCCGTATCCACCGCCCGTATATCCACGGCGACGGCGCCGCCTTCTTCCTCTATTTTGTCCCGCAGGGTTTTTACATCCGCCTCGGCCTGGTAGTAATCCCTGAGAAAAAGATCCAGTTCATGATCGGTCTTGAGAAGATTTTTCATTACCTCCTGAATTTCGCCGAAGATCCGTTTCTGCGTATCGGTATAGCAGGATTGAATATCGGGAAACCCGTCCAGGGGGAAATGCTCATAAAGAACATTGACCCGTTCCTGCAGGGCTTTTTCCAGATTCCTCCGCTCTTCTTCCTTGGCCCGCAGAAGCGCCTTGGAACCGTCCAGCTTGCCGGCAGCCTTTTCCAGAAGCTGCTGCAGCCGCACCTGGTTATTGTTCTTCGCCACCCTGACTTCGTCGGTAGTTGAATTCCGCACCACGCCGGTTCCTACCGCCTTGAACCATTCGTCAAGATAATAAATGGGCTGATTCAGTTCATTGTCAACGACTATTTTCGCAAAAAAGCCTCGGGTTTCCGCATCCACAAAAGTAGGATGGAGCAGGCCGAAACGAAGCAGGAATTTTTTTGGTTCGGCAATCCGGCCCGGAGCCTTTTTGGCGACGCCCAGAAGAAATTCCCAGTAGGCGGTAATAAACTGCTGGCGGTATACGCTGCGGTCTTTGGGGTCCTTGGCGTTAAGGTACTTTTGCAGTATGCCGTGGACCCGCTGGGCTATATCCCCTTCTCCCGAAAGGACCGCCTTGTAGTAATTGGGATCGTTAAAAAAATTATGGGGAACCGGTTCAAAACGTTTGGTAACTTCCGGGAAACCCTCCACCGCAAGATCCACGCCGGGCGCGTCGCCGCCTTCCGCAGGCAGAATGTTTTCGTCAAATATGCTGTTAAAATCGGGGGGCGCATCGGCCCTGGCTTCCCCTTTCTTCACAGCGGCCCCGAGTAAAGCGGCAATCTCGGGGTCCATATCTCCCTGAAACACATTATCCTGAGCCATCAATATTATAGTACAGTTATAGAATTTTCCGTCCGTATTGTCAATGTTGGCCGGTAAACGGATTTCCGTGATTTTTCCGTACACGAGTTTGTCTTGACAAACACTTCTTCCGCGCTATAGTTAAAACAGGAACCACCGAAGCCGTTCGGGAACCGAAGTTGTTGAACAGCTCCATTTTTGAAACCGGAGGAAAGATTATGATATCGGAAAAAATGGTCAAGGCCTTAAGCGATCAGGCGAACGCGGAATTTTATTCCGCGTATCTCTACCTTGCAATGTCGGCCTACGCGGACAGTGCGGAATTCAGGGGAATCGCCAACTGGCTGTATGTGCAGACCAGGGAAGAACAGGCCCATGGAGCCCATATTGTAAAACATCTTCTGGGAAGGGGCGCCGTTCCCGCCTTTGCCGAGATAAAAGCGCCGCAGGCTTCCTGGGGAAATATGACGGAACTGTTTGACAGGGTTGTCGCCCATGAAAAACATGTAACCGGTCTTATAAACAAAATAGCCGATCTTGCATTGGAAGAAAAAGATCACGCGACATACAATTTCATCCTGTGGTATGTAAACGAGCAGGTTGAGGAAGAGGCCGACGCCGAAGAAATCGCCGCCAAGGTAAAATTGACAGAGAATCATCCCGAACAGATCTACCATCTTGACAACGCCCTGGGCGCCAGAAAATTCAAGGATCCTTTTCCTGATTAAAAACAGCCTTCGTTAAGGTACAAACCGGGAATTGCCGTTTCCGCCTCCCGTTTGATAGACCATCTTCCCGAAAATGTGTATAATACAGGCACTAAGGCGATGTTGATTGACCACAAGTCAATCGGCATTGCCGCAAAAACAACGGAAGCGTGAACATCTTGTAAGAAGGGACAGTGGTGGCAGAAACAGGCAAAGTTATCCCCGTAGCAATAGAAGATGAAGTAAGAACCGACTATCTCAATTACGCCATGTCGGTTATTGTCGCCCGGGCCCTGCCCGATGTACGCGACGGCCTCAAGCCGGTACACCGGCGGCTTCTTTTCTCCATGGACGAACTGGGGCTCAGGCCCGGATCGGCCACCAAGAAAAGCGCCCGTATCGTCGGCGATACCATGGGTAAATACCACCCCCACGGGGACGCGTCTCTCTATGACGCCATGGTCCGCATGGCCCAGACCTTCTCCCTCCGTTACCCCCTGGTCCACAGCCAGGGTAACTTTGGCTCCATTGACGGCGACACCCCCGCGGCCATGCGCTATACCGAGGCGAAACTCTCCCGGATAGGGGATGAAATGCTCCAGGATCTCCGGAAGGAGACTGTAGACTTTGTCCCCAACTACGATGAAACCCTCTCCGAGCCTGTGGTGCTTCCCGCGGCGGTCCCGAACCTCCTTGTCAACGGTTCCAGCGGCATCGCGGTCGGCATGGCCACCAACATGGCCCCGCACAATCTCAACGAGGTCTGCGAAGCGGTCTGCGCCTATATCGACAACCCGGACATTACCATTGATGAACTTATCAGGTTTGTCCAGGGACCGGACTTCCCCACGGGAGGAGTCATCTTTGGCCGCAGGGGCATTCGGGAAGCCTACAAAACCGGCCGGGGCAAGATCCTGGTCCGGGGCCGCTTTACCATAGAAACCACCAAATCCGGCAGGGAGATGATCGTTTTTAACGAGATTCCCTACAACGTAAACAAAAAGCTCCTTTTGGAACGGATTGGTGAACTTGTTCGTGACAAGGTAATCGACGGGATTGTCCCGGCCAACATGGACGAATCCGACAGGGACGGCATCCGCATTGTCATAGAGCTGAAGAAAGGCGCCATTGTCAAAGTGATCCTCAATCAGCTTTTTTCCAACACCCAGCTTCAAACGAGCTTCGGGATCATCAATCTGGCGCTGGTACGGGGCAGGCCGCAGTGCCTTAACCTCAAGGAACTGATACATTACTTTGTGGAACACCGGGTGGAGGTGGTTACCCGCCGTACCCGTTTTGATCTCCGCAAGGCCGAAGAACGGGCCCACATTCTGGAAGGGCTCATCATCGCGCTGGCAAACATAGACGAGGTGGTGGCGGTTATCAAGGCCAGCAGGGACATCGCCGCGGCCAGGGCGAAACTGCAGGAACGTTTCCTCCTTTCCGAAGCCCAATCCGAAGCCATTGTTGACATGAGGCTTGGCCGGCTTACCAGCCTTGAAATTGAAAAGATCCGGCAGGAACTGGAAGAACTTAAAACGAGGATCGCCTACTTCAAGTCGCTGCTTGAAGATGAAAAAAAACTACTGGGCGTCATCAAAGATGAAACGCGGGCCCTTTCCGAACGTTTTGGCGACGAGCGGCGCACCGAAATAGTCGCCGGTGAAGTGGAAAACATCAACATTGAAGATCTTATCAAAAAAGAAGAGATGATGATCCTCATTTCAAATCTGGGTTATGTCAAGCGTGTTCCCGTTTCCGCCTACCGGAATCAGGGGCGCGGCGGCAAGGGGATGATGAGCGCCAAACTGACCGAGGATGATTACATCAAACAGATCTTCGTCGCCTCCACCCATGAATACATTACCTTTATCACCAGCGCCGGCAAAGCCTACTGGATGAAGGTCCACGAACTTCCCGAAGGAAGCCGGACCGGCAAAGGCGTCCACATAAAAAGCCTTCTCACCGTTTCTCCCAACGAGGAAATCACCGCCATTGTTTCGTTCAAGGAAGTGGTTCCCGACAAATATCTCTTCATGGGCACCGCCCGCGGCATTGTCAAAAAAGTACAGATCACCGAATTTGCCAACGCCAAAACCAGGGGCGTCATTGCCATCAGGCTTGACGAAGGCGACAGGCTTGTAAGCGCCCTTCTTACGGGCGGCGGCGATGAAGTGGTGCTCATCTCCAGAAAAGGCCAAGCCCTCCGCACAAGTGAAGATCAGGTCCGGGCCATGGGACGATCTTCCCGGGGCGTCACCGGCATAAAACTGGGAAACGACGATGAACTTACGGGCCTCCTTAGGGTGGACGACAAGGAACGCATGCTTGTCCTTTCCGAATACGGTTTTGGCAAACGGGTTGACTTCAGCGAATTTTCTTCCCACGGCCGGAGAACAGGCGGCCAGAAAATCTACACGGTCTCGGAAAAGACCGGAGAAATTGTCGGCTGTGTCGGCGTGCTTGATACCGAAGAGATCATGTGTATCACAAGCCAGGGCAAGTCTATCAAGCTGAAAGTGGACAGCATACGGGTCATGGGACGTTCCGCGCAGGGGGTGCGTATCCTCAGCATAAACAGGCCCGATTTTGTCATCGGCGTTGACCGCATCGTCAAGGAAGAAGAGGCGGTGGAACCGCTATCATAATCTGAATGTCACAGACATTGGTATTGGTCGGTCCCGTTTTGTAAAGAAAACCCAGTTTGTCAAAATAACGGTAAGAGTCGTTTTCGGCAAGATGTTTCCGGATGGAAAGACCCGCTTCCCCGCCCCGAAGGAGAACCTCGCTGTCGGCAAAAGCGCCGGCGGCGTCGGTGGGGCCGTCATTACCGTCGGTGGACGCCGCGAGAAAGTACACATCCGCCGGCTCGGCCTCCAGTTCCGCAAGAAAGGCCAGCGCCATTTCCTGATTTCTCCCGCCTTTTCCGCCGCCCCGCAGAGTCACCGTCGTTTCCCCGCCCGCGATGACACAGGCCGGTTTTTTTACGGCAAGATCGTGCTTTGCAATGCCGCGGGCTATTCCCATGTAGAATTTTGCCGCCTCCCGGGCCTCTCCGGTTATTTCGGAGGAAAGGATCAGCGTATTATACCCCAGTTCCCGCGCCTTCTTTTCCGCCGCGGCAAGGGCCCCATAATTTGAACCTATGAGTATGTTCCGCACGCGCCTAAAGGCAGGATCGCCTGATTTGGGGGTTTCGTCCAGTCCGCCTTCGGCCCCAAGGCGGATTGCCTTCATTGCCAGGGCGGGTATGCCGCGGGATATGCCGTATTTTTCAATAACGGCGGCCGCCTCGCCGTAGGTGCTGCCGTCCGGGGCAAAAAGCCCCGACGCAATGGCGTCAAGCCTGTCCCCCGGCACATCCGAAAGAACAAGATTGACCAGCTCGGCGGGCCGGGAAAGGGCGGCAAGCCGGCCGCCTTTGACAAGCGAAAGATGCTTCCGTACGCAGTTGATTTCCTTTATGCCGGCCCCGCAGGCAAGCAGGACCCTTGTCACCTCCTGCTTGTCTTCCAACGTAAGGCCGTGAAAACCGTCGGCATCCGTCCATGCATAGGGAAGACAGAGCAGCGCCGAACCGCCGCCTGAAACAAGGCTTACGATCAGGGTGTCTTCGCCGGATTCCCCGCAGATACCTGCGATGGTTCTTCCCGCCTCAACGGAACCGGCGTCCGGCACCGGATGTCCCGCCGGGATCATTCGTATGCGCCGCAGATGCTCCGTATGTCCCGGCTTGACGGCAATAACCCCCCGCGAAATTCTCTCGGCCAGGATTTCCTCAACGGCAAGGGCCATTTTCGCCGAGGCCTTTCCCGCCCCTATCACCTCGACACGGCTGTACCGGTCAAGATCCCATTGCAGCGTTTCACCGCCGGTTGTAAGGGAAAGACGTGAACCGTCAAGGTTCATTCTTTCTTTTATCATGATATATGGATCGACCCGGCGCAGGGCCGCCCTGAAAACGGCGCCGAGATCCGCGCGTATATCCTGTGTCATTCCACTCTTTTTTTCCGGCATTGCCCGAGTATACCACAAGCCGGTACCGTGTGCGACGCTCACGGCCGGGGAAGGGGTAACATCAAAAACCCCGTTCGGCCAGATCGCGGACTATAGCGCCATACAATTCAGGAATTTTCACCCCTTTATAGGGAATGCGGTACAGATCCAGAATACCGCCGTGCGAAATGCCCAGAGCGCCGCGCGTGGTAACAATGCCCCGGAAACTGCCCCATTTGGCCGATTCAACCGGGCAAAGGCCGTCGTTGTCGCCGTCGTACAGTTTGACAAGAACCCAGGTAAAGAGATACAACACATCGCCAAAAAAGAAACGCAGCTTGCCCGCGTAACTCTGGCAATAGACAGCGCCGCAATCGGGGTTCCGGCGGTTAAATTCGGCGCAGCGTTTTGCCGAAAGCTCGAGGCTGCTGGTGTAAAAATCGGGGTTCAGGTCCCCCAGAATCATGAACCACAGATCCATACAGAACGAAACAAAACGGTAAAGCCGCTTTGGAAGCTGAAAGGCAAGGTTCATCGCTTTTACGCCCCGGTGCGGAGTGGATATGGTGGTAAGGGAAGCGACGCGGGAGGCCATGTCCCAGGCATTGACAAGGCGGCGCGCCTCAAGACCGCCCTTTGAGTGCGCGATAATGTTGACCTTTTCCGCCCCCGTCTTCGCCAGCACGGACAGTACGGTACGCCGCAATTGCAGGGCGTTGCTTTCTATGGAACCCCAGGCGTCCGTGTCACCGTAAAAAACCCGTACCCCCGCCCGCGCCAAATACTTCGGAATACGGCCCCAATAATTGACCCCCGCCGTCCGGTCCCGGAAACCGGCGCCGTGGACCATGATCAGGGGATATTTCAGATGTATCCTGAAACACATCTGAACA
>JAIRXH010000103.1 GCA_031268385.1 Treponema sp. | reverse complement strand
TCGATACTTCTGTTTATGTATTCCAACACTTCTGTAATTGCCGGCTGAACATCATCTTCAATCGCCGATAAAAACAGTTTCCAGGCCCTGTTTCTTTCTTTTATTTCTTTTTCCCGCCGCTCCTGTTCCCGCCGTTCCGCTTCCTCTTCCAGTTGTTTTTTTTCCTCTTCCGTCCGCCGTTGTTTTTTTGGCATACAACCTCCACTGTCTACTCCATATAGGTATAACAGAAGACTACGTGCGCCACTACCAGGGCGGAACGGACGCGGGCCGGGGAAACGCCGCCTGCCGCCTCCGCCATGCCGCCCCAGGGCCGCCGCCTCAAAAAAACGCCCCGCCCCGCCGCGCCGGAGGCCCCTTCCGTACCGCCCGTTCCCCCGCGCCGCCCTGAAAAAGAGGTCCCGCCCCGCTCCGGGGAAGAGTCCGCATGGTGCGGAGTATACCCCATACAGCGCGGAGTATACTCCACACGGCGCGGAGTATACCCCGTATAGCGCGGAGCATACCCCGCACGGCGCGGAGTGTACCCCATACGGTGCGGAGCATACCCCGCATGATAGGAAGTATACTCCGCGTGATAGGGAGCATACTCCGCATGATAGGGAGCATACTCCGCATGATAGGGAGCATACTCCGCATGATAGGGAGCATACTCCGCGTGATAGGGAGCATACTCCGCGTGATAGGGAGCATACTCCTCGCGGCGCGGGGAATGCCTCTTGCGGCAAAGGGGAATACTTTGTATGATTGGAGAAGTCCCCGAAAAACGGGATATGTTTTCCCTGGAGGCTTTCCCAAAACTTCAGTTTGTGGAAAATGCTCCCTGTTCATAAAGAAAGGAGCGGACAACATGAGCAAAGATTGGATTCCCAGAAAAGACAGTGCGTTTGACGGTTTCTTCAAGGGTATTATCCGGTACGTGGCGCAAAAATGCGGGGGACAGAGCCCGGAATGGACCCATATTCCCCTGGCCGTCCGGACGGAGATGGACGGCGTCCTGGCGGACTGGGACGCCGCCTACAATCGTACCCTTGGACCCCATTCTTCCGTGGAAACCCAGGCAAAAAACGACGCGAGAAAGGCCGCCCAGGCGGCGCTCCGCCCTTTCAGGGCCCAGTATCTGTCTTTTCCGCCGGTTACCGACGCGGACCGCGCCGCCATGGGCCTATCCACCAGGAATACCAGGCCCACCCCCATTCCCGTTCCCACGTCGCAGGCGGAGGCGGACCTTGTCTTCCCCGGCGTTCACCTGGTGGAACTGACGGCCATCCGCAAGACGGGAACCATTTCAAGCGACAGCCGGTCCGACCGGGGGGTCCGTATTCACCTTGGGATTCTGGATTCCCCCGGCGCCAGGGGCGCCTTCCGCATATTCTCTCTGCCTGTTACCGGGGACGACCTGCCCCATTCGGTTTTTACCCGCAGGAAGAAATACCGTTTCGATTTTGACGGCTTAAGCGGAAAGACGGTGTACTTCTGTCTCTGTTACGAAAACGGCAAAGGCCAGCGGGGCCCCTACGGCCCGATACTGCACGCGATTATTCCGTAAAACCGAAGGTGAAGCCGTACTTCGCCACCCTGGAGTTTTCGCTTTGCGAAAACTCCCCAGCCGAAGGCGAAGCGCCGCTTCGCCTTCGGCCCTTATGGCCCAATCCGGCAGGTGAATTTCGCCGTCGCGGCGGGACGCATATCAGTGTGGGTATCCTTGCTTTCCACTGTAATGCCCCGCACAAGGAGCCGGTTGGAAAGCGGCGCGGCCGGGCCGCCCTGGACGGTAAAGGGTCTTTCATACGCGCAGGCCAGTATCATTTCCTCGCCGTAAGGCCTGGTCATCCTGAACCGGGTATTGTCGGGAATCTGCCGGGTTTCTCCGGCTTGTATGAAGTTGTTGTCTCTGGGCGAAAGGGGGTAAATTACCTGGGCGTTGCCGTTTACATCGACATGCGTCACTTTGAACCAGGCGTCCTTTTCGGAGTAGATGCGCAGGGTCATGTAGTCGCCGTCGCGGTAATTGCCGCCGGGTCTGTCTGTCCGCACCGTGAAGGGCCAGGGGTTGCCCGCGCCGGAATAGAGGGCGCCGGCCATGCCTGCCGGGCCGTCAGGGGGGTTTTCCAGGAGCGCGGCAAAACGCGGGCCTGGAACCACTACCCTGGACCGTATGCTGGTAACGGCCCGCTCCGCATCTGTCGCGTGGACGACAAGCCGGTAGTCCCTGCCCAACCGCGTTATTTTGCCGTACACCAGGGTCTGCGGCCCGAACCGGTTCCCGACAGACAAAGCCGATTCGTCGCTGACCGCGCCTGAATACTGGTAATCCAGTTCCTTTTGTATGAGTTCCAGATTGTGCCGCTCTACCATTACAAAAGAGGCGCCGTTCTCAAAGCGAATCCAGAGTTCCTCAAATATATAATCGGAAAGCAGCCGCGCCTCCGACTCGAAATCAAGAAGGGCAATTCTGGTGTTTGGCGGCAGGTTTTCCGCGTAATACGCCGCAATGTCCGACAGCGCCTGGTCAAGCGAAACGCCGTCTTCAGGGTAAGGGGTAGTGTCCCGGAGCGCCGGGGCGGAAAGAGGAGGCCGAAGGGCGGGTTCCCGGCTTCCACACGCCGCAAGAAGGGTAGAAAAAAGAACTCCCCCTACAAACGGCCAAAGGGAACGCTTCATGATACGCATAAGGGCAGTATATCAGTTTTTTACGGAATTATTGAAGGAGAGAAAAACGCGCCGCCGGTACGGGCGGCCTCGTGTTTTTCCGGCCCGGCTCGCTTTTCCCTTACCGCGCCGCGGTCCAGCCCAGACTTTCCTGCTGTATCCGGTAGAGCCGGGCGAAAAGTCCCTGCTTCGCCAAGAGTTCGTCGCCGGTACCCTGCTCCACAAGCCGCCCGTTTTCAAGCACGGCAATCCTGTCCGCCCCCAGCACCGTGCGCAGGCGGTGGGCAATAACAATGACGGTCCGGTTTTTCACCAGCTCCGAAATGGCCTCCTGAATCAGGGTCTCGTTTTCCGGGTCAAGGCTCGCGGTGGCCTCGTCCAGAAGTACGATGGAGGCGTTTTTGAGTATGGCTCTGGCGATGGAAAGCCGCTGCCGTTCGCCGCCCGAAAGGGTGGAGCCGTTTTCGCCTATCACCGTGTCGTAGCCGCAGGGCATCCGCCGGATAAATTCATCGCAACGGGCCATTTTCGCCGCGGTGTAGACGTCCTCATCGCCGGCCCCTTCTTTACCAATGCGGATGTTGTTTTTCACCGTATCGTTAAAAAGCACCACGTCCTGAAAAACAAAACTCATGTAGCGCATAAGGGCTTCGGGATCGATTCCGGCGATGTTTTTGCCGCCTATAAGGATCTCGCCTTCCCGCACGTCCCAGAACCGGGCGACAAGCCGGGACAGGGTGCTCTTGCCGCTTCCCGACGGCCCCACAAGCGCGGTAATTTTTCCCTGCGGAATGGAAAGGCTGATATTTTTGATCACGTCCCCGCCCGTGTGGTAGGCAAAACTGACGTTTTTCAGTTCTATGCTGCAATTTTCCAGTACGGGATGTACATCCCCTTCCATCACCGGTTCCCGCCTGATCTGCCGCATCCGTCTGGTGGAGATGAGCATGTAGAACAATTCAGGCAGAAGGGTAAAGATGACAATGAGGGGCGAATAGATTTTCGCGCTGATCACAATAAAGGTGAGGAAGGGAATTACGCCGAGACTACCGCCGGTCAGACTGCCGCCGGTCAACAGGATTACCCCCGTCAGTATCACAAGCCCTATCCCCACCTGGAGGATCATTGAGGCAAGAACTATAAAAATTCCCGTGAGACCTTCAAACTTGATAGCCTCCTTCATCATGGTCCCCAGGGCCCGTTTCAGGGCCTGTGATTTTTCCCCAGAAAGTCCAAAGGCCTTAACCACTTTGATCCCTTCAAGGTACTCCTGCATCTGTCCTGAGACCGCGAGTTTTGCCGCCACGTGACGTTCCCCAAAAAAGGACTGCAGTTTCCGGCTTCCCAGAATAAGGCCCAGCGAAACAGGCAGGGCGGTAAAAAGGGCCAGGGCCATACGCCAGTCGAAGAAGGCCAGAAGCACGCAGACGGCAACATCGGTGATAACGCCGCCGGCAAGAACCGGCGCCACATGGCTCATCGTGTGCTCAATGCTGGTACAGTCCGCCATCATGTTGGTAGTCAAATCGGAAAGGTCCTTGTTGTTGAAAAAACTCAACGGGAGCCGCCGGATCTTCTCCGCCACTTCAAGCCGGATTTTTTCCGATTCACTGTAGGCCACGGTGTAGGTTTTGCGGTACTCGCCGCGATAGGCGAAGAAGTACAGGACCGCAGCCGCCAGCCCCAAGCCCAAAAGCAGCCAGAGCCGGCCGCGGTCCAAAACCGCGCCGGCCATGAGGGGGTCAAGCAGAGCGACGATGGTCTGAATGATCACGATAAAGGGCAAAAACAGGCAAAGGTTTGATACCACCACCGCCCGGACCGCCCGTCTGAAATCCCGGTATCCCTCGTCCGAAAGGCCAAATTGGGTCTTTATGCCAACCATAGATTTCCTCCATAACATTCCGCGGGAAAACAAGAAAAATACCAAGATAACGCTGATTAGCCACAGTTAATTGGCGTTGCCACAACTGCCGCCATTTGTTAGTATATTCTTACAATCACTATATCCTGGCTGTTTGTTTTTTGTCAAGTTTTTAGTACCAAATTTTTCATGGCGATGCCGCACCCCGCCGAAGGGGCGGATATTTTTATGTCTGCCATCATGCCGTGGCTTTTTGGAAGTTTCTTGACAATCCACCAATCTTATGCTAATCTTCCAGTAGACTGGACGATTTGCATAAGGAAAATTAATGCCCGAACGGACCATTAAAAACGCTATTTTAAGAACATCCCGGGGCTTCCCGGCACTACTCCTGACCGGCCCCCGGCAGGTAGGAAAAACTTGGCTCCTAAAAGAGATAAAAACAACCGGAAGAAAATATATATCCCTTGACGACATCCAGGCCAGAAATCTCGCCAAAAGAGATCCAAGGCTTTTTATCCAGACCTATACACCCCCGGT
>JAIRXH010000044.1 GCA_031268385.1 Treponema sp. | reverse complement strand
TTTATTATTCCGTAGGTTACGCGTTTTTTCTCAGTCTGCATGACTGGAACGGAATCGCTCCTTTTAAGGATTTTGTCGGTTTGATGAACTGGAAGGAGTTGATCGGTGACGGGGCGTTTGGCAACGCGTTCAAGCATAATATCCTGATCGTTATATGGTCGATTGTTGTCCAGCAGCCCGTTGCCATGGCGCTTGCCTTTATGCTGACAAGGGCAGGCCGAAAATCAACTCCGCTAAAAGTCATTTACTATCTGCCGGCTCTGTTTTCCACCGCTTCCGTGGGAGTGCTTTTCTCGTATATTTATTCTCCCCGGGACGGTATCCTTACCACAATAGCGAGCGCCATTGCCAGTGTTGTACAGGGCGCTTCTGTCAGAGTGACTGTGGATATGTTTCAGGTTGGAACTTCCCTGATGTCCGTCTTTTCGGTCATCAGCTGGACGGCCATTCCCTTTTATATTCTGTTTTATATGGCTGCCATGAGCGGCATATCCACCGACATTTATGAAGCTGCGATAATAGACGGCGCCAATTTAAGGCAGTATTTCTTCCGTATCATGCTTCCCGTGTTGAGATTTTCAATCCAGACCGCCTGTACCCTTTCAATGATAGGTTCCCTGAAATATTTTGATTTGATCTACATCATTACCGACGGAGGCCCCAGTTTTTCTTCCGAATTGATGGCGACCTATATGTTCAGGCAGACATTTCGTTTCCGGCAGATGGGTTATGGATCGGCTATCGCCGGAGGGCTGTTTGTCATAGTGGTTGTCTTCTCGCTTGTGGTCCTTTTTATTTCGAGTAAAGCGCTCAAGGAAGGCGAAGAATGATTGTCAATAAATTCAGGGCCCGTTATTTGTTTTTTTATGTTATTGTGGGTTTCTTTGCGTTGTTTTACGCCGCCATCAGCCTGCTGCCTTTTTATTCAATGGTGTTGACATCCCTGAAGGATCAGGGTGATTATGCCGTACATGGATTTTTTTCTCTGCCCCAGACTTACATACTTTCCAATTATGTTACCGTCATAAAAGACGGTATTTTCAACTACTTCAAGAACAGTGTAATTCTGGTAGTGATTTCACTCACTCTGTTACTCATCATCAGTATGCTGGTAAGCTATCCCCTTTCACGGTTTCATTTCCGTCTTCGAAAACCCATGTTTTCATTTTTTGTGGCAAGCCTGGCCATACCCATGCATGTTACCCTTATTCCCATATACCTTCTGACCCGTTCAATGGGAATATACGATACATATCCCGCTCTCATTATTCCCTATATCGCGTTCAACATTCCGATTACCGTATTTATCCTGGTTAATTTTATGAGGAACATACCCAGGGAACTGGAAGACGCGGCCGAAATTGACGGCTGTAGCAAAACCGGTATATTCAAAAATGTTATTGTTCCCCTGTCCGGCGCGGGAGTGGTAACAGTAGGTATTTTTGATGCCATCAACATGTGGAATGAATTTACGTTCGCGCTGGTGTTGACCCAGTCTGTGGGCATGCGTACCCTCCCCATGGCCGTATGGAACTATAAAGGGCAGTATTCGGGAACCGTTCCCCTGATTTTCTGTGTTCTGCTGCTGTCGGTGGTTCCCATGATCATTGCCTATGCCGTAGGTCAGGACAAGCTGGTCCAGGGAATGATGGCGGGCGCGCTGAAAGGTTAAGGGGAATATGTGGTCTACCTGTTTCCGGAGGATAGCCGGGAATAAAGATAGATGCGCAAGGTTTTTTGCGCATAATTTCAGAGAAAGAGGTATAATTATGAAACAGTTGAGCAGGGCCGTAATACTGGGAACAGTATTGTTTGTGGCGCTTGCCCTGTCGGCTTATGCCGGACCGGGACGAGATGGAAATGCTTCGGGAAAGAAGATCATATCATTTTGGAAGATCATCTCTCCTCCGGTTTATGATGACAATATTAAAGCAAATATAACCCGGTTTGAGAAAGATAATCCCGACTTTGCTATAGAACAAACTTTTCTGCAAAATGAAGATTACAAGGCAAAGATTGTTATCGCGCTGGGTTCCAATACGGCTCCCGATGTGTTTATTACCTGGACAGGCGGCGGCATGATTGAATATGTCAAATCCAACCTGATCATCCCTCTGACCAAGTATATGAACGCCTCTTATCAGAATCTTCCCGCGTACAAAGATTATTTCATGGAAGGTGGCATAAATCAGGCAACCTATCAGAATGATGTTTGGGCAACCCCCGGATTGAATGCTTCCGTTCTGTTTGTCTGGTACAGTAAAAGAATATACGACAGGCTGGGGCTTAAAATTCCCGCTACCCTTGCCGAACTGGAAGCCAACTGTGACAAAATACGCGCCGCGGGCATCGTTCCCTTTGGACTGGCGAACAAGGCAAAATATCACGCGTCCTTCTATTATATGCTCCTGGTTGACCGCTACGGCGGCCCCCAGGTTTTCCAGAATGCGGCCAACCGGATAAATGGCGGGACATTCAATGATCCGGCGTTCACTTGGGCATCACGGAAAATGCAGGAATGGGCCCGGAAAGGATATTTCCCCGAAGGCTATAACAGCCTTGATGGCGAGGCCGATGCACACCGCAGGATGTTCTACAACCAGGAAGCGGCCATGCTGATTGAAGGATCCTGGACTGTAGCGAATTTAATGTCTGATGGGCAAAATATCAATGATTATGGTTTGTTCCCGTTCCCCGTCGTTGAGGGTGGCAGAGGTACAATAAACGGCATGGTAGGCACCATTGGCGATTCTTTCTATTGTATCAATTCAAAGGCAAAATATCCTGACGAATCCTTCAAACTTATTCAGTATCTTATTGATGATGCCGCGGTCAAGGGATTTGTTGCCGGCGGCGGTACTCCTCCTACAAAGAATGCCAGTGCGGGTGATCCCCTCAGCGAAGACGTTCTCAAGTATCTGAAGGCAAGTACCAGTACACAACTCTGGTATGATCAGTACCTTCCCAGTGCAATGGCGGAAATACACAAGGATTCTCTCCAGTCCCTTGTTGGTCTTGCCATTACGCCGGAACAGTACAACCAGGCCATGGAAGATGCCGCCCAACGGTATCTGAAGTAATTTTCCGGGAGCCTCCAAAAACTCCTGCTTTTGGAGGCTTGTCTTCCGGATTGTGGAAAGCGCATTGTACGATGAGGATGATTTCAAAATGTCAATTTTGAGGTCTTCCCGCAGACGCCTCCGTATACCGGAGACGCCTGTCTGGATAAATGCTTGACAAACGAAAAGAGTGCATTTAAGCTCCTTTTCGTGAAAGAAGGCGGTCTTCCGCCTGAAAAATATAACAGTGCTGAAAGGGAGCATACGACGATGAAATTATCGCAGGCCGTTCTGGAAAAGGAAAAAAGGGTAAGACAGCACGCTGAAGACGCCGTCTTGCAGCCCATATATGAATCTTCAAAGTACGCTTATGAAGAACTCTATAAAGATTTGCCCATGTGGGAAAGAACCGCGCGCTCTGTGGCGTATCAGTTTGATCAGCAGATTATTGATGTTGAAGATGATGATGTAGTAATAGGCCGGTATAATTTTAAAAGATTTCTTCCTGGCACTGTTCCGGGGCAGCATCCCAGAAAAACGCATACCGACGGTACTTACCTTTTTGGACTTGCCCATAGAGCCATGTATGAGGAAGTAGCCAAAAAATATCCATACATGCGTTCCGATTATGTCGAGTGCGGACTTCATGCCGACGCTTTCTGGAACGGCCATGAAGCCCATGCGTTTCAAATTGTGCTGCATGCCGGCTGGCAGGGAATGCGTGATTTGGCCGAGCGCGGTTTGGTCCGTACAAGAGATCAAAAATCCATCGAATTCTACCGGGGCCTGATTATCACGCTGGATGCCCTCATACGGTATAACGATCGTTATGTGGAAGAACTTGAAAAAAGAGGTATGAAGAAACAGGCCGAAATCTGCCGCCGCGTTCCCCGCTATCCCGCGGCAAATTTCCGCGAGGCGGTACAATGTGTCAACATGGTTTATTTTACCGTAACACAGGAGGCAAGCGGTACGTGGGGACCGGGATGGATTGATTATTACCTGTGGCCATACCTTGAAAAGGATCTCAAACTTGGAATAATTACCGAACAGGAAGCGTATGATCTTTGTGGTTGTCTTTTGATACAGTTGGACAGCCGTATCTGCATGGATGAAGAACATAACGATACTGTCAATCTCGGCGGCAGCCACCCAAACGGCGTCTCCGCGGTAAGTCCTCTTACCTATATGTTTGCCAACGCGGTGACGGAGTTGGATATTACCAGCCTTCTGGTATATATCAAAATGCCGGCCGAGCCTCCGGATGGGTTTATTGAATTTGCCGCTGACTGGCTCATACGGGGCAGAAACAGGGGACAGATTCTCAGTGACAAGGCAATAGCGGGGTCTCTTGAGTATAGGGGAACTCCCTATCATGAGGCGCTTTCCTATACGTCAAACGGCTGCATGGAAATTTCCTGTTCAAACGCCAACAGCGATCTTCTTCTCTGCGGCTGGTTTAATATGCCAAAATTTGTCGAGCTTGCCGTAACGGGAAACAGGGATCTGGTAAACGGAAAAACCTATGATTCTCTGCGTTACAGGGGGCTTGAACACTGCGGTTCCTGGGATGAATTTTACGCCGGTTTTCTCGCCGAAAGCCGCCGGATTCTGCTTGAGTATTTTGACTGCATAGACATTTTGAGCAGGTACAGCGCCGTATACAGGCCTACCTATTACGCGAGCTCCATGCTGAATGACTGCATGTTGAGGGGGCGGAACATGTCGGATGGCGGAACAAGGTACAATGATTACGGCGTATCCCCTGTAGGTATAGGTACCGCGGCGGACTATTTGTATGGCATAAAGAAAGCTGTCTTTGATGAACATTTTTGTTCCGCCTCGGAGATGGTCGCCGCGCTGGAATCGAATTTTGAGGATCGCGAAATCTTGCGGCAGAAGCTGCTGAATATACCCAAATTCGGAGAGGACAACGAAGAGTCCGACGCTCTGGCGGTGCGGTATGTCAATGATATTTGCGATATTTATGAATCCTATGAAAACAGGTTAGGCGGTGTAGTAAAGCCTGTGGTGTTTACCTTTGTATGGGCCAATAAATGCGCCATGCACCTTGGGGCAATGGCCGATGGTTCTTTTGCGCATACGGCCGTTTCTCAGGGAACGACGCCCGCGAGCCATTCCATGAAAGCGGGCGTTACGGCGGCCATACTTTCAAACTGCAAACTTCCAATGCACCGTTTTTCGGGCGGCGGATCGTCAATGTGGGATTTTGATCCCTCGTGGATTAATTCGCGGCTTAACGGCCAGTTTCTTTCCACATTCCTGTCGCTTGGAGGGCAGATGTACCAGGGGAATTCTTCCTCGGATCCCGAAGAACTGCTGAAAGCCCAGAAGGATCCCAACAGTTACACGCATGTGCTGGTACGGGTCGGCGGTTTTTCCGCGCATTTTGTCGATCTTGATCGTGATATACAGGATGACATAATTGCCCGTTACCGGCACCATGCATAGGAGGAACCGTGAACCTGTATAACGCACGGCGGCGGGAAATATTTTTTGTCTCCACGCTGTTTTTGGTGCCGGCGATATTTCTGCTTCTGGTGTATATTTATTATTCTGTCGGATACGCGTTTTTTCTGAGTTTTCGGGACTGGAACGGAATAGATCCGGTAAAGCGGTTCGTCGAGGTAATGAATTGGAGGGAGCTGTTGAGGGACCCGTCATTTACGGGGGCCATCAGGCACAACCTGCTGATTATTGTCATGTCTCTTGTTGTCCAGCAGCCAATAGCGATAGCCTTGGCGTTTATGCTGGACAGAATGGGGCCGCGTTCAGGTCCCCTCAGGGTCGTGTATTATTTTCCTTCGCTGTTTTCCACAGCCGCCGTCGGAATGCTTTTTACGTTTATTTATTCGCCCCGTAACGGCATTTTTACAACCGTTTCACGGATGTTCGGCGGCGGCATTGTGGATATTCTTGGCAATCCGTCAATGTCGCTTATTGGCGTGTTTACCGTTATCTGCTGGACGGCGATACCTTTTTATATGCTTTTTTACCGCGCCGTTTTGTCCGCCATGGATACCGAAATTTACGAAGCGTCGCTTATAGACGGCGCCACGCTTTCACAGTATTTTTTTCGCATTGTACTACCCATGATAAAGGTGTCTATCCAGACGGCCTGTACCCTTTCCATGATAGGTTCATTGAAATATTTTGACCTTGTGTACATCATGACCGAAGGGGGCCCGAATTCGTCTTCGGAGCTGATGGCGACCTATATGTACCGCATGACCTTCCGTTTCAGGCGTATGGGATACGGGTCCTCAATCGCTTCCGGCATGTTTATCATTGTCGTCCTGTTTTCACTGTTCTTTCTTTTTATTTCCAATATAATCATGAAGGAGAACGGTAAAAGAGCATGAAAAAATTTAACGCCCGGCGTCTGCCCGTATATATACTCACGGGTCTTTTTGCCTTTGTATGGACGCTGATCAGCCTCCTGCCTTTTTATCTTATGATTATGTCGTCATTCAAGTCGCAGCCCGATTATGGAAGAAACGGTTTTTTTTCCTTTCCCCGGGAATTCATGTTTTCAAATTATGTCCGTGTGGTTAAAGACGGCATATTTACCTATTTCAGAAACAGTCTTGTCGTGACGGTAGTCGCGCTTGTGGTGCTGCTTTTTCTGAGTCTGTGCGCGGCCTATCCGCTTTCACGCTTCCGTTTCCGCTTTAACCGGCCTCTCAATTCATTTTTTGTCGCCAGTATGGCGATTCCCATGCATGTAACCCTTATTCCCATCTATCTTTTAACGAGGGCTCTGGGAATGTACGACAAGCTGCAGGGGCTGGTTGTTCCCTATGTTGCCTTTAATATACCCATTACCGTTTACATTCTCGTGAATTTCATGAAGACAATTCCCCTTGAACTGGAAGACGCCGCGGAAATTGACGGCTGCGGTAAAATCGGCGTCTTCGCGAATGTTATCGTTCCGCTGACCGGTTCGGGTCTTGTAACGGTGGCGATTTACGATGCGATTGCAATGTGGAACGAATTCAGTTTTGCCCTTGTCTTGATGCAGTCAAGGACAATGCGTACGCTGCCGCTGGCAGTCTGGAATTACAAGGGCCAATATTCGTCTTCCGTCCCTCTGGTTCTTTGCGTGCTGTTTATGTCCGTACTTCCGATGATTATCGCCTATGCCATAGGGCAGGACAAACTTGTCAGGGGGATGATAGCGGGGGCCATAAAGGGTTAAACATGAAATACAGGAGTGAAGACATCCTGAAAGGCGAAAACAGCGTGTTTTACCGTTCGCTTTTCAAATCCATGGGATACACCGATTATGAACTGAACGGAAGACCCCTCATAGGCATTGCCAATTCATGGAATACCCTTATTCCCGGTCATGTTAACCTGAACAATGTGGCCGAATTTGTAAAGAAAGGCATATACAGCGCAGGAGGCACTGCCGTTGAATTCGGGGTTCCCGCCGCCTGCGACGGCATTGCCCAGGGGCACGAAGGAATGAATTACATACTTCCTTCCCGCGAAATAATCTGCGACTCCGTTGAATGCATGGCGCGCGCGCACAAACTTGATGGACTTGTGCTGCTTGCCTCCTGCGACAAAATCGTCCCCGCGATGCTGATGGCGGCGGCCAGGCTTGATATTCCGGCCGTCATGGTACACGGCGGCCCCATGCTTGGCGGAACGGAATTTGACGGCAGAAAATCCGATTTGACCTCGATAGAAGAAGCCCGGGGCATGTATGTTCAGGGAAAAATTTCAAAGGATGAATTTGTTTCACTTGAAAATACCGCCTGCCCCGGCTGCGGGTCCTGTTCGTTTCTGGGAACGGCAAACACCATGAGCTGTGTCTCGGAAGCGCTGGGACTTTCCCTTCCGGGAGAAGCCCTTGTCCCGGCGGTGTACGCCGAACGGCTCCGGTATGCTTTTTTGTCAGGCATGGCTGTCTGTACGCTTGTGAAAGGGGATGTCGGCGCGCGCAAAATTCTTGTCAAAGAGGCGGTAAAAAACGCCATAAAAGTTGTCATGGCGATAAGCGGTTCGACAAACGCTGTCCTGCATTTATGCGCTGTCGCCAATGAAGCCGGTCTTGACATGAACGTGATTGAGGAATTTGAGTCCCTGAATAAAATAACGCCGCAGATTGCCAGGGTAAATCCCGCGGCGTCCTGGGATATGGAAGCCTTCCACCGGGCCGGGGGAATTCCCCGCGTAATGGGCATGCTTGGGGATCTCCTTGATCTCGGCGCGTTGACCTGTACCGGACGGACGCTTGGGGAGAATATTGCGTCTTATACATTCAGCTATCCTGAAAATCCCGAAATAATAAAAACCAGGGAAGATCCTTTCAGTGCTACGGGGGGAATAGCTGTACTTCACGGGAACCTTGCTCCGAATACCGCGATTAGCAAACCTGGGGCCATTGATCCCGCCCTGCGCCGTTTCAGCGGGAAGGCGCGGGTGTTTAACAGCGAAGAGGAAGCGGAACAGGCGATTCTTGGCGGGAACATCAGGGGGGGCGATGTAGTTGTCATACGGTATGAGGGCCCCAAGGGCGGACCTGGTATGAGGGAGATGTTCAAGGCCATGAAGTATATCTACGGCATGGGGCTGCACAAGTCGGTCGCGCTTATTACGGACGGCCGTTTTTCAGGCACCAATAACGGCTGTTTCGTCGGCCATATATCGCCCGAGGCCGCCGAAGGGGGGCCCTTGGCCATTGTTGAAGACGGAGATGGAATAGACATTGACGTCATTGAGGGGACGCTCAATCTGAACGTGTCCGACGAGGAAATAAAACGCCGTTTTTCAGGCTGGGTAAAGATAACAAAAACAATTCCACGGGGCTGTCTGGAACTCTATTCGGTCGTGGCTTCCTCGGCCGACAAGGGGGCCGTTATTGATCGCCGGTTTTTTTTGGACCGGAAAGGGAACGCCTGAAAATGAAAATAGATTTGACCGGCAGAACGGCCGTTGTTACCGGCGGAAGTTCGGGTATAGGCTTCGCGGCGGTCAGGGCGTTGGGTCTGTGCGGCGCCAAAGTGGCTTTTTGCGGGACAAACGAAAAACATCTCGCGGATGCGCGTGATGCACTCAGAAAAGAAAATATCTCCGCGTACGGAGCAATCTGTGATGTAGCCGATTCGGCGGCTCTTTTTAATTTTGCGGATAATGCGGAGAAAAATCTTGGGGAAATAGGCGTCTGGGTGAGCAACGCCGCCGTTTATCCGCAGTGCCTGCTTGTGGAAACTCCCGAGGATGTGTGGTACCGGACGCTGGATGTGAATATGAAATCGGTATACCTGGGCGGCAGGATAGCGCGGCAAAAAATGCGAAACGGCGGCGTATTGATAAACGCGGCTTCTTTTGCGGGCATAATGCCTTCGGTGGGAAGCGGGCTTTATGCGGCAAGCAAGGCCGCCGTGTCCAGTATGACAAAAGTCCTTGCCGCCGAACTTGCGCCTTTATGCATACGTGTGTGCGCCTACACTCCCGGAGTCATTGATACCGGCATTACCCGTCCGCTGATTGAAGCAAACGGCGAGGCCATGAAAAACAGCATCGCCATGCGGCGTTTTGGCCGTTCTGAGGAAGTCGGGAACTGCATAGCTTTTCTCGCCTCGGATTATGCGTCTTATGTTTCCGGAGTTACCCTGGAAATAAGCGGGGGTAAATTCTGCGTTCAAAATCCCGCCGATGCGTGGAGTCATTTTGAAACGGCGTCATAACCGTGTTAAAGACCCCCGGATATGTATTATGAATGGTATTATACGTATGTATAATAATAATACGAGACAAGAGGAGAAGGATATGAAAAGGTCATGGTTTTGCCGGCCGGTTGTTTTACCGTTGGCATTGGTCGTTGTTTTTTCTTTTGCGGGATGTTCAAAGACGGGTGGCGGCGCTTCTTCCGCACAGGATACAAAGACAATCGCTCTCTGGGAGATTCAGACCGAAAGCGGAGTGGACAGTATTATCACCGACAGTCTGGCGCGTTTCGAGACCGCAAATCCCGGATACAGGGTAGACAAAAACGTGCTTCAGAATGAGGATTATAAATCCAAGATTGTTGTGGCGCTTGGATCAAATACCGCGCCCGATATATTTGTTACCTGGACGGGAGGGGGTATGATTGAATATATCAATGCCGATAAAATTATTCCCCTTACCCGTTATTTGAACCAGAATAATTACAAGGATTATTTCATGGATGCCGGTATCGCGCAGGCCACGTATAACGGGGATGTCTGGGCCGTACCGGTAGAAAATTGTTCGGTGGCCGGTATTTTTTACAACACGGCGGTATTTGACAAATTGGGGATAAGGGTTCCCGGAACAATAGGGGAACTGGAAGCGGTCTGCGATAAAATGATCGCAAACAACGTTATTCCCTTCGGGCTTGCGAACAAGGCAAAATATGTCGCTTCGTTTTATTACATGTACCTTGTGGACAGGTATGCCGGTCCCCAGACATTCGCGGACGCCGCGAATCGGGCAAACGGCGTTACCTTTAACGATGAAGCCTTCCTCTGGGCCGGCCGGAAAATTCAGGAATGGGCTGAAAAAGGCTATTTTGGCGAAGGGTACAACAGTCTTGACGGAGAGACGGGCGTTCACCGGCAGATGTTCTACAACCGTGAATGCGGCATGGTGCTCGACGGCGCCTGGACGGTGTCGGGTTTTTATGATGACCAGGCTCCGGTTGAGGATATTTCACTGTTTCCCTTTCCCGCGCTCGAAGGCGGCAAGGGTGATATAAACAACATGGTCGGAACCGTCGGCGATACTTTCTATTGCATCAGTTCCATGACGCCTTATGCCGACCAGGCATTTGAGGTGATCCGTTTTCTGATAGATGAGCCCGCCGTGAAAGCCAGAATCGAAACCGGCCGCGTTCCACCTACAAAAAACGCGACGGCGGGTAATCCACTCAATGTAACGGTGCTGGATATGCTTCAAAAGGCGCCCAATATTCAGCTTTGGTATGATCAGTATCTGCCCAGCGCGATGGCGGAGATTCACAAAGATCAGCTGCAGGCGCTTATCGGCTTGAGCATTACGCCCGAAGCCTACAACGACACGATGGAAAAAGCGGCGCAGACTTATTTGAAATGAGTACGGATTCGGAAACCCCGGCCGGGTTTCCGGGCGGCCCGGGGCCGCATATATGCGGCTGCCGTGCCCCGGAAACGCCCTCCATGGAAAGTAGAGAACCGGATCGCCTGTGTGTCTTTGACATTCAGCGGATGTCGCTGCATGACGGCCCCGGCATACGGACAAACATATTTCTTAAAGGCTGCAATCTTCGCTGTTTCTGGTGTCATAATCCCGAGTCGTGGAATGTACATCCTGACATCCAGTATTTTGAGGCCAAATGTATAGGCTGTGGGGGCTGTGTCTCCGTATGTCCGCTCTCTCTGCACGGTATTGGTGAAAACGGCGTTCATGTGTATAAAAGGGACGGTTGTACGGTCTGCGGAAAGTGCGCGGAGGTGTGTCCCTCCGAAAGCCTTGTTCTGACCGGGCGTATGATGACGCTCGATGAAATTGTGAAAGCCGCCAAAAGGGACATGCCTTTTTATGAAAAATCGAACGGCGGAGTCACCGTTTCCGGCGGGGAGCCGCTGCTTCAGTATGCCGCGGCGGCAAAACTGCTGGAGCGTCTCAAAGATAACGGTGTGCATACCGCCCTGGAAAGCGCGTTGTGCGTACCGGAGGATCATCTGGACGCCGTTATTCCCTATACCGATCTTTTTCTTGTTGACATGAAAGTCGCGGATGCGGAGCAGCATAAAAAATTCACGGGGGCTTCGAATCTTCTGATAAAAAAGAATTTTCATCATCTTGACGATTTACGGTGTGACTACTGTATGCGCATTCCGCTGGTTCCGGGTGTTAATGATAATGAAGAAGCCATATCCCAAATAGCGGAATTTGCCTCGGAACTTTCCCGTCTTTCGTATGCCGAATTTCTTCCGTACCACAGCTTGGGCGAGGGGAAATTTAAAAGTCTCGGGCTTGAGTTCAGAAAAGACCTGCAGCCCCCGTCAAAGGAAAAAATGGCGGTTCTCGCTGGAATTTTTCCCGAAACCGTTGAAGTGCGTTATTAATGCGGAAACGGCCAAGCGACGGGCAGTGAAGAAATGCCGCCGGCCGTCTTTCAGCCTGTCCGATCCTTTGCGTAGTAGTTTATGAGACAGCCGTCGGCGAGTATGTTCCGTTCGTCCGGTGTAAGTTCCCCCAGGTGAGCGGCAATCTCCAGGGGTTTTCCCTCTCCGTGGACAAAGCCTTTTACCGTTTTTTCTCCTCCAAGAAGGGACTCCCTTATGCCGGGGAAAAAAACATAGTCGCCGGGGTGAAAGGCGTTTTCATCATCCACGATGAAGGGAAGTATCCCCCAGTTGATGAGGTTGGAGCGGTAGCGTTTGGTGGCGTATTCAAGGGCGAGGTTCGCCCTGCCGCCGAGCACCCGCTGGCATGACGCCGCCTGTTCCCGCGCGGAACCGTCACCGGGTTTGCGGGCGTAGATTGCGCTTCCCAGGGTGATCCTGTCTTTTTCGATAGTTTCGTATCCCGGTACGGCCTTTATTGTCGAAAGTATTAGTTCTGTTTCGCCGTCTGTCTTCCCGTCCCGCAGGTCCTCCCCAAGCCGGCGTATGTCTTTCGCCCTTTGCACATAGCCTGGATCCCTCCGGCTCAGGGTAAATTCGGCAAGGCGCGGGGGATTGGAACGGTATGAAGATGTCTCGCCCGAGGGAATGAGTTCGTCGGTGGTGGTGACAGGATCGGTGATGAAGCTTGCGATCCTGACAAGGAGGTGGGAAAGGAGCGGGGAAAAGGAAGGCCAGTCCTTGATGTTGGGGCCAAAGACAAGTTCCGTTTCCCTTGAGGCGCCTTTATCCGCGCCGCCCGCCGTACCTGGTCTTCCGCCGTAGACCCGTTTTTCGTACACGTTCCTGTTGAAGAAAAATTTCGCGCCGCCAGGTGAAAAGCCGATCTCGTCCGCCGCGGTGAGCCTTCCCCCGTTGGCGGCGGTGGCGGCTATGGAACGGGCGTCCATGAGGGCCACCCAGGCGATTTGCCCCTCGTCCGGTTTGGAGCCTTCACGGTTCGGGAAATTTCTTGTGGTGTGCCGCACGGAAAAATCGCCGTTTGCCGGAACGTCCCCCGCGCCAAAGCACGGGCCGCAGAAGGCTTCCCGCATTACCACCCCGGCTTCCATGAGTTTCGCCGCCGCGCCGTTTCTTGCAAGTTCAAGGAGCGTGGGCTGGCTTTCGGGGTACACGCTTAACGAAAAGCCGTCCGCGCCGGTTGACTTCCCGTCAAGGATGGAGGCTGCCGCCGTGATGTTTTCAAAGGAACCCCCCGAGCAGCCCGCGATGATCCCCTGATCGACGTGGAGGCTGCCGCCGTGTATTTTTTTTACGAGGTTCATTTCGGGGCCGCTTCCGCCCACTGTCTTGAGGCATTCCTTTTCCGTCCCGGCGAGTATGTCTTTCGCGTTCGCCCTGAATTCCCGTATGGTATGCACATTGGCGGGATGAAAGGGGAGGGCGATGCAGGGTTCGACGGCGTCAAGATCGACGCGGATAAGGCCGTCGTAATACGCGGCGTCCGCCGGCTCAAGCTCGCGGTAGTCGCCGCCGCGTCCCCGCACTTCAAGGTACTTCCGCACTTTTTCATCGGTTTTCCAGATGGAACTCCAACAGGCCGTTTCCGTGGTCATTACGTCTATACCGTTGCGGTAATCGACCGAAAGATTCCCGACGCCGTCTCCCAGGAATTCCATTACCTTGTTTTTGACGAAGCCGTTTTTGAATACGGCGCCTATGATCGCGAGGGCGACATCATGGGGACCTACGCCCGCGCGGGGCGCGCCGGAAAGACAGACCGCGACAACGGGCGGGGAGGGAAAGTCGTAGGTTTTTCCCAGAAGCTGTTTGACAAGCTCTCCGCCGCCTTCGCCCACCGCCATGGTTCCAAGCGCGCCGTAACGGGTGTGGCTGTCGGAACCCAGAATCATTTTGCCGCAGCCGGCCATCATTTCCCGCATATAGGAATGGATTACCGCCAGATACGGCGGCACATATATTCCCCCGTATTTTTTCGCCGCGGAAAGGGCAAAGGCGTGATCGTCGGCGTTGATGGTGCCGCCTACCGCGCAGAGGCTGTTGTGGCAGTTTGTAAGCACATAGGGAAGGGGAAAACGATCCATGCCGCTTGCCCGGGCGGTCTGTATGATGCTTACGCAGGTTATGTCGTGGGAAGCGAGCGCGTCAAACGTAAGGGCAAGGTTTTTGCCGTCTCCGCCGTTATGGGCCTCAAGGATGCCGTGCGCGATGGTTCCCCTCCGCCCCTGGTCACGGGAAAGCGAAAGTCCCCGTTTTGCCAGTTCCGCTCCGGCGCCTTCGCCGTCAGGTACAATACTTGAGCCTTCTAGCACCCACGCGCCGTCAGGATAAATCTTTATCATATCAAAAGGATATACGAAAGGACAAAAATTGCCTATAATCATTTCATGAAAGATCCCTCCCTGATCCGCAATTTTTGTATCATCGCCCACATCGATCACGGAAAGTCAACCCTTGCCGACCGGCTCATTCAGAAGGGGCGTCTTGTGGATGACCGGAATTTTCAGGATCAGATACTCGACAACATGGACATAGAGCGCGAGCGGGGGATCACCATAAAAAGCCAGGCGGTGACCATTCCGTACGCCGCGCTGGACGGCAGGGAATACGAACTTAACCTTGTCGATACCCCCGGCCACGTGGATTTTACCTATGAGGTGAGCCGGGCCATCAATTCCTGCGAAGGGGCGCTGCTGCTTGTCGACGCCACCCAGGGGGTGCAGGCCCAGACCCTTTCCAACATGTACCTTGCCCTGGAGCACAATCTTGAAATAGTGCCCGTGATCAACAAGATAGACATGCAGGCCGCCGACATTCCCGGCGTAAAGAAACAGATCGAAAAGGATCTGGGGCTTGACGGGGAAAGCGCCCTTCTGGTTTCCGCCCGCAAGGGGACGGGCGTTGACGAGCTTTTCGAGGCCGTTGTAAAGCGCATTCCCCCGCCCGAAGGCAGCGCGGCCTCTCCCCTGCGCGCCCTCATCTTTGACTGCCGTTACGATTCTTACCGCGGCGTCGTGGTGTACCTCCGTATTTTTGACGGCGTAATAAAAAAGGGTATGAAGATCTCCTTTATGTCTTCAGGTTCCGTTTACGAGGTCGAGGAGGCGGGGATCTTCAGGCTTGCCCTTTGTGAAACGGAGGAGCTTTCCGCGGGGGATGTGGGGTACATCATCGCGGGGATCAAGACCGTTGCCGATATCCGCGTCGGCGATACGGTAACATGCCAGGACAATCCCTGCGCCTCTCCCCTGCCCGGTTTCCGCGAAGTAAAGCCCGTCGTTTTTTCTTCGATATATCCTGTCGATTCAAACGACTACGAGGAACTGCGGGCGGCGATGGAAAAACTGAAGCTCAACGACGCCTCGCTTGTCTATGAAAAAGATTCGTCGGCGGCTTTGGGCTTCGGTTTCCGCTGCGGATTTCTGGGCCTTCTTCACCTTGAGGTAATACAGGAACGGCTTGAACGGGAATTCGATCAGTCTGTTATTTTTACCGCTCCTTCTGTCCGCTACAGGGTGTGTCTGCGGAACGGCGGCGAGGTCTTTGTCGACAATCCCTGCGAGTATCCCGGCGAGGGCCGCGTCGAAAGCGCCCAGGAGCCGTACATACGCGCGGCGGTGATAACCCCCGCCGATTACCTCGGGAACATCATGACGCTGTGCCTTGAAAAGCGGGGGGTTCAGACCAACATGACATACCTTGATGAAAAACGGGTGGAGATTGTCTATGACATGCCCCTTGCCGAGGTGCTCTTCGATTTTTACGACCGCCTCAAAAGCACGAGCCGCGGCTATGCCTCGTTTGATTATGACATTACGGGGTACAAGCCGACGGATCTTGTAAAACTTGACATACTCCTTAACGGCAGGCAGGTTGACGCGCTTTCCCAGCTTGTGTTCAGGGACGGCGCGCAGACGCGGGCCCGCATGATCTGCGAACGCCTCCGCGACGAGATTCCCCGCCAGCAGTTCAAGATCCCCATACAGGGGTCCATAGGCAGCCAGATCATCGCGCGCGAAACGGTGAACGCCCTGCGCAAGGACGTGCTTGCCAAATGCTACGGCGGCGACATTACCCGCAAACGCAAGCTCCTTGAAAAACAGAAGGAAGGGAAGAAGCGCATGCGCATGGTTGGGGAAGTTGAGCTGCCCCAGAGCGCCTTCCTCGCGGTGCTCAAGACAAAAGACGAATAAAGCCCGTTCAGGGAATTCCCGGTCCGCGCCCTGTTCCCCGGACTCTTATTCCCCGGGGTATTTGAATCCCCCGCTGTTTCTTATTGAATCCATGATCTTCATTACCTTGAGAATTTCGGAATGGGGCATTTCAGGACATTCGATCTTCCCCTCCTCAATGGCTTTCCGGCAGGATTCCACCTCGTATTCAAAGCCCGAGATCTGCGGGGGAACTTCTTTTACGCCTGTCACCGTTTTGGCGGCGTCGTACACGGTAATTTTTTTCGCGTTGAGAATGGGATCAATTTCGATGTGGCCCTTTTCCCCCTCAATGGTACACCGGCCGGGACCGGCGGCCTGTACGCAGGCATGGAGGAGCGCCGTCCTGCCGTCGGCGTACCGGAAGATTATGTTGTCCTCCGCGTCAACGCCCGAGTCAAGAAAGCGCATGGCCGAAACAATTTCCTTTATGCCGCCGCCGAAGGTCATGAGCGCGAAATTGATGGGGTAGACCCCCGTGTCCAAAAGCGCGCCGCCCGCGAGTTCCGGCCTTGCGATGCGCTCTATATGGGCGATGGGATTCGAGAATACGGCGGAAAGAAAACGCGGCGTTCCTATTATCCCGCTTGCCATTGTTTCGTTTATTATGTTCCGCAGGGGAAGGTAGCGCGTCCATATTCCCTCGGCGACAAGGAGCTTCTTCTTTTTTCCCAGTTCAAGAATCTCCAGGGCCTGTGCGGCGTTGACGGTAAACGCCTTTTCGCAGAGCACGTTTTTTCCCTCTCCAAGGGCCTCTTTCATCTGCTCGTAATGATGGGAATGGGGAGTCGCGATGTAGACCAGATCGACTTTGGGGTCCCCAAACATTTCCCCGTATGATCCGTATGCTTTTTCGATGTTATACGCGCCGGCGAAAGTTTTCGCTTTCTGGTAATCCCTTGACGCCACGGCATAGGCCGAAGCCGTTTCCATTTGATTAAGGGTCCGCGCCATTGTACCGGCTATGCCGCCCGCCCCCGCTATTCCGACTTTGAGCCTCATGATATTTTCCCGTAATCGCTTACCAAAAGATGCAGAGGGGCTTCGTCTTCCGTAATGGCGGGGAAACGGCCCCGCTCTTCCAGAAAGAAGTTGTCGGCGTGATCGTCGTTGACCATTGAAACTTCGCCCAGAAGCAGCTCCGCGCCGTCCGACCAGAACTGATGAAAAACCCCCTGAAAAAGCGTGATGCTTTCTCCGGGAAGGAGCCTTATGACGCTTCCCGGTTCGGCAAGATAATTGCGGCCGTCGACGGAGAGTGGCACTTTGGAGGATCTGTCAAGTTCTTTTTCCCCCGCCGAACGGTACACCTGCACGTTAAGCGGGCCTTTGCCGCCCCGGTTGATGATGTCTTCCATTTTGCCCCTGTGGAAATGATATGGCGTCAGTTGTCCGGGACGCACAAGGAGGATTTTTTCCGCGTAGGTTTTTTTGCATGAAGGGTCATGCGTATTTCCGTTCCGGATGGTAAAGAGAAAAAGCCCGAGCTTTTCATAATCGCCGCCGCCGAAATCGGTCAGATCCCAGCCGAGCTGGTTTTTCCGTATTTCGTCGTATTCACTTCCCTTTTGCCGCCAGTCTTCCGGGCTCCAGAAGGCGAAGGGGGGAAGGAAAAATTTCATCCCGCCGATGAAATTTTTGGCATCCCGTATGTATCCGTTTATTTCAGAACGCTTCATTTCATACTCCCAGCTTCAGTGTTATTACCCTGAACGGAACGGCTTCGACAACGGTTCTGCCGTTTTCAAGTTTCATTTCATTCAGGGTTTCCTCGTTCATCCCCGCATTGTACACCTTTTTGACCGGGATGTTAAACACCACATCGCCCTTTACTGTTTTTGTTCTGGTGTTGTAGAAACGGAGGATATATCCCTCCTCAAATTCGCAGGGCTTGAAAGCGGTGACGACAAGGCCGGCGGGAAGGGAAACAAAACTCTTTTCGGCGGGAAGGACATCCCCGTCCGGCTTTTCCGCCGGGGTAAACGGCAGGGGGAAAGGAGGAGACGCGAAATTCCGCGCCTCCTCATGGCTTTCCGAAGATTCCCAGTTTCCCGCGTGGGGAATGACGGAATAGTCAAAACGGTATTTCCCCTTGCACTGGCCTTCCGGCGCGAATACCAGCCAGCCTCCCCTGTCCTTGCGGGTACGCATATTCCATTTGCTTATTTCCCCGACGCAGCGCAGGAGCGTAACGGCAATTACCGACTGCCTCTCCTCATTGTAAACCTCGTATTCGGGAAGTCCCCGGTTGGCGACGGTAAGCCCTCTTTGTCCGTCCGAAACATCGCAGAATTCTTTTTGGGGATTTGTGGTAAACCATTCCTGCCATTCGGGGTCCTGCTTTTTTTCCACCGGCCTTGTGTCAACGGAGAAGGCTCCGGCGCTGACCGAAGTTTCCGCCCTGACGCCCGCGGGAAAAAGGACCCGCAGGCGGTGGTATTCCGCCCTGTTGTCAAATTCGGTTTCAAAGTCGATACGGGGAACGCCGCCGTACAGGATTACCCTGGTGGTAAAGGCGCAGTCCACAAGCCTTCCGCTCCGGCGTACGTCCGTTTCCAGCATTGTTTCGGGCAGATGCATGACGCCCGATACGGCAAGAACCTGCGACACGTTTCCCCTCTTTTCGGCGGTGATGACAATTGAATCGGGATCGGGATACACAAAGCTGTCGTAAAGGGGCGGACAATAGGTGTATTCGTCGCCAGAGTCCCCCGAGTCGACAAGGCGGCCCACGCCCGAATACAGGGCGCCCGTTTTCTTGTCGAGTACGTCAAGGCTGCCGTCGTTTCCGGCGGGACTTGCCGCGAAGAATTCGTTTTCAACAAACGGCACGGCAATTTCTTCCCTGCCGCTTTTCCCTTCATAGACGGGAAGGAAACTTACCGACTTGTACCCCATCGCGGGAATGTCTTTCGCGAGGAAAGTAACGGAGCAGCGTATTGAACAGTATTGATTTGGGAATGTGTAGGGGTTCAGTTTGAGTTTTCCCGTGTATACTTCGGCCGAATTGAGCGTGCAGGGTATTTCCCGCTCTCCGTCAAAGGCCCGCACCGAGGCGGGGACGCTCCTGCCAAGAACATCGTGGATTTTTGTTTTCCTTACCGCCTTTGTATCGGACGCGAGGGGTACGTCAAGATCGTTGAATTCCAGCCTTCCCATGAGTTTCGGCTCAAGATCGACGGTAACGGTAACGGGACTTGATCTTGTTTGTCCCGACGCGTTGAACAGGGCCACGGCATCCCGGCTTTTAAGCCCTTTCCCGCCCGCGGCGCCGTAAAAGATGCCGCATCTGTCAAGCAGCGCCTCGCCTATTTCCCTGACCTGGTTGTACCGGTACAGCATGTCCCTGTGTACTTCGTCAATGCTGCACCCGCAGATGCTGTCGTGGGGCATGTTCTGAAGAAGATGGCGCCAGGCCTCAAGTATCAGTTCTTTCGGATACGCATAGCCCTGGAAGGCGGCAATGCTGTGTATGGGTTCGACAATGTCAAGAAGAAGCCTTTCACATTCAAAGTTTAACTGTTTCAGATACATGCGGGTTGAAAGGGTAGAAGTCAGAAGAATCGCCGTGTGGGTGCCCATCATCTCGCCCTTGATGGTTTTGATGTTTTTTCCCTTCAGTTTTTCACAGAGATCGCCAAAGAATTTTTCCAGCGTCGTATGAACGATCTTTCCGTTCTTCATCCGCTCATTTGCGCCTTTTATTACTTTTGAAAGATAGGGAACCGCCTCAAGGTGATCCCCGCCGTTGCTCATGTACAGAATATCGGTGTTCGCGTTTGAGGAGAAATCGTCTATGTACCTGTCGAGCCTTGCGGCGAGAATATCGGGATCGTCGGGGAATTCCGCGCCTGTTGAATAACCCTTGGGCATGAGGTTTACGAGGATCTTTGAACCGTCGGGGGCTTCCCAGTAGAATTCGTTTTTGTCTACCTCTTCGGTAGCCCCACGCCAGAATGTCATCCACTTCATGCCGAGTCCGCTTGCTATCTGGGGCATCTGCGAAGGATGTCCGAAGGAATCGGGAAGGTAGCCTATGTTCATTTTTTTGCCGCCGAACCTGCGGACAAGACGTTCCCCCATGAGCCAGTTGCGTATGTGGGTTTCGCCTGAAACAAGCACTTCGTCGGGAAGCACATACCAGGGCCCGATGACAAGCCGTCCGCTTTCCACGAATTTCTTTATCCGTGAAGCCTGGTCCGGTTTTACGGCAAGATAATCTTCAATGGGGATCATCTGTCCGTCCATCATAAATGAAACATACCCGGGATCTTTTTCAAGAATGTCCAGAAGATTGTCCATCAGTTTGACAAGACGGACGCGAAAATTCTGGAAATTGAGATACCATTCACGATCCCAGTGGGTTTTTGATACCGCGTAAATAACTTTTGCATCAGACATGATAAGCCTCCGCTAGATTGGTGAAGGGCAATACTACCCCTTAATCGCCCCCGCCGTCATTGCGGAAACGATGAATTTTTGCAGTATGACAAAGAGAATGATTGTGGGCGCGATGGCGACAACGCTTCCGGCCGCGAGGAACTGCGTGTTGATGCTGGTCAGCGACGACTGCAGGTTGACAAGCGCCACCGACACGGGCATTTTGGCCGGGGCGCTTATCAGAATGTAGGGCACTACAAACTGGCTCCAGCTGCTTATGAATATGAGGAGGGACGCCGAGAAAAGGCCGGGGGTAATGACGGGAAGCAGCACGCGGGTTATTACCTGTAGCCGGTTGCAGCCGTCAATGGTCGCGGCCTCGTCAAGCTGAACGGGAATGGTGTCAAGAAAGCCGCGTATGAACCACACCTGAAAGGGAACCGAAACGGCAATGTAGATGGCGACAAGGCCGAAGTACGAATTCAAAAGTCCCATTCTTGAAAAATAACGGTACAGGGGAATGAGCATGACGATGGGGGATATCATCTGAAAGAGCAGTATGGAAAACTGCAGAACGCGGCTCAGGGCGAATTTGATCCGCGAGAAGGCATAGGCCGCCGGTATGGTTATCAAAAGGGTCCCCACAACCGTGATGATGGTAATGTAAAAAGAATTGCGCACTCCCGCGAAGATGTTGTACTGGTTGATAACGTACCCGTAATTTTCAAGGTACAGGGAGCCGGGCAGGATTTTCGGGGGAAAGCGGTACAGTTCCCGCATGGTCTTGAAACTCAGGGAAACGGTCCAGACTACAGGAAACAGAAAAAAGACCGCTATAAAAACAAAAAACGCGTACAGAAAAACCAGTGACACAACTTTTCCGCTTTTTCCCCGTCTTTTCATTTTTTTTCTCCCCTTGCCGCAAGCCGTATGTAAAACAGGGACATGATGATATTTATAAACAGCAGTATAACGGCCATGGCGCTGCCCTGCCCAAGATTGTACATGCTGAATATGCGGTTGTAAACGCCCAGCACCAGCACTTCGGTACTGCGTCCTGGTCCTCCGCCCGTCAGGGACATGACCATGTCAAACGTGTTAAAGGTGTTGATGATATTCAAAAGGATATTGACGGTAATAACGGAGCGCATGGAGGGAAGGATTATATGCCAGAGGCGGCCCCACATGTTCGCCCCGTCTATAAAGCCCGCCTCGATAACATCCCATGAAACGGTTTTGAGCCCCGCGTAAAGGAGGATCATGCTCTGGGCGGTTCCCCGCCATACATTGGCCACGGAAACAGAAATGATCGCGTGGCCGGGATTCGACAAAAAGTCGACCATGGATACGCCGAAAAGGGAAAGGCCGTAATTGAAAATGCCGGAAGGGGACTCTTCCAGCATGATTTTCCAGATGACGCCTATGACTACGCCGGGTATGGCCCAGGAAACAAGGGCGATGGTGCGGGTAACAAGCGTACCCTTCGCCTTTCTCCGCTCCCCGTGATCCACCGCGTAGGCAATCGCGAAACCGAGAAGGAACTGGAACACGACGCTTATTGAAACGAAGATGAAGGTGCGCCACAGGGACTGATAAAATGCCTGGGAAGTAAAGACATTTATAT
This sequence comes from Treponema sp., assembly GCA_031268385.1. Taxonomy (GTDB): domain Bacteria; phylum Spirochaetota; class Spirochaetia; order Treponematales; family Breznakiellaceae; genus JAIROE01. Next base: position 9,640 of record JAIRXH010000044.1, on the reverse strand, counting down.
AGGAACGAAACGTGTAGACGTACTCGTTTGAAGTCATCTTCGCGTCGGTAAAGCTGTAGCGGACAACGTCAATGACAGGGTAAAGGTAAAAACAAAAAAGGACAAGCAAAAGCGGCAGAAGCCATAACAAGGGCCCCCGCGCCAGGCGGCGCGAAAAACCCGCTTTTGAGAGGATCGTGGCGTTAGTCCGCATTGGGTAAACTCCTGTGCGGGAAAAAAGGCGCCTCCCCGGTGTATTCCGGGGGACGCCCCCTTGGGTGCTACCGCGAGATGTTCTGCGACATGGTTCTTAACGCCGCTTCGGGCGATGCCGCGCCGGTGATGACATCGGAAATGGCTACCTGGAATTCCTGCGAAATGACGGGATATATTTCCACGCCGGGACGGACCCTCGCGAATTCCAGTTCGTTGGCGTAGGCCACGAGAACCGGATCGTTTTTGAAGAAATCCGACTTTTCATAGATCGTGGATCTGCAGGGAAGCTGCCCCGAGATGGAGCTGTACTCGTCCATCGCCGCGTCGTCGATGTAACAGCTGATGGCGAAATCGGCGGCCAGCTTCCGTTTCTGATCATCCTTGGTGAACACCGCCACGGTCCAACCTCCGGCGGTGGAAACACGTTTCCCGCCCTGTGGCATGGGAATCTGGGCGAGCCCCCAGGTGTCGGAAAATTCCTTGTCGCCCATGATCGTCCTCAACTGGGACGAAAGCCAGCTTCCCCCCACAAACATGGCGACTTTTCCCGCGACCACTTCGTTGTTCATGTCGCTGTCGGTACCAAAGGTGGTGACCCGCGCCGGGGAAATGCCTGTATCAATGGTCTGCTTGAGGAACGCGAGGGTGTTTAAAAGATAAGCACGGTTGTTTCCCTGATCAAAAACGGGGGTTCCGCTGCCATCCACCAGCAATCCACCCTGGGACCAGAACCAGGGAAGTATGTCGCAGGACGTGGTTTCATTGCGTCCGGCGGGGTAGAGAAGGGGAGTGTACCCCTGTGCCTTGAGTTCCTGGCCTATGGAGAACAGTTCTTCCCATGTCTTGGGCGGATTGGGCACGAGCGCCCTGTTGTAATACAGCACGCGGACATCGGTGGTATGCCAGAGGGCCACAAATTTTCCGTTGTACGTTACGCCTTCCTGCGCGAAGGGAAACCATGACGCCTTGTCAATGCCCTTTTCGGCAAGCACGTCGTCCAGCGGCTTGAGATACTGCTTGAAGTTGGGAAGCACGAAGGAGTCCACTTCCGCGAAATCGGGCGCGTTGCCGTCCGCCGCCTGGATAAGCAGCTTGCCCATGGAGTCGTTGATGTTGACGCTTTGGGCCACAGGCACAATTTTGACATCGGGGTGAGCTTCCGCCCAGGCCCGCGCCTTCTTTTCAAAATAGGCGGCCACGCCGCTGTCGGTGGAACTGAGCCAGTGGCCGGGGTCGGGCTGAAAGGTAATTTCAATGGGAGCGTCGGCCCGTCCGACCAGCTGGTTATTTACCACAATCGCCTGACTGCCCGAACCGCCTGACTGCCTGCCGCCGCACGACGCAAAGACAAGACAGAAAAGGGCCAGGGTCAAAATAAGCAATACCTGTTTCTTCATGGATCTCAATCCTCCTGAAAATAAATTGAATACAAATAATGATCCTCCCTTCCCCGCCGTCTGTACAGGATTGGATTTTGCATTATGTGTGTTTTTTATTTATTTTAGCGCCCGAAAGGCGGCAGCCCCCGCCCGGAACCTGTTCCCCTGGTTCTTCATTTTTTTTACGGAATGTGGGATAATACTCCCATGCGTTTCAGGTTCAGATCGCGTCTGCAGGGAAAACTGTTCGTCCTTTTTTCGGTGATTATCATTCTGCCCCTGATTTTTTGTTCGTTCTTTATTTCCCGCCAGTCAATGGATATAGTAGAAAAAAACACCGGCTCCGTATATACGGCCCGCCTGGATTATTTTTCCGACCGCTTCCGCCTTATTACCGGGAAATTCTATCAGGATCTGCTCAACATGGCGGTAAACAGAACCGTGCGGAACCTGATACTCGCCCCCATGAACGTGACCGACAGTAATTACGCGGAAAATATGGCGCACCTCGTGTTCCTCACGGGGAACATACAATTTACCGACAACATGATACACAGCGTCACTATTTATTCCCGTGAGCAGAACTGGCTCTTTGCAAGCAACAATGTTTCTTCGAATATTTATACGGGGGATCTGTCCGGCCTTGAATGGCCGCGGACGGCCTCCGGCCGGGATCGCGGCGTCTATATGGCCGCAAGCCCGTCGGTGTCTCCCCGCGCGAAAATAAACGGCGAAGAGGTTATATCCCTCTTTGTGTCCGTAAGGAGCATGGGGAATTACCTTCCCGACGGCTATATCTCCATCAATCTGGACATAAAGGCCGTTCAAAGCCAGCTTGTCCAGAATTTTCTGCGGGATGATCCCCGCAGCATCATAATTGCCGACAGCGGCGGCGGCATTGTTTCCGGTTACGGATCGCCTGTTACCATTGAACTCTTTGACCGTGTTTTTACGGCCGCGGAGGAAAGCGGGAATTCAGGCTATTATCTTGAAACGATAAACGGTGAAAAATTTCTGGTGTCCTATTCCAATATTTTACCCTACAAATGGAAAGTTTTTGTCTTCGCTCCCTACCGGCAGATAGTATACCAAAACAGGATGATCACCAGGGTGGTGTTTCTGGTCATTGTCATTTTTATTCTGCTCAGTACGGGCATTGCCTGGATTCTTTCGATAAATCTGCTTAATCCCCTGCAGGTTCTCTTCGGGGCCATGCGCCGGGTCAAGGACGGAGAACTTGACTGTACCATTCCCCTTGTCAGAAAAGACGAGATCGGTCTTCTCTATGACGGATTTAACGAGATGTCGAAAAACCTCGCAAGCATGATGGAAAAACTCTATCAGGATGAACTTGTCAAGAAGGATCTTCGCCTTAAAATGATGGGGTATCAAATCAACGCACATTTTTTATACAACACGCTGGACGCGATACACTGGATGGCGAGGATCAACAAGGTTCCCCAGATCACGAGCCTTGTTTCTTCCCTGGTTTCCTATTTCAGAATCGCGCTCAGTGAAGGTCAGGACATTATTACCATAAAACAGGTAATACAGATGGCGGAAAGTTACATGAACATTTACGCGATAAAAAGTGATTTTATTGTTGATTTTGTCGTGAACATTGACAGATCGCTTTACGGATTAAGGACGCTGAAATACATATTCCAGCCCCTGCTTGAGAACGCCCTGAATCATGGCATTGAGGGAAAGGCGGACAACGGCATTGTGGAACTTTCGTGCGCGCCGGACGGAGACGATCTGGTTTTTACCGTAAGCGACACGGGCGCGGGTATTTCTCCCGAAAAACTGAAAGATCTGCGGCATTCCCTGGAAAGGAACGATATGAATGAAGTGGGCAATTTCGCGCTTCGCAACATCAACATGCAGATAAAGATACATTACGGAAACAGATACGGCCTTAAAATAGAAAGCGTTCCGGGCGCGGGGACTCGTGTGTATGTCCGCGTTCCCGTTTTTGTGGAGGCGGAGCATGTCCAGTCTGCTGGTTTGTGACGATGAAAAGTGGATAAGGGAAGGTATCGCCGGGGCAATAGACTGGGCCTCCCTGGGGATTGATACGATCCTCACGGCAAGGGACGGCCTCGGCGCGGTGGAGATGGTACGCGAAAAGAAGCCCGACATTGTAATTACCGACATCAAGATGCCGAATTTCAGCGGGCTTGAAATGATTGAGGCGGTAAGGGAAACAGTCGATCCCAGGCGCATTATTGTCATCAGCGGGTTTTCCGATTTCGAATACGCGCGGACGGCGTTAAAACTCGGCGTCTCGGATTATCTTCTCAAGCCCGTCAACGAGGACGCCCTGCGGGAGGCGGTTGAAAAATGCCTTGATGCGGTACGGGAAGACGAGTCTATTCTCCGCAGGTTCAGATCCGCCGGCCTTGACCGCCTTACCCTGTGGCTTAAGCATATTGACGCGCAGCCCCCGGACCGGGACATTTTGCTGTCCGGGTTCGGCATAGACACGGAAGAAACGCCTTTTGTACGCGCGGGAATATGCAGAAGGCCCGATTGTTCTTCACGGGAGTTTTCTCCCGAAACAATGATGACAGGCGCCGTTGAAGGATCCCGGACCAGATACCTTCTCTTTCAGCCGTCCGCCACGGAATACGCGTGCCTTTTTTTCAAGGCCCGTCAAGGCGCTCATGATGCCCCCCGCGCCTCGGCACTCATGAGCGGCGTGTTTCGCGGAAACCTGCCTGAAATGACGGAGGCCGCCTCCTTTACCGGGGAAGGAGGCTGGACGCGCTTTGAAGACGGCTGGCTTTCCTATAATCAGGCGGAGACGGCCCTCCTGTACAATCTGGTTTACGCGAAACAGCATACGTTCATATACGATGAACTGTGCGGCCGCAGGGAAAAACCCCTTGCCGCCGATTTCCGGTCCGTGAAGCCCGTCGTGCTGCTTGCAAACCGGCGCTTTGCCGGGTACAGGGCCTGGGTGGAGGAGATATTCGGGATAATTAACGGCGGCGCGGAACAGATAAATCCCCGCGATCTAATCGCGTTCTTTTCTTCCCTTGTTTCCGGCATAGGCCGCGTCTGGGAGCTTGAAGACGGAGAACTGCGGGTGATACGCGATGAAATTGAAACGGCCTGGCGGCAGGAAGACCTGCACAAAAAACTTGTTCTTCTGCCTGAACGCCTGCCGCCCGAAAGACAGGTCGGCGTCAAGCGGAATTTTTTGCAGGCGCTGGATTATATCGAAAAGCACTATTCCAGGCCGCTTACCATGGCCGGTACCGCCCGCGCCCTGCGGTTAAACGCTTCCTATTTTTCAAAAATGTTCGGCGAATGCGCGGGAGAGTCTTTTCTTAAATACCTTACCAGGCGCCGCATGGAAAAGGCAAAGGTACTGCTCCGTGAAAGCAGCGAAAAAATCTATGAAATTTCCGAAAAAGTAGGGTACGCCGATTACCGTGTTTTTTCAAAAAATTTCAGGGAGTACGCGGGAATTTGTCCGGCCGGTTTCAGGAACCGCGTTGTGTAAGTTTCTCGGCAAGGCCCTTCCAGAGTTTCAGAAAAGGATCGATTTCCGCGCGTACCATTTTAAGGAAAGCGATGTCGGACGCCGGGGGCCTCGCGCCGCCGCGTCCGGCGCAGCCGGGAAGGTGCGCCCACAGGTAATCAAGGCCATCAAGAAGCCCGTCAAGCCTTTCGGCGCCGGCGGCAGTTTCCCCCGTAAGTATGTCCCGCAGTTCCGCGAGACTTTCCCTCTCGCCCCGGACGAAACGGAGCAGATCCTCCTTCTTTCCGGCGCGGGTTTTCCCTGCGGCCCTTCCGGCGTTTTCCCCGGCGGCCGCGTCCGTGTGTTCCCCTGCGGCGCTTCCGGCGTTTTCCCCCAGGAGCCCGCAGGCCTCTTCGGCGTCCACCGTCTTCACCCCCAGATGAAGTCCGCCGCCTGAAATGCCGATGATCCTTGTCCCGGAAAATTCCCGCTCGAAAAGATCCCGGTATCCCCTCATGACGGCGTCGCTCCGCACGGCGGCGCCCGATTTCGCGGAAGCCGCCGAGGTTCCCGGACGGAAACCGGCGCCGGCGTTGAGCACACCCTGAAAGCGGTTGTGTTCCCTGAGCTTTTCACGGTGTCCGGGCGTCGAGCGGGCGTGGTAGCTGTCGGGGGTAAATGAAAAGTCTATGCCCCCGCACAACACGGGACCCGAGCCCAGGCGGAGCGCGGCGGCCGCCGCGGCAAGACCCACCGATCCCAGCGGCCGCAGGCGTTCCGGGAGCAGCCCCGCCTTTTCAAGACGGCCGAAGACGCGGAGGGGGGTCCAGGGCGTAAAGAAAAGATGAACGCGGCTTCCAAGCATTTCCGCCGTTTCAGGAAGGGCGGAAAGATCCATGGCAAGAGGAAGTTCCCAGTCCCCAAGGCCGGTAAAATCCCTGATGTTCCAGTGCTGGCTTTCAAGGGCCACCGCGAGATCCGGTTTGATACGCCGCGCCCTCATGGCCGGAAGGGCCGTGTCCACGCACATTATTTTGAAGGAACGGGAGCCTTCCGGCGCTCCGTCCCGGAGGCTTTCGCCGAAACGCCGTTCAAGACAGTCAAGAAGCCCGTCGAGGGAAGGCCCCGCGCCAAGGACCAGAACGGGCCGGGCGCCGAAGGAAAGATCCCGGAGGCTCCGGCATGAGGGAACGAGGGCGAGGTTGCGGACGGCGTTTCTCATGTAGCGCCGGCCCAGCTTCATCAGGGTAACGGCGTTCCCCCATTCAAGGGCGATGTCTTCCCTCAGTACGCCGGCAAGGGAATCGTACAGTTCCCGGTGCAGCCGCCAGCCGCCCGAAAGCCGGAGCGGTTCCACACGGCGGAAACGGCGGCTTCCCCAGGCGTCCCGGACAAAATCGCAGAGCGCCCCTGGATCGCCCGCTCCGGCAAGACGCAGGCGGGGATTTTCAAGCAGTCCCTTCATGGCGTTGCCGGAAAGTTCAAGCAGCTCTTCTTCGGCTTCCACGCAGAGCACCGCCGAATCGGGACTTTCCCCGCTTAACCGTTCAAGAAATCCCTCAAGGCCGTAACCGAACAGGGGAGAGGGACAGAAGTACAGCGTACGGTTCACCAGGGAAACGGTTCCCAGGGCGCGCTCGGCCTGCGCGGCGGGATCCATGACGGAAAGCAGGGTTTTTCCCCGGTAGGAAAGGGAATAACCCCGGCCGGTCTCTATGAGGCGTCCATGGATCAACATGCTCCAGGCGGGCGGCGGAAATCAGGGCGACACATAGCGGCGGTAGGCCTGCATGAAGCCGTCCTCAAATACGTCTCTGGTAAGAAAATGGGAACGGATGCTCTGCCGTGCAAGCAGGCTTATCCAGTAAGACACGTAGGATTCTATAAGATTCGCGGAAGATTCGTCGTCCCCGCTTTCTTCCAGGGGAAAGAGCACCAGGACGTTTCTTCCCAGAACGACAGGCTCCGAGGGGGTATAGAGGGGAGTCGAAAAGGCGGTGAGCCAGAAATTTTCGTCCGTCGCTCCGGGCAGAAGCTCGGTGATTGAGGCGGTCTCAAGCGAGGGAAAAAGTTCCACGCTGCCGTAGTTGACCGGAAGGGGCCCGAAACTGCGCCTTGCAATGTTCTTTTGATTTGCCGCTTCGGCGAATCCGTATTCATCCACAAGGGCGATAAAGGCCAGCGCTTCCCCTTCGGCCCAGTCTGCCATACGGCCGCCTTCGTATTCCCTGAGGTAGGAACGTATTTTCTGTTTTGAGAGCTCGTCTTCCATAACGGCCGCGTGAGGCGCTTCTTCCGCCCTGAAAAAGGCCCACCCCGAAGGAACCTTGATGATCCCGCTGTAGGTCCCCGCGCCAAGGGATGCAAGCGCGTCCCTGTCGGCGGTTTCGGAAACCTCGACGGAAAGCTCAAAGGCCATTTTGATCCCCATGTCGCCGCCCTGCTGCGCGTATTCATCCTGCGAATAACTCCGCGCGGCTTCCTCAAAGGAAGTCGTCCCGTCCATGATGGAGGCGAGCACCCTCAGGGCCTCCTGTTCGCCGGAACTTACGGTGATTTTTGAAAGGCGGGTAACCGTAAAAAGATCGGGATTGGCGAACGCAAACGCCGTCTGCTCCTCTTCAGGATAATTGTCTGTGGAAAAAGACACCATGTCGAAGCTGCGCTGACCTGACCCCATGGAGGCGATGAAGGCGGCCTCCCCCCCCGACACGCTCATTTCTCCTATATCCGTTTCATATCTATCCCGGATTATCCTGTCGCGGGTCCTTTCCCAGATGGCAAGACGGGTCGAATCGTCAAGCGACTGGTACCGCGAGGGCGAATAACGGCCGTTTTCCTGCAAATCGGGAAGCATCGCCACCTCCCTGTCCACCAGGCCCGCGGGCGCCGCGTAGCCCGAACGGTTCATTTCGTCAAGAATCGCCGTTTGCAGCACCGCCTCAATATAGGCCTGCTGCCAGATTTCAAAATTGACAAGCTGGGAATTATCCCCAGTCATTTCGGACTGCCTGGCTCTGGCGAAACTGCTCACCATGCCGGAAAAATAGTTGTCCGCGACGTATTTGATGGGGATCTTGTTGTAAACGCCGAAAACAAGGTCGCCGAAGCCTCCCCCCGCCTCGGGCGCCAGGGCCGGAACCAGCACAAAAGAAACGATAACGATGATCAGAATGACGATGGTACCAATAAAAAGGGCGGGATTGGCCCTGAAACGGCGGATTATTTCATCTTTTTGGGATTTTTCTTCCCGACCGGCCGGTTTTTTCCCCTTGAAAGCCATAAACACCCACCTCGCAAACAATACTAGGGTAACGCTGATTAACTTGTGGCTAATCAGCGTTACCCTATGGTTTTTCTCGTTTTCCTGCGGAAAACTGCGAAAAACTACGGTAAAGTAGCACTGATTTATTCGCATTCGAATAAATCAGTGCTTCCCTAGAGTTGGGGCTGTCCGAAAAGTTTGAAAAACTTGTTCGGACAGCTTCCTTGATGCGGCATTTGCGCACCGTTTCAACGAAACGGGAGCACATGCAAGGGCTGTCCGGGAAGTCGCAAACGCAGTTTGCGCACCACCTTCCTGGACAGCCCCAACTTCCACTAAAAAACAGCAGATATGGCGGCTTTCCGCAAGAAATTCGTCAAATCCGCGAAACTTGTGCAACAACCAACCGGGTTGTTGCACAAGTCCAATATCATACTATGGAAGCGCCGATGTATTCGAACGCGGACAAATCAGCGCCGCAAAAGTATGATACCGCTTTTGGGGAGAGAGGTCAACGGCCGAAGGCGAAGCTCCGCTTCGCCTTCGGCTGGGGAGTTTCGCGGCGTCAAAGCGGAGTTTGCAAGCTGCGCGGAGTTTGGATGCCGCGAAACTCCAGGCGATCTCGGCACTGCGGCGGTTACGCGGGGGGTGCGGGCGGCGCGGGCTTTGGATGCCGTAAAACTCCGGGGCGGCTGTGGTAAAAGCCAGGGAAAACGCGGCGGTTTCCAGGGAAACCGGAATCTTTTCTCTGGAAATCATGGCGTTTTCCACGGAAACCAAAATCTTTTCCAGGGAAACCAAAATCTTTTCCAGGGAAACCGGAATCTTTTCCAGGGAAACCATGGCGGTTTCCAGGGAAACCATGGCATTTTCCACGGAAACTAAAACCTTTTCCAGGGAAACCAAAATCTTTTCTCTGGAAATCATGGCGTTTTCCATGGAAAACAAAATGTTTTCCCGGAAAACCGGGAGGAGGAAACTATGGGTGGTTACCGGCAATTCCCGTTTTGGAAAGAATTTACCGCAAACCTCACCTGTAGCACGAACTTTTTGTTTGCTGATCTTGTTCCATCGCAAACAAAGTTTGCGCACCAACCGGGTTTTGGAACAAGCTCTATGTTGTATGCAGGGAAATGGTGACGTTGAAAAAGTAAACGCAGCTTTGCCAGGAGCTTTGCGGCTCAGACTGTGTCAAAAGTTCCGGCGGCGGGGTATACTCAGACGGGAGGAGAAAGCCGGCATGGAATTCATACACGGGGAAAACCGGGGGCAGACAATCATGCTGCCGGATTGCATAGACGATTATATAACCGCCAATAATCCGGTACGGGT